>NZ_JBEZFD010000018.1:0-208350 GCF_040649235.1 Spirillospora sp. NPDC049024
ACACCCGGTCCCATCCCGAACCCGGAAGTTAAGCCCTTCAGCGCCGATGGTACTGCATGGGAGACCGTGTGGGAGAGTAGGACGCCGCCGGACACTTATTAGGAAAGGCCCCGCCGATCACGGCGGGGCCTTTCTCATTTCCGAGCGTTCTGCTTCCACTGCGGCAGGAAGCCGGCTTCGTCCCCACCCTCAGATTGGTGGCATAGGGTCGGTGCATGCCGTCGCTTTCGCCGCGTCTCGCCGAGATCGTGGACGCTCTGCCGCTCGCGCCCGGGATGCGGGTCCTGGAGATCGGGTGCGGGCCGGGGGCGGCCGCGCGTGCCGTCGCCGCCCGGCTCGACGGCGGGCACATCGTCGCGATCGACCGGTCGGCCAAGGCGGTCGCGCAGGCGGAGGCGGCCTCGGCCGAGGAGATCGCGGCGGGACGGATGAGCGTCCGCCGCGCCGCCATCGAGGACTTCACGCTCGACGCGGGTGAGGCGCCCTTCGACCTCGTCTTCGCCGTCCGGGTGGGCGCGCTCGACGGCCGCCATCCGGAGGCCGGCCGGCACGCTCTGCGGCGCATCGCCGCGGTGCTGGCTCCCGGCGGCCGGCTCTTCATCGACGGAGGCGACCCCCTGCGGGAGATCACCCTCTGATCGCCGGGCTGGGCGCGGTCAGCGGCCGAGCGCCCGGTCGAGCGTGGCGGCCCACTGGTGGAGCAGGCGGGTGCGGCGGGCCGAGTCGTCGGTGAGGAGATCCGCCAGGCCGAGGCCGCGGACCAGGTCGAGGGTCGCCTGGACCGTCTCCCGGACGCCGGGGACCGACTCGTCCGCGCCGAGGGCTTCGACGGTGAGGCGGTGCGCCTCCCGTCCGACCCGCGCCTCCAGGGGAACGACCTGGGCGCGCAGCTGCTCGTCGGAACTGGCCGCGACCCATAGCTGGAGCGCGGCGCGGAAGAGCGGGGAGGTGTACATCTCGCCGAGGAGCGCGACGACGTCGAGCGTGGAAGGCCGCCGGTCGGCGAGCACGTCCAGGCGCTCGCGCATCTGCGCGATCCGCACGTCCGAGCCGTACTCGACCGCCGCCGTCACCAGCTCCTCGCGAGTGCGGAAGTGGTGCTGGGCGGCGCCCCGGGAGACCCCCGCGCGCTCGGCGACGACCGCCACCGTCGTGCCCGCCCAGCCCACGGAGGCGAGGCAGTCGACGGCGGCCTCCAGGAGGCGCCGCCGGGTGGCGCGGCTGCGGTCCTGCTGCGGTTCGCGGGGGAGTGCCTGGGCGGTCATGGAGTCCTCGGGTCGGTGGGCCCTCCAGTGAACCAAACGATCAGGCGAAGAAACAATCATGCGCGATTGATTTTTTAGTGGCGGGCTGGCAGGGTTCAGCCCATGAGCCAACCGTTGCGGGTCGGTAACGCCTCGGGCTTCTACGGCGACCGCTTCTCCGCGGTGCGGGAGATGCTGGAGGGCGGGCCGCTGGACGTCCTCACCGGCGACTACCTCGCCGAGCTGACGATGCTGATCCTCGGGCGCGGGAAGATGAAGGACCCGGACGCCGGATACGCCTCGACGTTCCTGCGGCAGATGGAGGAGTCCCTCGGGCTCGCGGCGGAGCGCGGCACGACGATCGTCACGAACGCCGGCGGGCTCAACCCGCGGGGGCTCGCGGACCGGCTGCGCGAGCTGGCCTCCCGGCTGGGCATCGACGTGCGGATCGCCCATGTGGAGGGCGACGACCTGCTGCCGCGGGCCAAGGAGCTCGGACTGGCGGACGCCCGCTACGGGCAGCCGCTCACCGCCAACGCCTACCTGGGCGCCTGGGGGATCGTCGAGTGCCTCAAGGCCGGCGCGGACGTGGTGGTGACCGGACGCGTCACCGACGCGTCCCTGGTCGTGGGCCCGGCCGCGGCCCGCTTCGGCTGGGCGCGGGACGACTGGGACGCGCTCGCGGGCGCGACGGTCGCCGGGCACGTGCTGGAGTGCGGCGCGCAGGCGACCGGCGGCAACTACGCCTTCTTCCAAGAAATCTACAATGTAAAGGCGCCGGGCTTCCCGATCGCCGAGATCCACCCCGACGGCTCCAGCGTGATCACCAAGCACGACGGGACGGGCGGCGCAGTGACGGTCGAGACCGTCACGGCCCAGCTCCTGTACGAGATCGGCGGGCCCTCCTACGCGGGCCCGGACGTGACGACGCGGTTCGACTCGATCGCGCTGGCGCAGGACGGGCCCGACCGCGTGCGCATCAGCGGCGTCCAGGGCGTCCCGCCGCCGCCGTCCACCAAGGTGTGCCTGAACCACCTGGGCGGCCACCGCAACGAGATGACCTTCGTCCTCACCGGCCTGGACGTCGACGCCAAGGCCGAGCTCGCGAAGTCCCAGCTGGAGGACGCCTTCGCGGAGGCGCGGCCGGCCCGCGTCGAATGGACGCTCATCGGCGCCCCCGCGCCGGACCCGGCCACGCAGGGGGAGGCCACCGCCCTGCTCCGCTGCGCGGTCCTGGACCCGGATCCGGAGAGGGTCGGCCGCGCGTTCAGCGGCGCCGTCGTGGAACTCGCGCTCGCCGGCTACCCGGGCTTCACGATGACCTCCCCGCCCGGCAAGGGCGCCCCCTACGGCGTCTACACCCCCGCGTACGTCCCGAACGACGCGGTCGAACACGTCGCGGTGACGCACGAGGGCGACCGCGTCGCCGTCCCCGCCGCACCCGTCGTGCGCGAACTCGAGGCCCCCGCCGAGCCGCCGCCCCTCGGCGACGTCCCGCCGGGCGACACCGTTCGCGCACCGCTCGGCCGTGTCGCCGGGGCGCGGAGCGGGGACAAGGGCGGTGACGCCAACATCGGCGTGTGGGCCCGTACCGACGCGCAGTGGCGCTGGCTGGAGCCGTTCCTGACCACCGAACGGTTCCGTGCGCTGCTGCCGGAGACCCGGGAGCACGCCGTCCACCGGCACGTGCTGCCCAACCTCCGCGCGGTGAACTTCGTCGTCGAGGGGCTGCTGCAGGAGGGCGTGTCCGCCTCGACCCGGTTCGACCCGCAGGGCAAGGCCCTGGGGGAGTGGCTGCGGTCCCGCCTCGTCGACATCCCGGAGGCAGTCCTGTGACCTTCAAGAGCACCCTGGACGCGCGGAGCCCGGAGTACCGGGCGCGCCGCGCGGCCATGCTGGAGAAGCTGGCGGCCCTCGACGCCGAGCACGCCAAGGCACTGGAAGGCGGCGGCGAGAAGTACGTCGCCCGCCACCGCAAGCGGGGCAAGCTGCTGGCGCGCGAGCGCATCGAGCTGCTCCTCGACCCCGACTCGCCGTTCCTCGAACTGAGCCCCCTGGCCGCGTGGGGCAGCGATTTCCCGGTGGGGGCGAGCGTCGTCACCGGCATCGGCGTCGTCGAGGGCGTCGAGTGCATGATCGTGGCGAACGACCCGACGGTGCGGGGCGGGTCCAGCAACCCGTGGACGGTGAAGAAGAGCTTCCGGGCGTCCGACATCGCGCTGGAGAACCGGCTGCCCGTCATCAACCTGGTCGAGTCGGGCGGTGCGGACCTGCCGACCCAGAAGGAGATCTTCATCCCGGGCGGCCGCATGTTCCGCGACCTCACCCGGCTCTCGGCCGCGGGGATCCCCACGATCGCGCTCGTGTTCGGCAACTCCACGGCGGGCGGCGCCTACATCCCGGGCATGTGCGACTACGTCGTCATGGTCAAGGAGCGCGCGAAGGTGTTCCTCGGCGGCCCGCCGCTGGTGAAGATGGCGACCGGCGAGGAGGCCGACGACGAGGAGCTCGGCGGCGCCGAGATGCACGCCCGCACCTCCGGCCTCGCCGACTACATGGCGGCGGACGAGGCGGACGCGCTGCGCCTCGGGCGCCAGATCGTCCGGAACCTCAACCACCGCAAGCTCGGCCCCGCGCCGGGCCCGGTCGAGGAGCCGTTGTACGACGCCGAGGAGCTCGCCGGGATCGTCCCGGAGGACCTGAAGGTCCCCTTCGACCCGCGCGAGGTCATCGCGCGCGTCGCCGACGGGTCGCGGTTCGAGGAGTTCAAGCCGCTGTACGGGACGAGCCTGGTCACCGGCTGGACGCGCGTCCACGGCTACCCGATCGGGGTCCTCGCCAACGCGCAGGGCGTCCTGTTCGGGGACGAGGCGCAGAAGGCGGCGCAGTTCATCCAGCTCGCGAACCAGAGCGACACCCCGCTGCTGTTCCTGCACAACACGACCGGCTACATGGTCGGCAAGGAGTACGAGCAGGCCGGGATCATCAAGCACGGCGCCCTGATGATCAACGCGGTGGCCAACAGCAGGGTCCCGCACATCACGATCGTGATGGGCGCCTCGTACGGGGCGGGGAACTACGGCATGTGCGGCCGCGCGTACGACCCGAGGTTCCTGTTCGCCTGGCCGAGCGCCAAGTCGGCGGTGATGGGCCCGCAGCAGCTCGCGGGCGTCCTGTCGATCGTGGCGCGGCAGGCGGCGCAGGCGCGCGGGCAGGCCTACGACGAGGACCAGGACCGCGCGATGCGGGAGATGGTCGAGGCGCAGATCGAGGCCGAGTCGCTGCCGTTCTTCCTGTCCGGGCGGCTCTACGACGACGGGGTGATCGACCCGCGCGACACCCGGACCGTCCTCGGCCTGTGCCTGTCCGTCGTCCACAACGCGCCCGTGCGCGGAGCCGAGGGCTTCGGCGTCTTCCGGATGTGAGTGTCGAACAATGATCAACAGAGTGCTGGTCGCCAACCGCGGCGAGATCGCCCGCCGCGTCCTGCGCGCCTGCCGGGACCTCGGCATCGGGACGGTCGCCGTCCACTCCGACCCCGACGCCGGCGCGCCGCACGTCCGGGAGGCCGACGCGGCCGGGCGGCTGCCCGGGGCGTCCCCGGCGGAGACGTACCTGTCGGCGGAGCGGCTCCTCGACGTGGCGGGGCGCGCCGGGGCCGACGCCGTCCACCCGGGCTACGGCTTCCTGTCGGAGAACGCGGACTTCGCGCGGGCGGTCGTCGACGCCGGCCTGGTCTGGATCGGCCCGCCGCCCGAGGCGATCACCGCGATGGGGTCCAAGATCGAGGCCAAGAAGCTGATGGCCGCGGCGGACGTCCCCGTGCTGCCCGAGCTCGACCCCGCGCAGGTCGCCGAGTCGGACCTCCCGCTGCTGGTGAAGGCGTCCGCGGGCGGCGGCGGACGCGGCATGCGCGTCGTCCGCGCACTGGCGGAGCTGCCGGACGCCGTCGCCGGGGCGCGGCGCGAGGCCGAGTCGGCGTTCGGCGACCCGACCGTGTTCTGCGAGCCGCTGCTGGTGAACGCCCGCCACATCGAGGTGCAGGTCCTCGCCGACGCGCACGGGACCGTCTGGACGCTCGGCGAGCGCGAGTGCTCGGTCCAGCGCCGCCACCAGAAGATCATCGAGGAGGCGCCGTCCCCGGCGGTCGGGCCCGAGCTGCGCGCGCGGCTGTGCGAGGCCGCGGCGAACGCGGCCCGCGCCATCGGGTACGTCGGCGCCGGCACGGTCGAGTTCATGCTCGCGCGCGACGGCCGCTTCTACTTCCTGGAGGTCAACACCCGGCTCCAGGTCGAGCACCCGGTCACCGAATGCGTGTACGGGGTGGACCTCGTGCGGCTCCAGATCGAGGTCGCCGAGGGCGCCCGCCTGCCGGAGGCGCCGCCGGAACCGCGCGGCCACGCCATCGAGGTCCGCCTGTACGCCGAGGACCCCGCGCGGGACTGGCGGCCCGCCAGCGGCACGCTGCACACCTTCGAGGTGCCGGGCGTGGACGCCGAGTTCGCCGTGCCGGCGGGGCACGGGCTGCGGCTCGACAGCGGCGTGGAGAGCGGGTCCGAGGTCGGCGTCCACTACGACCCGATGCTCGCCAAGGTCATCGCGTGGGCGCCGTCCCGGGCCGCCGCCGCGCGCAGGCTGGCGGCCGCGCTGCGCGGCGCCCGCATCCACGGCCTGACCACCAACCGCGACCTGCTCGTCCGGGTCCTAGGGGAGCCGGCGTTCCTGGACGGCGACACCGACACCGGCTACCTCGACCGCATCGGCCTCGACACCCTGGCCGCGCCGCTCGCGGACGAGGCGGCGGTCCGCGTCAGCGCGCTGGCCGCGGCGCTCGCGCAGGCCGCCGCGAACCGTGCGGGCGCCTCCGTGCTCGGCGGGCTGCCGTCCGGCTGGCGCAACGTGCGGTCCCAGCCGCAGCGCAGGACGTTCGAGGGGCCCGGCGGCCCGGTGGACGTCGACTACCGGCTGGACAGGAACGGCCTGGCCTCCGAGCTGTGCCCCGGCACGTCGCTGGTGGCCGCGGCGCCGGAGCGCGTCGTCCTCGACCACGGCGGCCTCCGCGAGACCTTCACCGTCACCACCGCCGGGGACGCGGTGCACGTCGACTCCCGCCTCGGCCCGGTGACGCTCGCCGCCGTCCCGCGCTTCGCCGACCCGAGCGGCCAGATCGCCCCGGGCTCCCTGCTGGCCCCCATGCCCGGCACCGTCGTCCGCGTCGAGACCGAGCAGGGCGCGACCGTCGCCGAAGGGCAGACCCTGGTCGTCCTGGAGGCGATGAAGATGGAGCACCGCATCGCCGCGCCGTCCGCCGGGACGGTCGCCGAACTGAACGTCGCCGCGGGACGGCAGGTCGAGTCCGGCGCCGTGCTCGCCGTCATCGAAGGGACCCCCGAATGAGCTTCGTCGAGACCGAGGAGCGGAAGGCGCTGCGCGCGGCCGTCGCCGAACTGGGCGCCAAGTACGGCTCCTCCTACTACGTGGAGAAGGCCAAGGCCGGGCGGAAGACCGACGAGCTGTGGGCCGAGGCCGGGCGGCTCGGCTACCTCGGGGTCAACGTGCCGGAGGAGTACGGCGGCGGAGGGGGCGGCATCGGCGACCTCGCCGCCGTGTGCGAGGAGCTGGCCGCGGCGGGCTGCCCGCTGCTGCTGATGGTCGTGTCCCCGGCGATCTGCGCGACGATCATCGCCAGGTCCGGCACGGACGGCCAGAAGGCGCACTGGCTGCCGCGCTTCGCCGACGGCTCGGTGAAGATGGCGTTCGCGATCACCGAGCCGGACGCCGGCTCCAACTCGCACCGCATCACCACCACGGCGCGCCGCGACGGCGACGGATGGGTGCTGAACGGGCAGAAGACGTTCATCTCCGGCGTGGACGAGTCGGACGCGGTGCTGTTCGTCTCCCGCACGCAGGACCAGAAGGGCAACCTGCGGCCGTCGCTGTTCATCGTCCCGACCGGCACGCCCGGCTTCACCTTCACGCCCATCGACATGGAGATCGTGTCGCCGGAGAAGCAGTTCATCTGCCACCTCGACGACGTCCGGCTGCCCTACGACGCGCTCGTCGGAGACGAGGACGGCGGCCTGCTGCAGCTGTTCGCCGGCCTCAACCCCGAACGCATCATGGCCGCGGCGATGGGCGCCGGGATCGGGCGGCTCGCCCTCGGCAAGGCGACGGACTACGCGAAGACGCGGCAGGTGTTCAGGACGCCGATCGGCGCGCACCAGGGCCTCGCGCACCCGCTCGCCGCCGCCAAGATCGAGCTGGAGCTGGCCCGGCTGATGGGGCAGAAGGCCGCCTGGCTGTACGACGAGGGCGACGACATGGGCGCGGGCGAGGCGGCGAACATGGCCAAGTACGCCACCGCCGAAGCCGCGATCCACTGCGTCGACCAGGCCATCCAGACCCACGGCGGAAACGGCCTCACCACCGAGTACGGCGTCGGGATGCTGGCGGGGGTCGTCCGGCTCATGCGCATCGCTCCGGTCAGCCGCGAGATGATCCTCAACTTCGTCGCGCAGCACTCCCTGGGGCTCCCCAAGTCCTACTGACATTGCGGTGGCGGCGCCGGGAGCGGGCGGCCTAGACTCCTGGCGTTCCCCGCGCTTGATCAAACAGAAGACCGCCACCCGAGGGACTCACGTGTACGGTCCGCCGCCCGTTCCGCCGCCCGCCGCCGAGCCCGTGCCGCCCGCCCCGCCACCGGCGCCGCCCTCCGCCGCGGCCCCCCGCGGCCGCCGCCTGGCGGCCTGGGGCATCGACACCGGACTCCTCATCGGCGCCGCGGTCCTCCTCGGCATGATGACGTGGGGACGGCTGAACGGGCTGCTCGGCGACGGGCTCTGGGGCGACGTGCTGTCGTCGGCGGGCGGGCTCCTGCTGACGGGCGGCGACGTCCAGCAGGCCGCCGAGGACTTCGGCATGGGCCTCTGGAACACGGTCGTCAGCGCCATCGAGCAGGCGCTGCTGCTGCTCATCCTGATCGAGTTCCTCCACCAGTTCGCGGGGCAGGCCTTCGCGGGCCGGACCCTCGGCAAGGCCGTCCTCGACCTGCGCGTGGAGCACGCCGGGTCCGCCGGGTCCGTCAAGTCGGCCAAGTCCAGGGCGCTGCGCCGCTCGCTGGCGACGACGGCGGGCGGCACCGGCCTGTACTGCGCCGCGTGGATCCTCCTTCTGCACGGCCTCTTCTTCCTCTCCCTCGTGCTGTGGCTGGCGGCCGTCGCGGTCTTCCTGGCCAACAGCGCGCCGACGCTCCTCGGCGCCCGGCGCCGCGGCCTCGCCGACCTGCTGGCGGGGACGGTCCTGGTCCGCGCGGACGGCTACCGGCGCGCCGCCGCGGCCGCGCGGCAGGGCGCCGTCATCGCCTGGGACGGCACGCAGGCGGCGGGCCAGGTCGCGGGCCAGGCCGTGCGGGAGAACGCGGCCCGCCTCGCCCAGGCCGAAGCGATGCAGCGCGCGCTGCAGTCGGAGCGCGCCCGGCAGGTGCAGGACCTGGGCCGGCGCTCCGCCGCCCGCGTGCAGGGCGCGATGCAGGGCGAAAGGGCGCAGCAGGTGGGCGACGCGGGCAAGCGCGTCGGCGGCCGGCTCAGGAGCGCCTACCAGGAGCGCCGGGCGGCCCGGCGCCAGGCGCTGCCCCCGCAGCCGGAGCAGCCCGCCCTTCCGCCGCCCGCACCGTCCTACGACCCCTACGCCCAGCCCGACCCCTACGCCCAGCCCGGCCGGTTCGCCCAGTCCGCCCCGTACGAGCCTCCGGCGCAGCAGTATCCGCCGCCGCAGCAGTACATGCCCCCGCCTCCGCAGTACCCCTCCGAGCACTGAGGCGACGCCCAGGCCAGGAGGCCGGCGGGTCCGGGGCCGCCGGCGCCCCGCTGTGCGGCGCTTCCTGGACGCCCCAAGTCCCACTGAATCCCCCAACCGGCGCCTTTGCTCACTGTTAGTAGTCGTTACGTTACGGAACGAGAGGGGGCGGGAAGGATCGCGACGCAAGCACCGGATACCGGAGCGAAAGGGATGATCATGAAGAGGATTCTTGCGGTTGTGGTTCTCGCCTCCGGGGCGACCCTGGCCGGGATCGCCGGCCTGAGCGCCACGGCGTCGGCCTCCACCGGCCCGGACGCCATCGCGTCGGCCACGTCGTACGCCCAGGTGATGGGGGGCCATGGCGACCACCATGGCCACCACCACGGCCACCACCACGACTGCGACGAGAACACCAACACCAATATCAACATCAACATCAACGGCTGACGCGCGACGGCCTTGCCGGCCGGCGGTCCGTCCGGCGGGCGGCGGCCATCTGGCGGAGACCGCGGGGTCTCCGCCAGAGCGTCATCCGGCCAGCGCGTCCAGCTGCGCCTCCAGCGGCACGGGGGCGTCGAGCCGGTTGTCCACGGCCGTATGGGGCACCGGAGGCGGCGTCCCGGGCAGCATCCGGGCGACGAACGCGTCGAACGCCGCCAGCTTGCCGGTGTCGCGGGGCGACCCCCGCTCCTCCAGGCGCCGCCGGAGGGTCGCGGCGTCCGTCCTGATCCAGACCAGGTGCACCGGCGGTCCGCCCAGGGACGCGACCCACTCCGTCCAGCGCGCCGCGTCCCGGATCTGACCGGTGAACGGGCCGCTCAGCAGCACCGGGCAGCCGTGCGACCGGATCTCCCGCGCCGTGGCGGTCATCCCGGCGTACTCGTGCGGCTTGACGTGCGCGTCGTACCAGGCGCCCTCGCGCTCGCCGGGATCGCGGCCGGACGCCGCGAGCGTCGCCGCCACGAACGGCCCGAACATCGTGTCCTTGTCCAGCAGCGCCGGTACGGGCCGCAGCCTTCGCAGCAGCAGGTCCGAGACCGTGGTCTTCCCGGAGCCGGGCGGCCCCGCCACCACCCAGACCGGGGCGGACGTCACGTCGACAGGCGCATGCGTCGTGTGGCCAGCCGCTCGATGCGCGCCTCGTCGACCTCGTGGCCGAGCCCCGGCTGCGTGAGCGGGACCCCGACGACGCCGCCGGACGAACGCACCGGCGGCGTCACGAACACCGGCCCTCCGGCCGGGTCGGACACGTCGCTGGGCAGCGTGCACCCCGGCAGCGCCGCGAGCGCGACCGCGGCCGCCTGCCCGATGCCGAACGCGCCGCAGCCGCTGCACCACACGTCCCAGCCCGCCGCGTACGCGAGGTCGTGGGCGCTGCGGGCCGCGGTGAGCCCGCCGAGCCGGTCGAGCCGCAGGTGCAGGGCCCGGCCCGCCTCCAGCGCCAGGGCCGCGTCCAAAGTCTCCAGGTCTCCCACGTCCGGGGCCACGGCGCTGCCGACCCGCAACTGGAGCCGGGCGTGCGCGGCCAGGTCGCCCGCAGGGAACGGGCGCTCGATCGCCGCCAGGCCGTAGGCGTCCAGCGCCTCCAGGACGGCCAGGTGCTCGGGCGACTCGGTGTAGGCGTGGCCGGCGTCCGCGACGAGCGCCAGCGCCGGGTACGCCTGCCGGACGGCGCGGACGGGCTCGATGTCCCACCCGGGCCTGATGTCCAGCGTGACCCGGGTGTGGCCCGCTCCAACGGCCTTGTTGACGCGCGCGGTGACCGTGTCGAGCGCCGGCTCGGGGGAGATCCGCGCGCCCGTCACGATGGAGGTGCGGGTGCCGCCGAGCGCGTGCGCGAGCGGCAGGCCCCGCATCCGGCACCACAGGTCCCAGCAGGCCGTGTCGACGGCCGCCGCGGCCTCGCGCGCGCCGAGGTCGGCGGCGGCGGACACGTCCTCGGGACGGTCCCAGTCGAGCCCGATGAGGGCCGGCCCCATCCGCGTCTCGATGTCCGCCCACGCCGCGCCGGAGTCCGCGTCCCCGGCCGGGACGGCCATCTCGCCCCAGCCGACGGCGCCGCCGCCGGAGAGGCGGACGAGGACGCTCTCCGGCCGCCGCCCGCGCGGCATCCGCACGCGGAAGGCGTCGCAGCCGTGGATCCGAGGCACCGCACCAGTCCTTCGAAGTAGGGGTTCTTCCTCAATGATCCCCCCTCCCCGGACCAGGAAGGACAAACCACGCGGGTCAGGACCGCCGCCGTGGCGGCGCGGGCAGCGGGCCGGTCCGGCCGGTCAGGGGCAGCTGCTCTCCAGCGACACCGGCTTGGAGCTCGGCTTGGGCGACTCGCCGCCGTCCGGCTCGTCCGGCGACGCGCTGGGCGAGGCGGACGGCGAGCCGCTCGGCTTGGCGCCGACCTGCCGGGGGTCGCTGTTGACGGCGTCGGCCGCCAGCTCGCGGATCTTGTGGAAGTCCGGGTTGCCGGAGAAGATCAGCGGCGGGACGAACTGCAGGCTCCTGATCTGCGCGCCGTTCTTGACCCGGTTCGACAGCTTCATCAGCGCGGGCAGCAGCTCCTGCGGGATGTCGGTCGACAGCGTCCGCTTGGCCGCCGCGGCGAGCTTGTCGAAGCTGGTGAGCACCGTCTGCGGGTCGGCCTGCTCGGCGATCGCCCGCATCAGGCACTTCTGCCGGCTCATCCGGACGTAGTCGCTGCTGTTGGTGCGGGACCGCCCGTACCAGAGGGCCTCCTTGCCCTTCAGCGTCCGGTACCCGGGCTGCAGGACGCCGCCCTGCAGCCCGTACGGGATCGGCTCGGTGATCTTGAGCTTGACGCCGCCCATGGCGTCGACGATGTCGGCGAAGCCGAACATGTCGACGAGGATGTAGTAGTCGACGCGCAGGCCGAGGATGCCGGCCACGGTGGCCTTCAGCAGTTCGGGGCCGCGGCGGTTCTTGGCGACGCCGGGCACCACGTCGGGGTGGTTCTCGGCGTACTCGTAGACCTCGTTCAGCAGGCCCGGGTTCTGCGGGCCGTCGCCGGTGAAGCCGTAGGGGAACCGGTCGCGGGCCGGGCCGGGCGGCATCGGGAACTTCTCCAGGTTGCGCGGCAGGCTCAGCAGCACCGTGTCGCCCGTCTTGGTGTCGACGCTGGCGAGCGTCACGCTGTCGGTGCGCACGCCGGTGCGGTCGGCGGCGGAGTCGCCCCCGAGCAGCAGGATGTTGACGCGGGACTGCCCGTTGAAGGGGTCCTCGGTGTCGACGGGCTTGCCGTTCTCGCTGCCGGTGCGGAAGATGCTGGTCAGCGCGTCCCGGTACACGTAGGTGCTGTGCGCCGACCACGCCACCGGCACCGCGACGGCGAAGCACATCACCGCGACGGCCGCCGCGCCGAGCGTGCGGGCGCCCGCGGCGAGCCGCGCCGGGCGCAGCAGCAGGTAGGAGCGGACGACGACGAGGACCCAGACCAGGCCGAGCGCGACGATCGCGGCGGAGGCCCGCTGCAGCACCGCGGGCTGGACGGCGTAGTGGACCAGGTCGGAGCGGTACACGGTGGCGGCGCCCGCCAGCGCGGCGAGCATCGCCGCGTACAGGGCGAGCAGCAGCCCGCCGGCGATCCGGCGTCCCGTGACGAAGTGCGCGACACCCCAGACCAGGGCGGACGCGAGCGTCAGCGCCAGCGCGCGGGGAAGGCCCCCGGCTCCGCCGGAGGTACCCTCATCGTCCCTGTCCGGGGCACGCCCACTCGGCGACCGACCCATGTACGCTCCGATTCCCACCCACGGTGAATTAAGCCTCGGCTCACATTATTGACGCGTCGAACCGGGCAAAGGTTGCGTAAGAGTCGATCGCATGCGAGCGGATGTGGCCTTTGTTGCAGATCGACAGGATAGTGAATCCGCCGCCCTCCGGGGGGCCGGACGGATGATCAACGTGCGGCCGATGATCTCCGGGCGGGCGGCGGTCGCCGAGCGGGCAGGGCGCCACCGCGTGGGCGGCCGTCAGCGGCGGGACGATCACCAGCAGGCACAGGACCGACACCGTGGTGCCGCCCGCGAGCCGCCACAGCGGCGTCAGCCCGTCCGGGAGCAGGACGGCGTAGGAGTGGACGATCAGCCCCGCCCACAGCGCCGCGACGGCCACGCAGCCGGCCGTCAGCGCCATCAGCCACCCGGGCCGCGCCGCCGCCTGCGAGAGCAGCGGCCGGCCGTGCCCGGCGGCGACGGCCGCCGCCGTCAGCGCCACCGCCTGGAACGCCAGCAGCGCCGCCCCGGACCGGACGCGCCCGGCCCGCAGGTGCGCGATGCCCGGCAGCGCCGGGGACACCGCGGCGATCAGCAGCGCCTCGGCCAGCTCCCGCAGCGCCTCCTCCCGCGCCCGGCGCTCGCGCGCCGCGGGGCGCGGCGGGTCCTCCGGCAGCGGCCGCGCCCCGGCCCCGATCGGCCCGCCGTCGAACATGCTGCGCCCCCTCCAGGGACGGAGACCCCCACTCCGTTCCTGACGTAAGAGCGTGCAGGTCGGAGGCCTGAGCGGGGTGCGAAGGCGGCGGCGTGTCGCGAAATGCGGGGCCGCCCGGCGGCCCGGAGGAGGCGCCCTTTACCAGCTGCTGGACAGCGGCTTGCCCTCGGCGTAGCCGGACGGGCTCTGGATCCCGATCGTGGCGCGCTCGTGGAACTCCTCCAGGGTCCGGGCGCCCGCGTAGGTGCACGAGCTGCGCAGTCCCGCCACGATCGAGTCGATCAGGTCCTCCACGCCGGGCCGCTGCGGGTCCAGGAACATCCGGGAGGTGGAGATGCCCTCCTCGAACAGCGCCTTGCGGGCCCGGTCGAAGGGGGAGTCCTCGGCGGTGCGCAGCCGCACCGCACGGGCGGACGCCATCCCGAAGCTCTCCTTGTAGAGCCGCCCGTCCGCGGCCCGCTGCAGGTCGCCCGGCGACTCGTAGGTGCCGGCGAACCACGATCCGACCATCACGTTCGCCGCGCCCGCCGCGAGCGCCAGCGCGACGTCGCGCGGGTGCCGGACGCCGCCGTCCGCCCACACGTGGCGGCCGAGCCGGCGCGCCTCCGCGGCGCACTCCAGAACGGCGGAGAACTGAGGGCGGCCGACGCCGGTCATCATCCGGGTCGTGCACATCGCACCGGGGCCCACCCCGACCTTGACGATGTCGGCGCCCGCCTCGATCAGCTCGCGGGTGCCCTCGGCGGTCACCACGTTCCCCGCGGCGACCGGGACGGCGGGGTCCAGCGCCCGGACCGCGCCGAGCGCACTGATCATCTTGTCTTGGTGGCCGTGCGCGGTGTCGACGACGATCAGGTCGGCGCCGGCCTCCAGCAGCGCCGCGGCCTTGCCGGCCACGTCGCCGTTCACGCCCACCGCCGCCGCGACGCGCAGTCGGCCCCCGGCGTCCACGGCCGGCCGGTAGAGCGTGGCGCGCAGCGCGCCGGTGCGGGTGAGGACGCCGGCGAGGCGGCCGTCGGCGTCCACCACGGGGGCGAGGCGGTGGCCGCGCTCGTGCAGCCGGTTGAACGCCTCCCGCGGGTCGACGCCGGCGGGCAGCGTGACCAGGTCGCGGGACATGATGTCGCGGAGCTGGGCGAACCGGTCCACGCCCATGCAGTCGGCCTCGGTGACGACGCCCACCGGACGGTCGTCCTCGACGACGATCACGGCGTTGTGGGCGCGCTTCGGCAGCAGCGCCAGCGCGTCGCCGGCCGTGCTGGAGGGGTCCAGCCGGATCGCGGTGTCCACGACCAGGTCCCGCTTCTTCACCCAGGAGATGACCTCGGCGACCACCTCGACGGGGATGTCCTGCGGGAGCACCGCCATGCCGCCGCGCCGGGCGACGGTCTCGGCCATCCTGCGGCCGGACACGGCCGTCATGTTGGCCACCACGAGCGGGACGGTCGTCCCGCTGCCGTCCGAGGTGGACAGGTCGACGTCCAGGCGCGACCCGACCGAGGACCGGCGGGGGACCATGAAGACGTCGTTGTAGGTGAGGTCGTGAGCGGAACGCTCACCGTTCAGCAGGTGCACGGCTGTACTACACACCAATCGCGTTCGCAGTGGCTGGGCCACCGTACATTGTCAGCCATACCCGGCGATGCTCCCGCCAGGAACGTCCGGGCCGGGCGCCGCGGAGCGCCCGGGATGTCGCGGGCAATGCCGTGACCAGGGGTGATGACACTGTGTCCCCCGGGGGCGTCGAGTGTCGTCTCCGGCCCCTCTCCCGCCCTCTTCCAGGCATAACGGAAAGTGGGTCCGTGCGCCTGCTCGAAAACGGTGCAACGTGAGGCTTGGCTCTCTGTAAAGTTACCTCTTGACGTAACTGCGCCCCCGATGCACTTTTCTTACATGTGCCTCGCGCGGACGGCCGATCCGCCGTTGGGGGTGGGTCAGCAGAACACCGGGAGAAGCGCATGCAGGTCACGCACGTGGACCCGGTCGGCCATGCCCGCCCGCGCCGCGGGCCGCCCCGGCCGGGCGGCGAGCACCGGAGCGGGGACGGCCGTCCGGCGCGCCCGCCGCCCCCGTCTCCGCCGCGCCGTGCGCGGTGCGGTCCCGGCAGCGTTGCGCTTTTGAACCGGTTTGTGCGGCATCCGAAACGTCGCCGCCCGGAACCGCTCACCGACGCTTTGACGGCCGCCGGGGCGGGCGAACACGAGCAAGATCAATATTTGACGTCATACCGTCCTGAAATGGAATGATCTTGCAGTTGCTGGCGAAACGATTCATCACATGTCGAGGAGGAGAGCCGTGCTGGATGCGGTCGACGCCGTGCTCGTCCGCGAGCTCCAGCGGGATGGCCGGGCGACGTTCCAGGCGCTGGCCGATCGCGTCGGGCTTTCCCGCACGGCGGTGCGGGCACGGGTGCAGCACCTTCTCGAAACGCAGGTCGTCCGCGTCGTCGGCATCGTGCACGCCGCCGTCGTCGGTGCGGAGGCGATCGGGCACGTGTCGGTCACCGTGGACGGGTCGGCGAGGGAGGTGGCCGAGAGCGTCGCCGAGCGCACCGCCGTCAGCTTCACCGCGCTGACCGCGGGCCCGTACGACCTGGTCGCGCAGGTGCGCACCCGCGACGACGCCGCGCTCGCCGCCGAGGTGGACCACATCAGGTCCGTCGCCGGCGTGCGCGCGGCCGAGGTGTTCCGGTCGGTGGCCACCGTGCGCGACACGCACGCGGTGGTGCGCGAGCTCGGCGAGGTCACCCTCGACGACATCGACTGGCGGCTGCTGCACGAGCTGCAGCGCGACGGGCGCGCGCCCTACACCCGGCTCGCGCACGTGATCGGCCTCTCGCAGGCCGCCACCCGGGCCCGGGTGGTCAGGCTCATGCGCACGGGCGTCATCCAGGTGACCGGGCTGGCCGACCCGCTGGCGCTCGGAGCCGCCGAGCTCGGCGGGTTCGGGCTGGTGGTGACGGGCGGGCTGCGCAAGATCGCCGAGGCGGTCGCCGCCCAGGACGGCGTCCGCTACCTGGCGACCGGCTTCGGCCGCTACGACATCGTCGGGCAGGTCGAAGCGGCCTCCCGGGCCGAGCTGGTGGCCGTGTTCGACGCCATCCGGTCGGTGTCCGGGGTGACGGTGCGGGAGTCCTGGCACCACCTCGACGTGGTGAAGGAGTCCTACGCCGTCCAGCTGCCCGAGCAGCCCCTCAACGGGGCGGTCTGACCGGAACCGGCGCCTCGGCCACGGCGCGACCGTGGCCGGGGCAGCGTCCCGCTCCCGCTAGTCGCGGCTGAGCGCGACCTCCTCCAGGTCCAGCTCCCACATGACGCTGGCCAGCACCTCGTCGTCGATGCGGCGCTCGTCCCGCATCCGGACGAAGACCCGGCGCTCGGCCATCAGCATCTCGCGCCGCAGCCGCCGGTACGTGGCCGTCGGCACCTCCTCGCCCTCCGGCCCCGTCCCGCCCCCGAGCCGCTCCCAGGCGCGCAGCTGCCGGTGCTCGGCGAGCCGGCGGAGCCGCTCCACCACCGACGGGTCGAGCCGCTCCTCGGCGTCCAGCTCCTCCAGGCGCTCCAGGGCGGCCTGCGCGGCCGCGTGCTGGGCGCCCGCGAGGGCGACGGTGTCGGCGTAGCGCTCCCGGTCCCCGCCGATCCGGAGCGCGCGGATCAGCGCCGGGAACGTCAGCCCCTGCACCAGCAGCGTCCCGAGGACGGTCGTGAACGTCAGGAAGAGGATCAGATCGCGTCCGGGGAACGGCCTGCCGCCCGAGATCAGGAACGGGACGGCGAACGCGGCGGCGAGCGAGACCACCCCCCGCATCCCCGCCCACGAGATCACGACCAGGCCGCGCCAGCCCAGGTTCGGCAGCTCCCGCTCCCGCCGCGACAGCAGCCGCGGGAGCTGCGAGGCGGGGAACACCCACGCGAACCGGGCCGCGACCGTGACGGCGAACACCGCGATCGCCCACCAGGCCAGCTGCTGCCAGCTCCGCCCGGACAGCGCGTTGACGACCGGCGGGAGCTGGAGGCCGATCAGCAGGAAGACCACCGACTCCAGGACGAAGACCATGACCTTCCAGAACGAGTGCCCGATCAGCCTGGTCACCGCCGCGGACTGGGTCTCCCGGTTGCCGAGGTACAGCCCGCTGACCACCACGGCGATCACCCCGGAGGCGTGCACGCTCTCGGCGAGGAGGTAGCCGGCGAACGGCGCCACCAGCGCGACGCCGTTCTCCACCAGCGGGTCGTTCAGCCGGGTCCGCAGCCAGTGCAGCGGCGGACCGAGCAGCAGCCCGACCGCCGCGCCCACGACGGCGGCGAACAGGAAGCGCCCGACGCCCTCCGCGAGCGTGAACCCGGCGCCCGTCGCCGCGATCAGCGCCACCCGGAACGCGGTCAGCGCCGTCGCGTCGTTGAACAGGCTCTCGCCCACCAGGACGGTCACCGTCCGCCGGGGCAGGCCGAGGCGCTGCGCGATGCTCACCGCCGCGACCGCGTCCGGCGGCGCCACGATCGCGCCGAGCACGAACGCCGCCGCCAGCGGCAGGTCGGGGACGAGCAGCGACGCCGCGTACCCCACGGCGAACGTGGTGAACAGCACGAGGCCGACCGACAGCAGGCCGATGGACCAGACGTTCTCGCGCATGTTCGTGAACGAGCTGTTCCAGGCCGCCGAGAACAGCAGCGGCGGCAGGAACACGAACAGGACGAACTCCGGGTCGAGTTCGAACTCCGGAACGCCCGGGACGAAGGAGAGGCCGAGTCCGGCGATCACCAGGACCAGCGGTGCCGAGAGCCCGATCCGCCGGGCCCCCGCGGCCACCATCAGGGCGCTGACCGGTACGGCCAGCAGCCAGAGCGCGTGCGTCGTATCCACCCGCCGAATCATGGCATGTCCGGGCCGGTCCGGCGCCGGGCGGCGGGCTCCGGCCGGAGGGGCGGGGGGAGCGCTCGGGGGAGCGGTCAGCGGGCGGGGTGGTCGCGGGGCGCCTCCTTGGCGAAGGCGAGGAAGTCGCGGGCGGCGGGAGGCAGCCGGCGGTGCGCGTGCACGAGCCCGATCATGCGGGTGAGCGGCGGCATGAACGACCGGACCGTCACCCCTTCGGTGTCGTCGATCTGGTTCCGGTACCAGAGTAAGGAGCCCCGTCCGGCGCGGACCCAGCCGAGCCAGGCGCCGCGCTCGTCCGACTCCACCGCGGCGACCGGCCGCGCGCCGATCCGCCGCAGCATCGTGTCGATCTCGGCCCGGCGGGCTCCGCCGCGGGCGGGCAGCACGAGCCGCATGCCGTCCAGCGCGGCCGGCGGCACCGGTTCGCGGACCTTCAGCGCGGGCGGGGAGATCAGCACCACCTCGCGCTGCTCGAACGGGTGCGCGGTCATGTCGCCGGGGACGGGCAGGTCGGTCAGCGCCAGGTCGGCGCGGCCCGTCCGCAGCGCCGCCGCGATCTGGTCGCGGTCCGCGCAGCGGACCACCCGGACCCGCACGGCCGGCTGGTTCCGGGCGAAGCGCGGGATGAGGCCCCCGGTCAGCTCCGGCTCCAGCGACGCGGTGACCGCGATCCGCAGCTCCGCGCCGCGCCCGTCGGCCCGGTTGACCGCCAGCCCCTCGATCGCGTCGACGGCGCCCAGCGCGACCCTGGCCTGCCGGACGACCTGCTCGCCGGCGGGGGTGAGGACGACGCCCCGGCCGGACCGCGCGAACAGCTCCAGGCCGAGCTCGCGCTCCAGCTCGCGGACGGCCCGCGACAGCGCGGGCTGGGCCACGTAGAGGGCTTGGGCCGCCGACGTCATCGTGCCGTGGTCGGCGGTCGCCACGACATAGCGCAGCTGCCGCAGATTCATGCACCGACCGTATGCCAACGAACCGCTCCGGTCCTGGACATAGCCGGATCCGGACCGGGAATCAGCGGACCGGTGCGGCGGTCAGGTCCTGGTCTCGGGGGCCGCCCCGCCGGCGCGCTCGGCCGGGACGGTCTCCGGCTCGGGCTGCAGCTGCGGCGCGCCGACCCCGCACTGGCGCGGGCATTCCGGCTCGACCGGTTCGCCGGACGGCGTCCGCAGCGCGTCACTGCCGACCGTGAGGAAGGACAGCACCGCTCCGGCCGCCAGGAGCGCGGCGCACGTGATCATCGCCAGGCGGAACCCGTGCGAGAAGGTGACCGGGTTGGTGTAGGCGTCGCCCGTCAGCCCCGTCAGCGGCGGGATCGCCGCCACCGCGAGCAGCCCGGCGGCCCGCGCCACGGCGTTGTTGACGCCGCTGGCCACGCCCGCGTGGCGGACGTCGGCGGTGGCGAGGACGGTGGCGGTGAGCGGCGCGACCACCGCCGCGAGGCCCAGCCCGAACACCACCACGGCCGGCAGGACGTCCCGGACGTAGGAGGCGCCCGCGCCGATCCGGCCCACCAGGAGCATCCCGAGGGCCGCCACCAGCAGCCCCGCGGTCATCGGCAGCCGCGGGCCGATCTTCTGCGCGAGGGCGCCCGCGCGCGCGGACAGCAGCAGCATCAGCACCGTGACCGGCAGCAGCGCCGTCCCGGCCGCGATGGGCGAGAACCCGCCGACGACCTGGAGGTTCAGCACGAACAGGAAGAACAACACGCCCATCCCGCCGTACATGATGAACGTGACGACGTTGACGGCCGAGAACTGCCGCGAGGCGAACACGTCCAGCGGCAGCATCGGCTGGGGCGCCTCCCGGCGCGCCCGCCCGGCCGGCAGCCGCCGCCCGCCGCGCAGCCGTTCGACCAGCACGAACGCGACGGCCGCGGCCAGCCCCGCGATCGCGGCGGTGGCGATCACGGGCGGAGGCGCGCCCCCGCCCGGCGCCTCGGTCAGCGCGTACGTCGTCCCCGCCAGGGCCCCCGCCGCCAAGGCCGCGCCGAGCACGTCGAAGCGCCCGCGGGCCTCCGGGTCGACGCTCTCCGGGACGTGCCGGACCGCGACCAGCACCACGACCGCGGCGAGCGGCACGTTCAGCAGGAACACCCACCGCCATCCCGCCGCCTCGACCAGCCAGCCGCCCACGAACGGGCCGACCGCGCCCGCGACGCCGGCGAGGCCCGACCAGGCGCCGACCGCGCGCGGGCGGTCGTCGGCCGTGAACGACGCCTGGATGATCGCCAGCGACCCGGGGGTGAGCAGCGCCCCGCCCACGCCCTGCAGCGCCCGCGCCACGATCAGCGTCCCGATGTCCGGCGCCGCGCCGCACAGCACCGAGGCGACCGCGAACCACACCACGCCGACGAGGAAGACCCGGCGGCGCCCGAACCGGTCCCCGAGGGAGCCGCCGAGCAGGATGAACCCCGCGAGCGTGAGCGTGTAGGCGTTCACCGTCCACTGCAGGCCGGCCATGTCGGCGTTCAGGTCGCGGGCCAGCCTCGGCAGCGCCACGTTCACGACGGTGGCGTCGAGCATCGCCACGCTCGACCCGAGCACCGTCGCCAGCAGGATCCAGCGTCCGGGGCCGGTGCCCAGCCGGACGTCGGGCATCAGACGATCAGTTCGTCGACGAAGCACCACCGCCAGTCCTCGCCCGGCTCGAACGACCGGACGATGGGGTGCCCCTCCTTCTCGAAGTGCGCGGTGGCGTGCCGCCTGGGGGAGGAGTCGCAGCATCCGACGTGCCCGCAGCTCAGGCAGAGCCGGAGGTGGACCCAGCGTGTGCCCTCCCGGAGGCAGTCCTCGCACCCCTGCGGGGTGTTCGGGGAGGGGTCCTCCGCCGCGAGGGACTGCACGTGCTCACATGTGGCCATACCTGAATCGTGCCACGCCCGCGGTCACCGCATCACCAGTGGTCGGGGCTGAACGGCTCGTCCTCGGGACGCGCCGACCGCGACAGCAGCCTCAGGTCCGACTCGACCATCATGGTCACCAGCCCCTCGAAGGTCACCTCGGGCTCCCAGCCGAGCTGCTCGCGGGCCTTCTTCGGGTCGGCGCACAGCAGGTCGACCTCGGCCGGGCGCGTGTACCTGGCGTCCAGGACGACGTGGTCCTCCCAGTTCAGGCCCGCGGTGCGGAACGCGAACTCCACCAGCTCCCGCACCGACTGGGTATGGCCCGTCCCGATGACGTAGTCCTCGGGGGAGTCCTGGGCCAGCATCATGCGCATCGCGCGGGCGTAGTCGCCCGCGTAGCCCCAGTCGCGCCGGGCGTCGAGGTTGCCGAGGCGCAGCTCGGTGGCCAGCCCCAGCTTGATGCGGGCGGCGCCCAGCGACACCTTCCGCGTCACGAACTCGGCGCCCCGGCGCGGCGACTCGTGGTTGAACAGGATCCCGCTCACCGCGAACATCCCGTAGGACTCGCGGTAGTTCTGCGTGATGTAGTGCCCGTAGCTTTTCGCCACCCCGTACGGGCTGCGCGGGTGGAACGGGGTCTTCTCGTTCTGCGGCGTCTCGCGGACCATGCCGAACATCTCCGAGGACGACGCCTGGTAGAAGCGGATCTGCTCGCCGCCCGGCGTACGGGAGGTGCTGATCCCCGACACCACCCGGATCGCCTCCAGCATGCGGAGCACACCCATCCCGGTGACCTCGGCGGTCAGCTCGGCCTGCTGCCACGACATCGGCACGTAGGAGATCGCGCCGAGGTTGTAGACCTCGTCGGGCTGCACCCGCTCCACCGCCGAGATCAGGCTGCCCTGATCCAGCAGGTCCCCGGTGGTGATCTGCACGTCGCCGATGTGCTTGCGCAGCCGCGACACATGGGGGTTCGCCTGCCCCCGCACCAGGCCCCAGACCTCGTATCCCAGCTCAAGCAGATGCTCGGCCAGATACGAGCCGTCCTGTCCGGTGATGCCGGTGATGAGTGCTCGCCTGGACAGCGGATCCTCCATGGCTGAAATAGGTCCGACGCGGGCCCACCACGGGTGCAAACCCGCAACGAGCGTGACTTATGAGGTTACCGACCAGGCCGTGTCCATGACGAGGGAGGGCACGGTTTGAACCGAATTCCCTTCTGGTTCGCCCGCCGGGCCGCCGGTGTGCCACCGTGAGATCCATCATGAGGTCACCGGACGCACCGCCGCTGCGGCTGAACGGGCGCGACATCGGCCCCCACGCGATCATGGCCGTGGTGAACCGCACACCCGACTCGTTCTTCGACCGGGGCGCCACCTACGGTTTCGACGCTGCCCTCGCCGCCGTCGGCCGGGCCGTGGAGGCCGGCGCCGACATCGTCGACATCGGCGGCGTGAAGGCCGGCCCCGGCCAGGAGGTCGGCGTCGACGAGGAGCTGCGCCGCGTCGTCGGCCTGGTCGCGGCCGTCCGCGAGCGGTACCCCCGCGTCGTGATCAGCGTGGACACCTGGCGCGCCGAGGTCGGCGAGGAGGTGGCGCGGGCCGGCGCCGACCTGCTGAACGACACCTGGGGCGGGCCCGACCCCCGGCTCGCCGAGGTCGCCGCCGCGCACGGCATCGGGCTCGTCTGCTCCCACGCCGGCGCGCTCGCGCCCCGCACCCGCCCCCACCGGATCGGCTATGACGACGTCGTGGCGGACGTCATCGGGCACGTGACCGCCGAGGCCGAGCGCGCCGCGTCCCTCGGGGTGCGCCGCGACGCGATCCTCATCGACCCCGCCCACGACTTCGGCAAGAACACCCGCCAGTCACTGGAGATCACCCGCCGGCTCGGCGAGCTGAGCGCCACCGGCTGGCCGGTCCTGGTCGCGGTGTCCAACAAGGACTTCATCGGCGAGACGCTCGGCCGCCCCGTCGACAAGCGCGGCGTCGGCACCATGGCCGTCCTCGCGGTCTCCGCCCTCCTCGGCGCCCGCGTCTTCCGCGTCCACGACGTCCCCGCCGCCCGCCGCGCCCTGACCCAGGTCGCCCACCTCGCCGGCTGAGATCAACTCGGAGCGGCTTCGCGTTGGCGGGCTCGGTAGGCGGCCACGTGCATGCGGTTGCCGCAGGTGCGGCTGTCGCAGTAGCGGCGGCAGCGGTTGCGGGACAGGTCGACCAGGACCCGTGAGCAGTCCGGCGCCTCGCAGGTGCGGAGCCGGTCGAGCTCGCCGGCCGCCACCACGTAGGCCAGCGCCATGCCGCAGTCGGCGGCCAGGTGCTCGCCGAGGGGCGCGCCCGGCGCGAAGAAGTGCACGTGCCAGTCGTAGCCGTCGTGGTCGGTCAGGTGCGGGGTGGTGCGGACCTCGCCGACGATCTCGTTGATCCGCTGCACGGCGGACGGGACGTCCCCGGCGCGGAACACCGAGTGGAAGCGGGTGCGCAGCTCCAGCACGCGGTCGAGGTCGGCCGCGGTGAGCTCGCCCACGTCGCTGAACGCGTTGCGGTCCACGAACTCGCGCAGGCCGGGCAGCCCGCCGAGCTCCTCCGCGCCGGAGGCCGCCGCGCTCGTGTTGATGAGGTCGACGACGACGGCGAGCGCGTGCTCGGTGTCATGAGTGAAGATCACGATGACTCCAGTCTCGGGGGACCCGGGCGGTCGGGTGCCCGGCGGCGTCGCCGGGGCCGGAACGCGGCCCGTGGCCCCCACCATATGACGGAGACCGCGCACGTCGACGCCCACCCCGCCAGGACGCGCTGGCGTCCACGGGGCCCGTATCCAGGCGGAACGTTCCAACCGCGGCGGGCCGCCGCGACTACCCGGCGGCATTCCGGCAAGGAGCATGGCCGTGGAGGAGGACCGGCTGTTCATCGTCTTCTTGGCCGTCGCCGTCGTCGTGCTGCTCGCCCGCGGGCTGGCCGGCCGGCTGCGCGTGCCGGACGCGATCGTGCTCGTCCTGCTCGGCATGGCGGCCGGGTTCGTGCCGGCCCTGCCCGCGGTGGTCGTCCCGCCCGAGGTGGTGCTGCTCGGGTTCCTCCCGCCGCTGCTCTACCACGCGGCGTTCTTCACCGCCCCGCGCGAGGCCCGCGCCGACGCCGTGCCCATCGTCACCCTGGCGTTCGGCCTGACCACCGTCACGACGGTCGCGGTGGCCGCGACGCTGCACGCCCTGCTGCCGGACGTCGGCTGGGCCGCCGCGCTGGCGTTCGGCGCGGCCGTGTCGCCCACCGACCCGGTGGCGGCGACGGCGGTGATGCAGCGGCTCGGCGCGCCGCCCCGGATGGTCACGATCCTGGAGGGCGAGAGCCTGATCAACGACGGCGCCGCGCTGACGATCTTCGGCCTGGCGGTCGAGGCGCTCGGCACCGGTTTCACCGTCGCGCACGGCGCGGCCCGGGTGGCCCAGATCGTGCTCGGCGGCGTGGCCTACGGCCTGGTCGTCGGCATCGTCGTCCGCCGGATCCGGCGATGGATCAGCGACCCCGTCAGCCAGATCATCGTGTCCCTCATCACGCCCTACGTGGCGTTCATCCCCGCGGACCGCCTCGGCGCCTCCGGCGTGCTCGCGACCGTCGTCGCGGGGTTCTCCATCGGCACCCGCGGGGAGGGGTTCCTGCAGCCCGCCTCGCGGCTGGCCGGCTCGACGTTCTGGCGGATCCTCACGTTCTTGCTGGAGTCGGCGCTGTTCGTCCTGCTCGGCCTGGAGATCCGGGAGATCGTGCGCGAGCCGGGCGGCCGGACCTGGGGGACGGTGGCGGCGGTCGCGCTCGCGGTGTCGGTCGTGGCGATCGGCGCCCGGCTGCTGTGGCAGCTCGGCAACGCGCCGCTCGCCCGGCTCGTGCCCGGCGGCCGGCGCAGCCAGGCCGGCATCGGCATGCGGCAGCGGCTCGTCATCGGCCTCGCCGGCATGCGCGGCGCGATCTCGATGGCCATCGCGCTGTCGCTGCCCATCGGACTCGGGGCCGAGCGCGGGCTGCTGGTCCTGCTCGCCGCGCTCGTGGTGCTGGTCACACTGGTCGGGCAGGCGCCGCTTCTCCCGGTACTGCTGCGCCGCCTCGGGCTGGTCGAGCCGGAGCGGCGGCGGGCCGAGTCGATGCTCGCCCGCAAGGCGGGCCTCCAGGCGGCCCTGGCCCGGCTGGACGAGCTCGTCCAGGAGCAGGAGGTCGACGACCGGACGGCCGAGGCGTTCCGGCAGATGCTGGAACTGCGGCTCGAACGCGTGCGGTACTTCCTGGACCGGGAGGGCGGCGAGGAGCGGCGCCCGCCGGACAGTCGCCGCGTCCGCACCGAACTCGTCAGGGCGCAGCGCGCGAGGCTCCAGGCGCTCTACCGCAAGGGCAGGATCGGCGGCGAGACGCTCCGCGAGATCGGGCGGGAGCTCGACTTCGAGGACCCCTTGGCCGCGGACAAGCCGCCCTCCTGACCTGGCTCCCGCCGGTGTCAGCGCTCGTAGTGCGGGTCGGCGACGACCGGGTAGTAGGCGTCGGTGTGCTGGATGCGCATCGTGACCGCCGAGCCCTCCAGCGTGTAGTCGGCCTTCACCTGGCGGAACATCGAGTCGCTCGCCCACGGGTTGTAGAGCCGGCCCACCGTGGCGCCGTACCGCAGGTGCACGACGTCGTAGCCGCCGGACGGCATCGACTCCAGCGCGAGCCCGTCGGCCAGGGAGACGGCGAACCGGAACTCCGTGGGCGCGTCGGGGCCGTGGATCACCGTGAGCAGCCGCACGCCGCCCGCCGTCGTCTGCGCGACGATGTCGGTGTCGACGTCCACGCCGACGAACACCCGCAGGCTCGGGCGCAGCACCTGGGCGACCGTGTCGGCCGCCGCGACGTCGATGCCGAGGTGGATGCGCTGCCCGTCCCTGGTCGGGACCCACACCCCGTCACGGGCGCGCTGCCCCCAGGCGACGTCGGGATTCTCCATCTCCTGGGGCTCGTTCTTGCCCCGCGCGACCAGAATCCTGGAAGCGGCGCTCATCGCCGCGGCAGCCCCGTCCCGTGCATGCCTCATGGCGGGCCCCCTCGCCTTCTTCCATAACCGCGTGACTTCGCGCTCGTCCTGGGTTTACCACGGGCGGGAGCTGACAGGACTCCTGATGGCCTGTTGCTGGTCGATTCGCGACGTTCGCCCCGTGCGTCGTTGGACCTTACACCACGCTTATACGCGCCGGTCGGGCCGGACGCACATCCTTTGACCGGCTGGTTCCGGCCCCGTGACGGTGCGCTCTCGGAGGCTCACGCAGGGGGTCCGCGGACCGTCCCGTCACCGGGCGGCCCGCGGACCCCTGTCCCCCCTCAGGCGAGAGCCGGCGCCCCCGCCGGGACGCCCGCGGAGAGGTCGTCGAGCACCTCGCTGAGCCGGTCCAGAGCGCTCGCGATCCACGGCAGGGAGGCCGGGGAGGGCGAGGCCAGGGCGGCCAGGCGCTGCTCGTCGTCCTCCCCGTAAAGAAGGCTTGGTGCGACCCGCATGCGCAGCGCCGTCGGGGCGTCCCCGAAGGAGCTGCCCGGCAGGACGCCCACTCCGTAGCGCTCCAGGAGGAGGTGGGTGAGCTCGGCGCCCGTGCGGATGCCGTGGTCGGCCTCCAGCGCGTCGCGCATCGGGCCGAAGTCGGGGTAGACGTAGAAGGCCGCTTCCGGACGCGTGACCCGCGCTCCGGCCGCGGCGAACCGGTCGGCCACCGCGCCGGTGACCGCGGCGTGCAGGCGCCTGCTGCGGTCGACGTGCTCGACCAGTTCGGGAGGCTCGGCGAACGCGAACGCGGCGGCGTGCTGCATGGGGGCCGGGGCGCTGGACCAGATCTCGCTGGCCACCCCGAGCAGGCTGTCGCGCAGCGCCCGGCCGAACGGCCCGTCCGGCAGCCGCGCCACCCCGATCCGCCAGCCGCCGGCCGCCAGGCTCTTGCTCAGCGCCGTCGTCACGACGGTCCGCTCGGGCGCGTACCGCGCAGGGCTCGGCACCGCCGCACCAGGCGCGTGCACGAGGTCGCGGTAGATCTCGTCGGAGATGACGACCAGGTCCTGCTCGCGCGCGACCGCGCACAGCCGCCGGACGGTGGCCTCGGACGCGATGGTCCCCGTCGGGTTGTCCGGCAGCGTCACCACGACGGCGCGCACGTCGCGGCCCCGGGCGCGGGCCCGCACCACCGCGTCGGCCAGCAGGGCGGGGCTCGGGACGCCGCCCTCGCCCGGCGGGGTCGCGACGCGGATCGGGTCCAGGCCCGCCAGCGACGCCTGCGCCGCGTAGCTCACCCAGCTCGGGGCGGCCACGACGACGTCGCCGCCCAGCGCGGTCAGCAGGGCGAACAGCAGCGGCTTGCTGCCGGGGCCCGCGACGACCGCGCCCGGATCGGTGGGCAGCCCGTGCCGGGCCCAGTACCCGGCCGCGGCGGCGCGCAGCGCGGCGGTCCCGGCGACCGGCCCGTAGCCGCCCCGGCCGGCGGCCGCGCCGAGCTCGCGGGTCAGGGCGGGATGTATCGGGATCCCGGCCTCCCCGAAACCGAGGGGGAGCACGCGTTCGCCCCGTCTGCGCTTGCGGGCTATGGCCTCGTTGACCGCGAGCGTCGCCGAGAGAGGGACCGGGCGCGGCTCGAACGACAGCGGCCGGACGGCTGCGGACTGGTTATGGGCAGGCATGAAGGCTCCAAAAGGGCATGGCTGTTCCACGGTGGGTGACCGTGGAATCCCCGTCTGTGCGACCCGGCCGGGTTCGACTAACTCTTGCCCGCATTTAGCATCATTACAAGCGAGTCTCACCGATGGTGACCGTAAGATGGGCTGATGCTCGAACTGCGCCGCTTGCGGTTGCTCGCCGAATTCGCCCGCCGCGGCAGCATCGCGGCCACCGCCGCGGCCCTCGGGTACACGCCCTCGGCGGTGTCCCAGCAGCTGGCGGCCCTCGAGCGGGAGGCCCGCGTGCCGCTGCTGGACCGCACGGCCCGCAGCGCGGAGCTGACCGACGCCGGGCGCCGGCTCGCCGAGCGCGCCGAGGAGATCCTCGCCCTCGTGGAGACGGCCGAGGCCGAGCTGTCCGCCCAGGCCGGCGCGCCCACGGGACGGGTCGTGGTCACCGCGTTCCCGACCGCGGCCGTCGCGTTCGCCCCCGCGCTGGCGCACAGCCTCGGCGACCATCCCGGCCTCACGTTCGTGCTGCGGCAGACCGCGCCCGGCGCCGGGATCCGCCAGGTGCAGAACGGGGAGGTCGACATCGCCCTCATCGACGACTGGACGGGCAAGGTCCCCGACCAGTCGCCCGCCGCGCTGGAGTTCTTCCACCTGCGCCGCGACCCCCTCGTCCTGGTCGTCCCGGACACCCACCCCATGTCCCGGCCGGACCGGCCGGTCGACCTGCAGCAGCTGCGGGAGGAGCCCTGGATGGCGGCGCCGCCGGGGGAGCCGTCGCGGCAGGCCGTCGAGCGGCTCCTCGACACCGTCGGCGGCGCCCGGCCCGTACCGTGGGAGTTCGAAGGCCTCCACACGATCCTGAGCCTCGTGGCCCGCGGTATCGGCATCACCGCGGTGCCGGCGCTGGCGCTCGCGGCGGGCGACCAGGGCGTGGCGGTCCGGCGCATCCCCGAGTGCACGCTGGCCCGCGAGGTCTACGCCGTGACCCGCACCGCCAGCGTGCGCAGGCCCTCGGTGGCGGTCACGCTGCGGGCGATCTACGCGGCCGCCAGGGACGTGCAGCCGACCGCGCCCGAGTCCTGAGAAGCCTTTGGCGATACCCGTAAGAAATCCCTCGTGACGTCTCCGGAAACTCGGAAATAAGCCGGGTGGGACCTGGTCCGACGTGGCCGGATCCGGCCGTGATTCGCACCACAGGGGCCCCGGAGCCGAACTAAGGAGGAAGGGAAGCAAGGTACGAATCCGTTGAAACAGGACGGACGTGCCCGGATCTTCACGTACGGTGGGGCGAATCGTGAGCACATCCGAGTCCATGTACACCGACCGGGGAGCACAACGCTCGATGGAAGGACCGGCGACCATGACCGCGGAACCGCCAGGGCTGGTGCGGGCGCCCAAGCCGCAGGACGGCCAGGGGCACGCGGGCGGCCACCACATCTTCGAACTGCCGCGGGTGACCGCGCTGCTGATGCACGCGCTCCCGCGCTTCATCGAGGGCGTCATCGCCCCTGTCGCGGTCTTCTACGCCGCGCTCATGCTCCTCGGCCTCAACGGCGCGCTCATCGCCGCCGTCGCCTGGGTGTACGGAGGGATCGTCTACCGGTACGTGCGCGGGCACCCGGTGTCGGGGATGCTGATGCTCGCCGCGGTCGGCGTGACCGTGCGCGCGGGCCTCGCCGCCGCCACGCACAGTGCGGTCATCTACTTCCTCCAGCCGACCCTCGGCACGCTCGCGGTCAGCATGGCCTTCCTCGCCTCGGTGCCGCTCCGGCGGCCGCTCGCGATGAAACTCGCCAAGGACATGGCGCCGATCCCCGACGCCTTCTACAAGCACGAGCGGGTCCACCGGTTCTTCCTGCGCATCTCGCTGCTGTGGTCGGGCGTGCTGCTCACGAACGCGGCCGTCAGCCTCTGGATGCTCTTCAACGAGTCGATCGGCATGTACCTGTGGATCCGCACCGGCATCGTCGCGGGACTGGGCGCGATCGGCATCGCGGTCTCCGTCTGGGGCTTCAAGCGGCTGGTCCGCCGCCTCAACGGCGAGCCCCCGCCGGCGCCCCTCGCGATCGCCCCCGCGGTCGGCGCCTGACCGGTCCCCGCTCCCGGCTTGACCGGGCCCTAGGCCCCCGCACCCCCGCTTGACCCTCCTTCGACCCCCGCCGAACCCATCTGGCCAGCGAAACTTCGCTGATGTCCGAACCTGTGCCTGATTCAGGGCGTCTCCATCCTTAGATAGATTTCACCTGCACGGGGTGAACGCATGGGGTTGGGGGAGCCAGTGGTGGCAAAGGGTCGGTTTGGGCCTGTGGTCGCGGTCGGGACGGGAGCGGTGGCGCTGCTCGTGACCGGCTGCTCGATCGGCGGCGAGGGCAAGCTCGCCTCGGGCGGGTCGGACTCGACCGTGACGATCACGCCGGCGAACGGCACCGCCCAGGTCAAGCCGGACGGGACGATCGAGGTCAAGGCCTCCGGCGCGAAGCTGCGGAACGTCACCGTCCAGGGCGGGGGCGCCGCCATATCCGGCGGCTACGGGGACGGCCGCAAGACGTGGCGGTCCACCCGCACCCTGACGCCCGGGACCTCCTACACCGTCACGGCGCAGGCCGGCGAGGGCGGCAAGGCCCGGACGGCCACCAGCACGTTCACGACGCTGAAGCCCGCCGAGACCCTGTCGATCGCGGACGTCACCCCGAACGTCGGCGGGGAGAAGGTCGGCGTCGGCATGCCGATCTTCGTGCGGTTCGACCGGCCGGTCGCCGACAAGGCCGCCGTGGAGCGGACACTGCACGTCACGGCGGAGAAGCCCGTGGAGGGCGCGTGGCGGTGGGTCGGGTCCGACCAGGTCATCTACCGGACGAAGACGTACTGGCAGCCGCACCAGACGGTCCGCTTCCGCGCCGACCTGGCGGGGGTGAACGCGGGCGGCGGCGTCTACGGGGCGAAGGACGCCAAGGCGACCATCAGCATCGGCGCCGCGCAGATCACGACCGGCGACATCGGCGACCACCACATGACGGTGACGCGGGACGGCAAGAAGCTGCGCACCATCCCGTTCAGCGCCGGCAACGGAGAGACCCGGGAGTTCACCACCACCAGCGGCGTCCACCTGCTGATGGAGAAGGGCAACCCGGTCACGATGACGTCTCCCGGGCGCCAGGAGGGCGACCCCGGCTATTACAAGACGGTCGTCAACTACGCGGTCCGCTTCTCCAACAGCGGCGAGTACGTGCACTCGGCTCCCTGGTCGGTCGGCTCGCAGGGCTCGGCGAACGTCAGCCACGGCTGCCTGAACGTCAGCCCGGCCAACGCGAAGTGGTTCTACGACACCATGCAGCGCGGCGACGTCATCGACCTGACCGGAACCGACCGCGAGGTCGAGTGGGACAACGGCTGGAGCGTCTGGCAGCTGTCGTTCGACAAGTGGCGGCAGGGCAGCGCCCTGCGCTGAGACGGCCGCCGAGGCCAGGAGGGACCGGCGACCCCGCCTCCGTTGCAACGCTTTGATCTCGGGGGCCTGCAAAAACCCTGAGACATGGCATGATCGCCGAATTTTGTCGCTAATGTCGCTGTGGTAGACGGCGGGGTTCTGGAGGTCAGCGGTGCAGCGGAGGTTTTCCGCAGGGGTTCGGGCGGGTGCGGGAATGGCTGGGGCCGTGCTCCTCCTCACGACGGCCTGCAGCGGCGGCGGAGAGAAGGACTCCGGCGTCACCGTCGGAGAGAAGGGCGACGCGAGCGTCCCCCAGGTGACGATCAACCCGGGCAACGGCAACACCAAGGCCAAGCCGGAGGACGGAGTCGTCGTCACCGCAGCGGGCGGGACGCTGGAGCAGGTGACGGTCACGCTCAAGGGCAAGCCGGTCGACGGCGCGATGGCCGCCGACAAGACCAGCTGGAAGTCGCGCACGCTGCGTCCGGGCGCCAAGTACCAGGTCGTGGCGGTGGCCAAGAGCCCCAAGGGCAAGACGGCGACCGTCAACGCCGCGTTCGCCACGCAGAAGGCGGCGAACGAGCTGAGCATCGTCGACGTCACCCCGAGCAAGAACGAGAAGGTCGGCATCGGCATGCCGATCCAGGTCGTCTTCAACCGGCCGGTCGCCGACAAGAAGGCCGTCGAGAAGGCCCTGGAGGTCAAGTCGACGACGCCCGCCACCGGCGCCTGGTACTGGATGAACGACACCACGGTGATCTTCCGGACGAAGAACGGCACCTGGTGGGCGCCCAACCAGAAGGTGGTGCTGACCGCCAAGCTGGCCGGCGTGAGGTCGGGCAAGAAGACCTACGGCGTGTCGGACTTCGCCCGCCCGTTCCGCATCGGCGACTCGCACCTCGTCACCGTCAGCACCAAGACGCACAAGCTCGTGGTCAAGAAGAACGGCAAGAAGATCCGCAGCTGGGGGATCAGCGCCGGCCGCGGCGGCCGGGTCGTCAACGGCGTCGACACCTACCTCACCACCAGCGGCATCCACCTGACCATGGGCAAGGAGAATCCGGCGATCATGACGTCGGAGTGGATGGGCGTCGACCCGAAGGACAAGAAGAACGGCGGCTACAAGGAGGTCATCCCGCACGCGGTGCGGATCTCCAACAGCGGCGAGTACATCCACTCGATGGCCGCCACCACGTGGGCGCAGGGCCGCCAGAACGTCAGCCACGGCTGCGTCAACTCCCCGCCCTCCGACGCCCGCTGGTACTACCAGTGGTCCTACCGCGGCGACCCGGTGATCATCACCGGCAGCAAGCGGAGGCTCGAGCCGCTCAACGGCTGGAGCTACTACCAGATGTCCTGGGACCGGTGGGTGAAGGGCAGCGCCCTCAACCGAACCGTGACCACCGGATGACCATGACCGTGCCCCGCCCCGGGAACGGGCCGGGCACGGTCATCGGAGATCGGGGGCACGGTGGAGGAGTCGGCCCGCCCGCTGCGGCTGCGGCGCCGCGTCCGGCGCAGGGCGCAGCGCGGTCTGCGCCGCGCGGCGCTCTGGACGCTGCGGCCCCTGCTGAGGCGGCGGCGCGTCCCGCCGCCCGGTGACCGGCTCCGCGTGCGCGTCCTGCTGCAGAACGCGCACGGGACGGGCGGGACGATCCGCACGGTGCTGAACCTGTGCGGCCACCTGGCCCGCGACCACGACGTCGAGATCGTCAGCGTGCTGAAGCGGAGCAGGAGGCCGTTCTTCCCCGTCCCCGCCGGTGCGACGCTCACCTACGCCGACGACGGCTTCGCGCCCAAGGGGCGGGCGGCCCGCGTCCTGGCCAGGCTCCCGAGCCTGCTGACACCGGCGGACGAGGCGTCGTTCCGCCACATGAGCCTCTGGACGGACGTGTGCCTGCTGCGGTGCGCGCTGCCGCCGGCGGCGCCGCCCGACGTGCTCATCGGGACCAGGCCGTCCCTCAACCTGCTGGCGGCCGAGCTGGCGCCGGCCGGGACCGCGACGATCGGCCAGGACCACATGCACCTCGGTGCCTACCAGCCCGCCCTCCGGCGCCAGATCCTGCGCTCCTACCGGCGGCTGACCGTCGTCTCCACGCTCACCGAGGCGGCGTGCGCCGAGTACGAGGCCGCGCTCGCGGGGTCCGGCGTGCGCGTCGTGTGCATCCCCAACGCCGCGCCCGCCCTGCCGGACCGGCCGTCCCGGCGGGTCGGCAAGGTCGTCCTCGCCGCCGGGCGGCTCGTCCACACCAAGGGCTTCGACCTGCTCATCCGCGCCTACGCGCCGATCGCCGCCGACCATCCGGACTGGACCCTGCGCGTCTTCGGAGGCGGGCCGCGCCGCGACCGGCTCCAGGCGCTGATCGACGAGCTCGGCCTCGGCGGCAGGGTCGAGTTGCACCCCCGCACCCGCCACCTGTACGCGGAGATGGAGCGGGCGTCGGTCTACGCGCTGTCGTCGCGCCGCGAGGGCATGCCCATGGTCGTCATCGAGGCCATGGGCATGGGCCTGGCGGTCGTGGCGTTCGACTGCCCGGTCGGCCCCGCCGAGATGATCGGCCACGGGCGCGACGGGCTGCTCGTCCCCGCCGGGGACGTGGACGCCATGACCGGGGCGCTCCGCCGGGTGATCGCGGACCGCGGACTGCGGGACCGGCTGGGCGAGGCGGCCCTGCGCTCGGTGCGGTCCCACCACCTGGACCGCATCGGCCCCCGCTGGTCGCTCCTGATCTCCGAGCTCGTGCCGGCCGCCCCGGCTCCGGAGCGGCCCCGGCGGCCCGGAGGTCAGACGCCCCTGAGCAGTCCGCGGACGTAGGCGGCCTGGCCGGCGTGCTGGAGGTCGTCGGAGATCACGCTGACCAGCCGCACCGCCAGCGTGACCGGCGGATCCCACGCCCGGTCGACGATCCGGGGCAGGTCGGCGTCGGTCAGCCCGGCCACGTACTGGACGGTGCTGTCGTGCACGGCGTCGTGGTATCCCGTCAGCAGGTCCGCCGAGTCCACCCGGACGGCGGCCACCTCGTCCGGGCCGTGGCCGTACCCGGTGTCGGACGCGTCGAACGGCAGCCCGAACCGGTCGGCCCAGCCGTCGCGCGTCCAGACCTGGGCGGTGCCGGCGACCCCGGCGACATGGTCGTCCTGGATGCGGGTGAGATGCCAGACGAGCCACGCGATCGAGTTGGCGCCCTCGGCGGGGCGCTCGGCGAGCCGCGGCCCGCCGAGGCCCTCGACCGCCCCGTGGACGGCCTCCTGGATCCGGTCGAACGCGTCGGTGAGCAGTTCAGCACTGGTCATTGGTCCGACGCTACCTTGATCGGGCCGGGGTTTCAGGTCCGCGGGCCCCGCCGTCCGGACGCGTCGCCGGCTCCGGTGCCCGGACCGGCGTTCGCGCAGTTGGCGGGGGGCCGAATGGGTAGACGACCGGCATGAGCACTCGCGCGCCCGACCGGCGGCCGCCCGACCGCGGATTCGGGGCCGAACTCCGCGACGCGGTGACGCTGCGCGGCGTCGCCCTGGTCACCGGCGTCCTGCTGCTGCAGTTCGGGTTCATCCTGTCCTACGTCGGCGCGTTCCATTCGCCGACGCCGCACCGCATCCCCGTCGCGGTGGTCGCGCCGCCCGCGGTGGCGGGACAGGTCGTCGAGCAGGTGAACGCGCTGAGGGGCACGCCGCTGAAGGCCCGCACGGCGGCCGGGGCGGAGCAGGCCCGCCGAGAGATCCTGCGCCGCGAGGTCGACGCCGCGATCATCGTGGAGCCGCGGGGAGGCACCGACACGCTGCTCGTCGCGTCCGCCGCCGGACCGGCGCTCGCCGGCACGGCCGCCGACGTCGCGAACCGGTTCGAGACCGTCCGGCACCGGCAGGTGAGGGTCGTCGACATCCGGCCGCCCGACCCCGAGGACGGCCGCGGCCTGTCGTCGTTCTACCTGGTCATCGGCTGGGTCGTGGGCGGGTACCTGGCGGCGGCGATCCTCGGCTTCGCGGGCGGCGCCCGGCCGGCGAACGGGCGCCGCACCGTCATCCGGCTGGGGGCGCTCGCCCTGTACGCCGCCGTGTCGGGGCTCGGCGGCGCGGTCATCGCCGGTCCCGTCCTCGGCGCGCTGCCCGGCCACTTCTTCCAGGTGTGGGGCATCGGGGCGCTCGTGGTCTTCGCCGCGGCGGCCTCCACCGCCGCGTTGCAGACGCTGTTCGGGCTGCTCGGGATCGGCCTGGCGATCCTGCTGTTCGTCGTGTTCGGCAACCCCAGCGCGGGCGGCGCCTACCCGGTCGCGCTGCTGCCGCCGTTCTGGCGCGTCATCGGCGGCTGGCTGCCGACGGGCGCGGCGACGACGGCCGTCCGCAACACCGTCTACTTCGCCGGCAACGCCACGGCGTACCCGCTGTGGGTACTGGCCGGGTGGGCGCTCGGCGGGACGGCCGTCGCCCTGGCCGTGTCCGCGCTGCGGCCGGCGGCGGCCCCCGCCCAGGGGACCGCCTCAGCCCGGAGCGGATGAGGCGATCCCTCCGGCGGGGGCCGCGAGCGGCGGTCCGTCCACCCGGCCGGGCAGGCGGACGGTCACGACGAGGCCGCCCTCCGGGCGCGGCGCCGCGGTCACCGTGCCGCCGTGGGCCGTGGCGGTCGCTCGGACGATCGACAGCCCGAGCCCCGAGCCCCGGTCGGAGCGCACCCGGTCGTTGCCGAGCCGCCGGAACGGCTCGAAGATCGTCTCGACCTCGTAGGCGGGGACGACGGGACCGGTGTTGGCGACGGTGAGCTCCGCCCAGCCGTCCCGGCCCCGCGTGGCGACGTGCAGCTCGCCGCCGTCGCGGTTGTGCCGGATCGCGTTCTCGACCAGGTTCTGCACGAGCCGCTCCACCAGCACCGGGTCGCCCGAGGTGGGGGCCGGGCCGAGCAGGCGGTCGGCGGTCACCCCGCGGGCCCGCGCCTCGGGGGCGGCCTGCCGCAGGACGTGCCCGGCGACGTCGGCGAGGTCGAGCGGCCCGGCGTCGACCACGACGTTCTCCGTCCCGGCGAGGGTGAGCAGCCCGTCGATGAGCCGCTCGTGCCTGCCGTTGACGACCAGCAGCGACTCGCCGAGCCGCTTGACGTCGTCGGTGGCGTCCGGGCGGCGCACCGCCACGTCGACCAGCGTCCGGTTGATGGCGAGGGGGGTGCGCAGCTCGTGCGAGGCGTTCGCGACGAACCGGCGCTGCCCGTCGAAGGCCCGCGCCAGCCGGCCGAGCATGGTGTCGAAGGTGTCGGCCAGCTCCTTGACGTCGTCGCGCGGCCCCTCGTAGGCGATCCGCTCGGTGAGGTCGTGGCTGCGCGCCACCCGCCGCGCGGTCTCGGTGATCGCGTGCACGGGCCGCAGCGCCCGGTCGGCGAGCAGCCAGCCGAAGCCGAGCCCGGCCGCGCCCACCAGCCCGAGCGCGATCCCGCCCTGGGTGAGCAGCGCGTTGAGCGTCTCGCGCTGGTAGTCCTCGCGCCCCTTGATCAGCGCGCCCTGGACCTTCTGCACGGTGAGCTGCGAGGCCTCACCGGGCGGCGGTGCCGCGGCGGCCACTCCGGGGACCACCTCCTTGGGCGCCGCGCTGAAGACGCGGTCCGCCGCGGGTTCGCCCTGCCTCTGCAGGTTGTTCTGCACGAGGAGGTAGGTCAGCCCGAGCAGCACGATGCCCGCGCCGAGGAAGAGGCCCGTGTAGAGGATCGTCAGCCGCAGTCGGATCGTCGGCCGCAGCCGGTCCGTGAACGCTGCGGCACGCGTGGCTCTCATGGAATCCGGTACCCCACTCCCGGGACGGTCTCGATGACCGGGGGATCGCCGAGCTTGCGGCGCAGCTTCATCAGCGTCACCCGGACGGTGTTGGTGAACGGGTCGGTGTGCTCGTCCCAGACCTTCTCCAGCAGGCGCTCGGCGGACACGATCGTCCCGTCCGCGCGCAGCAGTTCGGCCAGCAGCCCGAACTCCTTGCGCGCCAGGTGCACGTACCGGCCGTCGCGGTACACCTCCTGGCGGGACGGGTCGAGCCGGATCCCGGCGCGCTCCAGCGCCGGCGGCGCCGCCGGGCGGGCCCGCCGGCCGAGCGCCAGGATCCGCGCCACCAGCTCCTCGAACGCGAACGGCTTGGTGAGGTAGTCGTCGGCGCCGAGGCGCAGCCCGTCGACGCGGGCCGGGACGGTGACGGCGGCGGTGAGCATCAGCACCCGGACGAGCGCGCCGGACTCCACCACCGCGCGGCACACGTCGTCGCCGTGCACGACCGGCAGGTCCCGGTCCAGGACGAGCACGTCGTATTCGTGCACGCCGAGCCGTTCGAGCGCGGCGTCCCCGTCGTAGACCACGTCCACGGCGAGGGCCTCCGCCCGGAGCCCCTCGGCGATCGAGTCGGCGAGCATCCGCTCGTCCTCGGCGACCAGTACCCGCACGTCTGCCGTCCCCTGCCGTCGACCGGCGCGCCCTCCGGCGCGTCCTGCCGCCCAAGTCTCGGGAAGGGGGCGTAACGCGGGCATAACGCGATCCGGTTACGCCGGGGTTACCGGCCCGGGGATGGACTTGCGGTCGCCGCCGGCGCTCCGCCCGGCGGAGTCGACAAGGAGACCGACCGATGCGACGACAGACGCTCGCGGTGCTGGCGCTGGTCCCGGCCCTCGCCCTCGGCGGGCAGGGCTGCGGGGTCCTGGGCAAGGACGCGAAGGCGACGGGCACCGCCAAGAAGGCCAGCGACCTGGAGAAGATGCGGAAGTTCGCCCAGTGCATGCGCGACAACGGGGTGGACATGCAGGACCCGACCGACGACGGCCGGGTGGAGATCCACGCGTCCGCCGAGCCCGGCGCGCCCGGCCCGGGCGGCCCGGGCAAGGCGCCGAAGACGAACGGCAAGGCCGAAGCGGCGCAGAAGAAGTGCGCACACCTCATGCCGAACGGAGGCAAGCCGCCGAAGGCCAGTCCCGAGGACCTCGCCAAGATGCGCGCGTTCGCCAAGTGCATGCGGGACAACGGCATCAGCAAGTTCCCCGATCCCGAACCCGATGGCGGCATCAAGATCCAGGCAGGCGGGGGCACCGGGCTCGACCCCCGCAGCCAGACGTTCAAGAAGGCGCAGAAGGCGTGCTCGAAGTACTCGCCGGACGGCGGCAAGGGCCCCTCCACGACCGTTGGCAGGGGCTAGTGGCCAGGACGCGCACCATCGCGCTCGGCGCGGCCGGGGTGGTCGTGGCGGGCGGCGCCGGGCTCGCCACGGTCGGGCTCGCCACGGTCGGCCTCGGCGGCGGCGAACCCGCCGCCGACCGCGGCGCGCCACCGCCCGCGACGGCGGCGATCGAGCGGACGACGCTGGTCGAGACCCAGAACGTGGACGGGACGCTCGGCTACGGCGGCGCCCGCACCATCGCGGGCACGGGGCACGGCACCCTCACCTGGCTGGCCGGGGCGGGCTCGGTCGTCTCCAGGGGCAGGTCGGTGTACCGGGTCGACAACAAGCCGGTCCCGCTGCTGTACGGGAAGCTGCCGCTGTACCGCACGCTCGCCGACGGGGCGGAAGGCGCCGACGTCCTGCAGTTCGAGCGGAACCTGCGAGCACTCGGCTACACCGGCTTCACCGTCGACAAGGCCTTCGACGGCTCCACCGCCGCGGCCGTGAAGCGCTGGCAGGACGACCTCGGTGTGACCGAGACCGGCCGGGTCGAGCCGGGCGCCGCCGTCGTCGCGCCGGGGCGGATCAGAGTCGACGAGCGCAAGGCGAGCGTCGGCGACCGCGTCGGCGGCCCCGTCCTCACCTACACCGGGACGAGCCGCGTCGTGACCGTCGACCTGGACGTGGAGTACCGGCGGCTCGCGAAGAAGGGCGGCGCGGTGGAGATCGAGCTGCCGTCCGGGGACACGGTCAAGGGGACGATCACCTCGGTCGGGAAGGTCGCCACGCAGGCGCAGGACGACCGGCCGGCGACCGTCGAGGTGCGGATCGCGGTCGCGGGCGGGAAGGAGATCGGGTCCTACGACAAGGCGCCCGTAGCGGTGCATCTCACCGCCAACCGCCACGCCGACGTCCTCGCCGTGCCGATCGCGGCGCTGCTCGCGCAGGGGGACGGCGGCTACGCGGTCCAGGTCGTGGAGGGCGGGCGGGTCCGGACGGTGCCGGTCGAGACCGGCGCCTTCACCGACGGCAAGGTGGAGATCTCCGGATCGGGCCTGTCCGAGGGGATGAAGGTCGGAGTGCCCTCGTGAGCCCGGTCGTCGAACTGCGCGAGGTCACCAAGACCTATCCGGGCGGCGTCACGGCGCTGGACGCGGTGTCGCTGACCGTCGAGGAGCGCGAGCTGGTCGCGATCGTCGGGCCGTCCGGGTCGGGGAAGTCGACGATGCTGCACCTGCTCGGCACGCTCGACCGGCCGAGCGCGGGCACCGTCCTGGTCGAGGGGACGGACGTGTCGCGGCTGCCGGACCGGCGGCTGTCGGCGCTGCGCGCCCGGCGGATCGGCTTCGTGTTCCAGCAGTTCCATCTCGCCGCGGGCGTGAGCGCGCTCGACAACGTCGCGGACGGGCTCCTGTACGGGGGCGTGCCGCTGCCGCAGCGGCGCCGCAGGGCCCGCCGCGCCCTGGAGCGCGTCGGGCTCGGGCACCGGCTCGACCACCGGCCGCACCAGCTGTCCGGCGGCGAGAAGCAGCGGGTCGCGATCGCCCGCGCCGTGGTGGGGGAGCCCGCGATGCTGCTGGCGGACGAGCCGACCGGCGCGCTGGACTCCGCTTCCGGCGCGGGCGTCCTGGACCTGCTGCGGGAGCTGTCCGACGCCGGCACGACGGTCGTGCTCATCACGCACGACCGGGACATCGCCGCCCTGCTCCCGCGGCAGGTGCGGATGCGCGACGGCAGGATCGTCCACGACGACGCACGGGTGGAGGCGGCACGGTGAAGGGCGGCTCGGTGAAGGGCGGCACGGTGAAGACGACTCCCCGCGGGGACGGGCCGGTGCGGCTCGGGCCGCGCGACGTGCTGCGCGTCGGCGCCGCCGGCCTGCGATCCCGGCCGATGCGGGTGTTCCTGTCGGCCCTCGGCATCGCGATCGGCATCGCCGCGATGGTCGGCGTGGTCGGCATCTCGACCTCCAGCCGCGCCCAGCTCGAGGCCACCCTCGACCGGCTCGGCACCAACCTGCTCACCGTGGCGCCCGGCCGGGACTTCTTCGGCGAGGACTCGAAGCTGCCGAAGGAGTCGGTCGGCATGGTGGGCCGGATGCCGGACGTGGAGTCGGCGTCCGCGACGGCGAAGCTGGCGGACACCCACGTCTACCGCAACGACCGCATCCCGGAGGGGGAGAGCGGCGGGATCAGCGTCCTGGCGGCCCGTCTCGACCTGCCGAAGACCGTCGGCCTGACGGTCTCGGCCGGCACGTGGCTCAACGCGGGCACGGCCAAGTACCCGGCGGTGGTGCTCGGCGCGGAGACGGCCGGCCGGCTCGGGGTGTCGACGCCGAACGTCCAGGTGTGGCTCGGCTCCCAGTGGTTCACGGTGGTCGGCATCCTGGAACCGAACCAGCTGGCGCCGGAGCTGGACTCGGCCGCGCTGGTCGGCTGGGAGTCGGCGGCGGCGCACCTCGGCTTCGACGGCCACCCGACCACCGTCTACACCCGGGCCCGCAAGGACGCGGTGGTGAAGGTGCGGAACCTGCTGGCGGCGACCGCGAACCCGCAGGCGCCGACCGAGGTGCAGGTGAGCCGTCCCTCGGACGCGCTGACCGCGCAGGACGCCGCGGACAGGACGTTCACCGGGCTGCTCCTCGGGCTCGGCGGCGTCGCGCTGCTGGTCGGCGGCGTCGGCGTCGCCAACACGATGGTGATCTCGGTTCTGGAGCGGCGCGCCGAGATCGGGCTGCGCCGCTCGCTCGGCGCGACCCGCGGCCAGATCAGGCTTCAGTTCCTCACCGAGTCGCAGCTGCTCGCCGCACTCGGCGGCGTAGGCGGCGTGGCCATGGGCGTGGTGGTCACCGCGGTCTTCGCGGTGACGCAGGGCTGGCCGACGGTCGTCCCGGTGTGGGCGATGGCCGGCGGCATCGTCGCCACCCTCCTCATAGGCGGCGCCGCGGGCCTCTACCCGGCCCTACGCGCAGCCCGCCTGGCCCCCACCGAGGCCCTGGCAACCCCGTAACCACCAAGGCAGGAAGCCCAGCCCCCAAGGCAGGAGCCCCGGCCACCAAAGCAGATAGCTCAGCCATCAAGGAAGGGAGCCCAGCCCCCAAGGCAGAAACCCAGCTCTCACGGGAGAAGGCTCGGCCCCCACAGAAGGAGGCTCGGTCCCACGGAAGGAAGCTGAGCCACGGCCGCGGGTCGGGCGGCCGGAAGGCGCTCTAAGCGCCTGGAGGTCGCCCGACCCGCCGAGCCGGGCGACCGCAGCGCCACGACGAAAACCCGCACGGGCACAACAAACCCGAACCGTGGCGTGAGGATCGCCCGGCTCGTAACGGGGGTTCCAGGGGGTCGCCCCCCTGGGCAAGCACAGCGTGAGGATCGCCCGGCTCGCAACGGGGGTTCCAGGGGGTCGCCCCCCTGGGAGAATCAGCGCACGCCGTACAGGTGCTCCAGGGCGAGCTGGTCGAGGAGTTCGAAGGCGGTGCGGCGGGCGCCGAGGGCGTCGGCGTCGGCGGTGGCGTCGCGGACCGAGCGCCAGTCCTCGCCGTCGGCCAGGGTGGGCTGGGCGAGCTCCTCCAGCTTGGCCTGGCGCAGCGCGTCCTGGACGTCGGGGTCGGCGCGGAAGGCGCGGGCCTTCTCGCGCAGGATCAGCCAGTTGCGCATGCACGCGGCCGCCGACTCCCACACGCCCTCGTCGTCCTCGGTGCGCGGCGGCTTGAAGTCGAAGTGGACCGGGCCGTCGTAGTCGCTGCGGTCGATGAGGTCGACGACCCAGAACGCGCCGCGCGCGTTGCCGGCGCCGAAGCGCAGGTCCTGGTCGTAGCGGGGGCCGTGCTGCCCGTTCAGGTCGATGTGGAACAGCTTGCCCTGCCACAGCGCCTGCGCGAGGCCGTGCGCGTAGTTCAGCCCGGCCATCTCCTCGTGCCCGACCTCGGGGTTCAGCCCGACGGTGTCGGGGCGCTCCAGGGTCTGGATGAACGCGAGCGCGTGGCCGATGGTGGGCAGCAGGATGTCGCCGCGCGGCTCGTTCGGCTTCGGCTCGATCGCGAAGCGCAGGTCGTAGCCCTGGTCGGCGACGTAGGCGCCGAGGACGTCGAACGCCTCCTTGTAGCGGTCCAGCGCCGCCTGGACGTCCTTGGCGGCCCCGGACTCGGCCCCCTCCCGCCCGCCCCAGCACACGTAGGTGCGGGCGCCGAGCTCGGCGGCCAGGTCCAGGTTGTCCATGACCTTGCGCAGCGCGAACCGGCGGACCTCGCGGTCGTTGGCGGTGAACGCGCCGTCCTTGAAGACCGGGTGGCCGAACAGGTTCGTGGTGGCGGTGGTGACCACGAGGCCCGTCTCGTCGAGGGCCTTCCTGAACGCGTCGATCGCGCCCTGCCGCTCGGCGGGCGTGGCGTCGAAGTCGAACACGTCGTTGTCGTGGAAGTTGACGCCGTAGGCGCCGATCTCGGCGAGCTTGCGGACGGCGCGGTCGGCGGGCATCGGCGGGCGGGTGCCGGGGCCGAACACGTCGACGCCCTGCCAGCCGACCGTCCAGACGCCGAACGAGAAGCGGTCCTCGGGGGTGGGGGTGTAGTCGCTCACGGGTTCCTCCTCAGATCTCCGGGGCGGCGTCGCGCAGCGCGGCGTAGCGTGCGCGGACCCCGGCATCGGTGCGGTCGGCGGTGTACTCGGTCGCGGGCGGCGCCGGCCAGGCGGGCGGTTCCGGCGTCCCGGCCAGCGCCCAGGCCGCCTGGCGGGCGGCGCCGAGCGCGACGTACTCGGCGGGCTCGGGGACCGTGACCGGCATCCCGAAGATCGCCGGGGCGAGGGTCCGGACGGCGGCGGCGCGGGCGCCGCCGCCGATCAGCAGGACGCGGCGCGGCCGGGCGCCGTGCGCGGCGAGATGGTCGACGGCGTCGGCGAGCGAGCACAGCAGCGCCTCCACGGCGGCCCGGGCGAGGTTCTCCCGCGTCGCGTTGGAGGTGGTGAGCCCCGCGAGCACGCCGGTGGCGTCCGGGCGGTCCGGGGTGCGCTCGCCGTCGAGGTAGGGGAGCAGCGTCAGGCCGCCCGCGCCCGGCTCGGCGGCGAGGGCCAGCGCGGACAGCTCGTCCAGCGCGGCCCCGGTCAGCGCGGCGGCGGCCGAGAGGATCCGCGCGGCGTTCAGCGTGCAGACGAGCGGAAGGAACCGGCCGGTCGCGTCGGCGAACCCCGCGACGAGCCCGGCCGGGTCGGCCGCGGGTTCGCCGGCGACCGCGAACGCCGTGCCGGACGTGCCGATCGAGACCACCACGTCGCCCGGTTCGAGGCCGAGGCCGAGCGCGGCGCCCATGTTGTCGCCGGTGCCGGGGCCGAGCACCGCGCCCCAGGGGGTCTCGCCGACGCGCTCGCCGGGCGCGGCGACGCGGGGCGTCGCGGCGTCGCGGCCGAGCGCGGCGCGCAGCAGGTCCGGCAGGTAGGCGCCGGTCGCGAGGGACCAGTAGCCGGTGCCGGACGCGTCGCCCCGGTCGGTCACCGGCTCGGACGCGCCGAGCCGCAGCGTCAGCCAGTCGTGCGGGAGCATGACCTGCTCGGTGCGGCGCGCGTGGTCCGGCTCGTGCTCGGCCATCCAGCGCAGCTTGGTCACGGTGAACGACGCGAGCGGCACGCTGCCGGTCCGCTCCGCCCAGGCCTTCGCGCCGCCGAACTCCTCGACGAGGGCGCGGGCCTGCGGCGCCGAGCGGGTGTCGTTCCACAGCAGCGCGGGCCGGACGACCTCGCCCGCGCCGTCGAGCGCGACCATGCCGTGCTGCTGCGCGGCGACGGCGACCGCGTCGGCGCGTTCGAGCAGCTCCCGGACCTGTGACAGCGCGCTCCACCAGTGGTCGGGGTGGCACTCGGTGCCGTCCGGATGGGGGGCGGAGGCGGTCGCGACCACGGCGCCGTCCTCGGCGCGGCACAGCACGGCCTTCGTCGACTGCGTCGAGGAGTCGACGCCCGCGACCAGGCTCTCGGGCATCGTCCCGCCTTTCGTAAAGAGCTTGGACTAATTAACCTAGCAGAGGGTCTCGGCCCTGCCTATACACGCGATTCATTTAGGGTTTGCCCATGACGAAGTCCGGCAACGCCCCCGTCCGGCACGCGACGATGCGCGAGCGGAACCTCGCCGTCGTCCTGGAGCACGTCGCCCGCCACCAGCCCGTGACGCGGGCGCGCCTGGCCGAGCTGACCGGCTTCACCAAGACGACGGTGTCCAACCTCGTCTCCCTGCTGGAGGGCGCGGGCCTCGTGCGGGACGGCGCGCCGGTGCACGAGGGGGAGCGCGGACGCCCCGGCGTGGGCGTGTCCGTCCACGGCGACGGCGCCGCCGGACTCGGCCTGGAGGTCAACGTCGACTACCTCTCCGCCTGCGTCCTCGACCTCGCCAAGCAGGTCCGCTACCGGCACGTCGTCAGCTCCGACAACCGCGGGCGCGAGCCCGGCGCCGTCCTCGCCGCGCTGTCCGCGCTCGCGGGCGAGGCGGTCGCCGCCGCCGCGGGGCAGGGCCTGACCGTCGCCGGCGCCGCGGTCGCCCTGCCCGGCCTGCTCGACCGCGAGAACGGGGTGGTGCGGCACGCCCCGAACCTCGGCTGGACGGACGTCCCCGTCACCGGCGTCCCGGGCCTGGCGACCGCGCTGCCCGCCGAGTACGACAACGAGGCCAACCTGGCGGCCCTCGGCGAGCTGTGGTTCGGCGGCGGTGCCCGGTTCGGCGACTTCGTGCACGTCTCGGGGGAGATCGGGATCGGCGCCGGGATCGTCGTGGACGGGCGGGTGTTCCGCGGCGCGCACGGCTTCGCCGGCGAGCTCGGGCATCTGGTGGCCGACCCGTCCGGTCCCGCCTGCTCCTGCGGCGGGCGCGGCTGCCTGGAGCAGGTCGCCGGGCAGGAGGCGATGCTGCGCGCGGCGGGCCTGCCGGCGACGCGGCCCGCGGCCGGGCCGGAGGGGTCGGTCGGCCGGCTGGTCGACCGCCTCGACGCGGGCGACGCGGCGGCGCTGGAGGCGGTGGCCCGGGCGGGGCGCGCGCTCGGCGGAGCCCTGGCCTCGGTCGTCAACCTGATCGACCCGGACACCGTCGTGCTCGGCGGGGTCTTCTCCCCGCTCGCCGCCTGGATCCGGCCCCCGCTGGAGGGCGTCCTCGCGGCGGGGCCGGGCTCGCTGCGGCGCGGCGCGCCGCCGGTCGAGGTCTCCGGCCTGGCCGAGGGCGCCGCGGTCCTCGGCGCCGCGGGCCTCGTCGTGCAGCGCGTGATCGCCGACCCCGCGCTGCTCCTCTAGAGCGGGCGGTACTCGAACCAGTCGAAGTCGGCGCGGCCGCCGCCCGCCCGGCCGTTGGACGTGGCGTAGAGGCCGATGTAGGCGCCGGTGAAGCCGCCCGCGACCTGGCTGCTGAGGATGTCGCCGTCCACCGGGCCGCCGAGCGGCGTCCACTCGCCCGGAGCGATGCCGTAGAACGCCTGGTACCAGCGTCCGTGCGCCTCGAAGCCCAGCCGGACGGCTCCTCGCACGGCGGGTCCCTCGGCGAGCACGGTCTCGACCCCTCGCTCGCGCTTGACCAGGCGAAGCCCCTGTTCCGTCGACACCAGCAGGACGTGGAAGTCGTTGTTCTGGACGAGGGCGAGCCCGGCCCACTCCTCGTCGGCGGGCACGAAGTCGAGCGAGGTGAAGGCGGCGAAGTCGGGGTGCTGCTGGCGCCGCCCGACGAACGACGGGTTGGCCACGTCCGCGAGGGTCTCCGGACGTGCGCGCAGCCGCAGATGCCCGGGGCGCTCGGTCAGGCTCCACCAGCGTTCGCGCGGCGTCCGCAGCATGTTCCAGGCCGCGCCGAGCTCGGGCCCGTCGAAGTGGTCGCATGCCGGGGCGGCGGGCCACGGGTGCGGCGGCAGCGACGGGACCGGGTGGCTCGGCTCGATCCGCCCGCCGGTCACCGGCCAGCCGTCCTCCCAGGTGACCGGGGTCAGGAAGGTCTCCCGGCCGAGGACGCACCGGTCGAGGTGGTGCGGGCGCATCGCGAGCAGGACCATCCACCATTCGCCGTCCGGCGTGTCCACGAGGTCGGCGTGCCCCGCCCCGACGACCGGATGCCCGGTGCCGAGGTTGCGGTGGGTCAGCACCGGATTGCGCGGGTTCCCCTCGTAGGGGCCGGTGACGGCGTCGGCGCGGGCGACCATCACCGCGTGGTCGAGCGCGGTGCCGCCCTCGGCCGTGAGCAGGACGTACCGGCCGCCGATCTTGTAGAGGTGGGAGCCCTCGGACCAGATCGCCCCCTTCACCGCACCGTCCCAGATGACGTGCTCCTCGCCGGTCAGCGCGAGGGCCGACGGGTCGAACTCGCGCAGCCAGATCTCGGTGTGCCCCTCGTACCGCCCCGTCGGCCGGGTGCCGGTGCACCACGCGCGGCCGTCGTCGTCGAAGAACAGGGACGGGTCGATGCCGTCGCCGTCCAGCCGGTGCGCCTCCGACCACGGACCGGCCGGGTCGGAGGCGGTCATCACGAAGTGCCCGGACCACCGCGTCCCGTCCACGAGCGTGCAGACCAGGTAGAAGGTCCCGTCGTGGTGGCGCAGGGTCGGCGCGTACAGCCCGCCGGACGCCGGGACGCCGTCCAGCGGCAGTTGGCCGGCCCGGTCGAGCGCGTGCCCCGCCTGGCGCCAGTGCACGAGGTCGCGGCTGTGGAACACCGGGAGTCCGGGGAACCACTCGAACGTCGAGGTCACGAGGTAGAAGTCGTCGCCCACGCGGCAGACCGTCGGGTCGGGGTGGCAGCCCGGCAGTACGGGGTTGCGGAACGCGGTCACAGCGGCGTCACCTCCACCGGGACGGTGAGGACCCGGTCGGGGCCGAGTTCGCGGACGGGCCCGTCGAGCGTGAACGAGCCGCGCAGCGGCAGGTCGGCGCTCGACCGGCCCACGGCGACCTCGATGACGCCGGGCTCGACGATGCGCCGCAGGCCGGCGCCGGTGAAGGAGGTCCGGTCGGCGTGCACCCGGAACTCGACCCGCGCCGCCTCTCCCGGCTCCAGCCGCACCCTGGCCCATCCGGCGAGCCAGCGCGCGGGCCGCACCACCGACGCGACCGGGTCGGACAGGTACAGCTGCGCGACCTCCGTCCCGGCCCGCTCCCCGGTGTTCCGGACGACCGCGCTGACCGTCACCGTCCCGTCGGTCGCCGCCCGCTCGTCCGCGCGCAGGTCCTCGTACTCGAACGACGTCCAGGTCAGCCCGTGGCCGAACGGGTAGAGCGGGAGGGGGTCGACCACGCTCCAGTCGTGCCCGCCGTCCATCAGCGACCGCAGGTAGGTGACCGGCGGGCCGGACGCGCGGCGCGGCACGCTGATCGGCATCCGCCCCGACGGCTCGACCCGGCCCGACAGGACCCCCGCGACGGCCCCGCCGCCCTCCTCGCCGGGGAAGAACGCCTGCACGACGGCGGCGGCCCGGTCGGCCAGGGACTCGATCGCGTACGGGCGCCCGGTCAGCATCACCAGGACCGTCGGCGTGCCGGTGTCCAGGACCGCCGCGGCCAGTTCGGCCTGCCGTCCGGGCAGCGCGAGCGTCTCGGCGTCGCAGCCCTCGCCGGACGTGCCGCGGCCGAAGAGCCCGGCCCGGTCGCCGAGGGCGAGGACGCACACCTCGGCGTCGCGCGCCGCCGCCACGGCCGCCTCGATGTCGGCGTCGGTGACGAACACGTCGCCCGAGGCGGCGACCCGCACGTCGGGCAGATCGGCGCGCAGGGCGTCCGCCAGCGTGGGGATCGGCACGCCGAGCGGCAGCTCCGGGTGCTCGCGGCCCACGTGGCTCGGGAACGTGTAGCAGCCCAGCATCGCGAACGGGTCGTCCGCGAGCGGCCCCGCCAGCACCACCCCGGAGCCGGAGCGCAGCGGCAGCACGCCGTCGTTCGCCAGCAGGACGACCGACTCCTCGGCCAGCCGCCGTGCCAGGTCCCTGTGCCCGGGGGGATCGAAGTCCGGGTCCGCGCCGTCGCCTTCGCCGGCGGGCCCGTCCAGCAGGCCGAGTTCGGCCTTGAGCGTCAGGACGCGGCCGGCCGCGCGGTCGAGCAGCTCCTCGGGCAGGGCGCCCCGCCGGATCGTCTCGATCAGCGGCTCGCCGTAGCAGCGGACGGTCGGCAGCTCCATGTCGATCCCGGCGCGCAGCGCGAGCGCGGCGGCCTCGCCGCGCGACCCCGCCACCCGGTGCCGGCTCTGCAGGAACGAGATGCCGAAGTAGTCGGCGACGACGACGCCCGTGAAGCCGAGCTCCTCGCGCAGCAGGCCGGTCATCAGGCGCTCGTCGGCCGCGGCGGGCATCCCGTCCACGTCGGTGTAGGAGTGCATGACCGAGCGGGCGCCGCCGTCGCGCAGCGCCATCACGAAAGGCTCCAGCACGACGTCGGTGAACTCGCGCGGGCCGATCGGCGTCGGCGCCATGTTCCGGCCGGCGCGGGACGCGGAGTACCCGGCGAAGTGCTTGAGCGTGGTGACGATGCCGGACCGTTCCAGGGCGCTCACGTAGGCCGTGCCGAGGACGCCGACGAGGTACGGGTCCTCGCCGATGCACTCCTCCGTCCGCCCCCAGCGGGCGTCGCGGACGACGTCCAGCACGGGCGCGAGGCCCTGGTGGACGCCGGCCGCCCGCATGCTCGCCCCGATCGCGGCGGCCATCTCGCCGACCAGCTCGGGGTCGAAGGTGGCGCCCCACGCGGGCGGGCTGGGGAACACCGTGGCGCCCCACGTCATGAAGCCGTTGAGGCATTCCTCGTGCGCGATCGCCCGGATGCCGAACCGGTTGCCCGCGGCGACGCGGGCCTGGAGCTCGCGGAGCCGGGCGGCGCCCTCGGCCGCCTCGACCGGCCCGGTGCCGAACACGCGGGTGAGCTGGCCGAGGCCGCGGTCGAGGATCTCCTCCAGGGGCGGGGCGTCCTCGTGGGAGTCGTCCTCCATCGGCGCCACGGGCTCGCCCGGTTCGGCGGGCATCGCCCAGAAGCCGGCGAGCTGGCCCGCCTTCTCCTCGGGAGTCATCCGGGCCAGCAGGTCGGCGACCCGCTCGGCGACCGGCAGGCCGCGGTCCTGCCAGGGGCCGCGGGTCGTGCTCGGGGCGGGGGCGGCTTCGGTCATCGTTCCTCCGGGTGGGACGACCAGGCGGGGAGGCAGGGGTGATGCGGTGGAGGCGCGGACGCGCAGGTCGGTGGCCGGCTTCACGCGGGCGGGCGGCGGCGCGGTGGAGGCGCGGACGCGCAGGTCGGTGGCCAGCTCCACGCGGGGGGCGAGCGGCGGCCGCCCGTCCAGGAGCTGGAGCAGGGTGCGGGCCGCGACGCGGCCCATCTCCTCCAGCGGCTGCCGGACCGTCGTCAGCGGCGGCGACAGCCACTCGCAGGTCGGCAGGTCGTCGAAGCCGACGACGCTGAGGTCCTCGGGGATGGACAGCCCGGCGAGCCGGGCCGCCTGGTAGGCGCCCATGGCCTGCTCGTCGCTGCCCGCGAAGACCGCGGTGGGCCGCCGGGGCAGCGCCAGCAGCTCGCGGGTGCGGGCGTAGCCGCCGCGGTGGTGGAAGTCGCCGTACCGGACGAGGTCCTTGTCGACCTCGATCCCGGCGCGCTCGAGCGCGGTCCGGTAGCCGTCCACGCGGGCCTTCGTGCAGAGGATGCCGGCCGGTCCGCCGATCATCGCGATGCGGCGGTGGCCGAGCCCGATGAGGTGCTCGGTGGCGGCGAGCCCGCCCGCCCAGTTGGTCGCCCCGACGCTGGCGATCCCGGTGTCCGGGATGTTCACCGGGTCCACCAGGACGAGGCCGACTCCGGCCCGCTCCAGCTGCTGGAGCTGGCGCGGGGTCATCCGGGACGTCACCAGGATGACCCCGTCGCTGTGGTGCAGCGCGGGCAGGTTCTGCCAGCTCGGGGGGCGGGCGTCGTCCGCGCGCACCAGCGAGACGACCACGCCGGCGCCGTGCTCGGCGCACTCGGCCTCCACCCCGCGCAGGATCTCCACCGCCCACGGGCTGTCCAGGCCGGCCAGGACCAGGTCGATCAGGCCGGACCTGCGGGCGCGCCGGGTGCCGCCGGGGCCCGGGTAGTTGTGGCGGCGCAGCAGCGCCTCCACGCGCTCGCGGGTGGCGGCGGCGACGTCGGTGCGGCCGTTCAGGACCTTGGAGACCGTGGCGGGGGAGACGCCCGCCTCGGACGCGATCAGTGCCAGCGTCGGCCGGGACGGCCGGTCCGGCATCTCGTCGGTGGTGCGCACGGGCACGCTTCACTCCTCCCCGGGGAAACGATTGCGAACAGTATCGCAATGTTTCGAACTCTCATAGCCCCCGTACCGAACCTTCCACCGGTTTCATTCCGGTCTTTCGCCGCGGAAGTCTTGACCCTGGAGAGCCGCTTTCTTAGAGTTCCACGGCAACGGCGAGCTTCGAAGCATTTCGAAAAGTTTCGAACGAGCGTCCTCGCCCCACCCGCTCCAGGCCGAGCCCACCCCCGATCCAGGAGGCCACCCATGGGCATTCCACCGCTGTCGCGCCGTTCCTTCCTCACCGCGGTCTCCGCGGGCGCCGTGCTGGCCACGGCCGCGCCCATGCTCGCCGCCTGCGGCGACGGCGACTCCGGGTCGGGAGGCGGCAAGGTGACCGTCGAGTGGATGGACATCGCGACCACCGAGCCGTCCAAGTCGCTCTATCCGCAGATCGCCAAGGCCTACGAGGCCGCGCACCCGAACGTCAAGATCAAGCTCACCAACCTGGAGAACGAGGCCTACAAGTCGAAGATGACGGCGCTCGTCGCCTCCGGGAAGCTGCCGGACGTCTACGTGACCTGGGGCGGCGGCGTGCTCAAGCAGCAGATCGACGCGGGGCTGGTCAAGAGCCTCGACAAGGACGGGTCGAGCCTGCTGGGCACCATCACCCCGGTCTCGCAGAAGCCGTACCAGTTCGACGGCAAGACCTACGCCGTCCCGTACGACATGGGCATGGTGGGCTTCTGGTACAACAAGCGGCACTTCGAGAAGGCCGGGATCAAGGAGCCCCCGAAGACCTGGGCGGAGTTCCTGGACGCCGTCCGCAAGCTCAAGGGCGCCGGGGTCACCCCCATCGCGCTGGCCGGCAAGGACAAGTGGCCCGGCCACTACTACTGGGCCTACCTGGCGATGCGCGTCGGCGGGATGGCCGCCATGGAGCAGGCCGCCAAGAGCAACGACTTCAACGCGCCGGCGTTCGTGCAGGCCGGGCAGCACCTCAAGGAACTGGTCGACCTGCAGCCCTTCCAGAGCGGATTCCAGAACGCCGGCTACGACACGCCAGGAGGCCAGGCCGCCACCATGGGCTCCGGCAAGGCCGGCATGGAGCTGATGGGGCAGTGGGCGCCCGCGGTGCAGAAGGACGCCTCGGGCAAGGGCATCGGCGACGACCTCGGCTGGTTCCCCTTCCCGACCGTCGACGGGGGACAGGGCTCGGTCACCGACGTGTTCGGCGGCGGCAACGGGCACGCGCTCAGCAAGAACGCCCCCAAGGAGGCGCTGGACTTCCTGGCGTTCCTCATGAACAACGAGAACGAGCGCAAGCTCGTCTCCTCCGGCGCCTTCATGCCGGTCGTCAAGGGCGCCGAGAGCGCGCTCGGCGACGAGAACCGCAAGCAGGTCGCCCAGGCGCTGAACGGCTCCAGCGGGTTCCAGCTCTACCTGGACCAGGCCTTCCCGCCCGCCGTCGGGCAGCAGGTCAACGACAGCGTCGCGGCCCTCGTCGGCGGCAAGAAGACGCCCGACGAGGTGGCGCAGCAGGTGACGAAGGCGGCCAAGAGCCAATGACGTTGTCCGCCACGACCGACGACCGGCCGCGGTTCGCCGCGCGGGCCCCGCGCAAGCGGGCCCGCGGGGCGCCGGCCGGGCGGCTGCGCGGCTGGATGTCCGCCACCTGGTTCCTCCTGCCGGCGCTGCTGCTGTTCTTCTTCTTCGTGCTGATCCCGATCTTCGTCGCGTTCTACACGAGCTTCTTCACCTGGGGCGGCTTCGGCCGGCCCGAGGACTTCGCCGGCCTCGGCAACTACCGGAAGCTGGCCGGCGACCCCGTCTTCCGCGGCGACCTGTGGCGCGGCCTGTTCCTGGTCGTCCTGTCGATCGTCGTCCAGCTGCCCATCGCGCTCGGCACCGCCGTCCTGCTGAACCAGCGGATGCGCGGCCGCGCGGTCTACCGGGCGGTCTTCTTCGCGCCCTACATCCTGTCCGAGGTGATCGCGGGCGTCCTGTTCGGCATCATCTTCCTCCCGGACACCGGTCTCGCCGACACGCTCGTCGGCGGCCTGCCGCTCGTCGGGGGCCTCGCGGGCACGTGGTTCTCCGACCCGGGCACCGCACTGCCCACCCTGTTCGCCGTCATGACCTGGAAGTACTTCGGCTTCCACATGATGATCTACCTCGCCGGGCTGCAGGGCATCCCCCGCGAGGTGCTGGAGGCCGCCTCGATCGACGGGGCCGGCCCGTGGCGGCGGTTCCGCAGCGTCACGCTGCCGCTTCTCGCGCCGACGCTGCGGATCAGCGTGTTCCTGTCCGTCATCGGCTCGATCCAGCTGTTCGACCTCGTGTGGGTCACCACGACCGGCGGGCCGACGAATTCCACGGAGACGATGGCCGTCACCATGTTCCAGTTCGGTTTCAAGCGGTACCAGATGGGCTACGCGAGCGCGATCAGCGTGGCCATGTTCCTCATCAGCATGGTCTTCTCCCTGCTCTACCAGCGCTACGCGCTGCGCCGCGACCTGCAGGGCGCCGTCACCTCCGCGGGAGGCCGCCGATGAGGGCGGGCATCGCGCGGAGCGCTTCCCGGCACACCCTGGTGTGGGTGCTCGGCTCCTTCATCGTCGTCCCGCTGCTGTACGCGGTCGTCTCCGGCTTCAAGACCACGGGCGACCTCACCACGGACCCGATCGGGCTGCCCTCGCCGTGGCGGGTGTCGAACTACACCGGCATCCTGTCGTCCGGCGACTTCTGGCGGCAGATCGCCAACAGCGTGATGATCGCCGTGGCCACCACGCTGCTCACCGTCGCGGCGGCGGCGCTGGCGGCGTTCGCGTTCGCCCGCTACGCCTTCCGGGGCCGGGAGTTCTTCTTCACGCTGTTCGCGGCGGGGCTGATGTTCCCGCCCGCCGTGGCGGTGCTCCCGCTGTTCGTCCTGCTGCGCTCGTTCGGCCTGCTGGACAACCCGCTCGGCATCATCCTGCCGCAGGCCGCGTTCGCGCTGCCCATCACGATCATCATCCTGCGCTCGTTCTTCCGGACAATCCCGGCGGAGCTGGAGGAGGCCGCCATCATGGACGGCTGCACCCGCTTCGGGTTCTTCTGGCGCATCCTGCTGCCGATGGCGAGGCCCGCCCTCGGCACCGTGTCGGTCCTCGCCATCGTGACGAGCTGGAACAACTTCTTCCTCCCGCTCCTGGTGCTGGCCGATCCGAAGTGGCAGACGATCCCGGTCGGCATCCAGCAGTTCCAGGGCCAGTACTCGACCAACTACGCGCTCGTCATCGCCTACATCGTGCTCGCGATGGTGCCCGCCATCGCCTTCTACGCCGTGGCCGAGCGCCAGCTGATCGGAGGGCTCACCGCGGGCGCGACGAAGGGCTGAACCCCCGCGGGCGCGCCCGCGGCGCACCCGGCCGGGTCCCGTCCCGGCGGCCGATGAAAGCCTGAAAGGCCCGTTCACGGGCCTTGCGGCGCGGAGTTAGCTTCCGCTGGAAAGCACTCTCTCCTCGGCCCGGTGACGGGAGGAACATGGGCAAGCGACGACGAAGGGCACTGGCCGCGGGGGCGGTGCTCGGCCCCGCGATGATCGCCGGTGCGCTGCTGACGGCCGCTCCGGCGTCCGCGCACGGCGCGATGATGGTGCCCGGCAGCCGCACCTACCTGTGCTGGAAGGACGGCCTGAGCCCGACCGGGCAGATCGTCCCGCACAACCCGGCCTGCGCGGCGGCGGTCGCGCAGAGCGGACCCAACTCGCTCTACAACTGGTTCGCCGTGCTGCGCTCGGACGGGGCCGGCCGCACCCGCGGCTTCATCCCGGACGGGAAGCTGTGCAGCGGCGGCGCGGTCGTCTACGACTTCAGCGGCTACGACCTCGCCCGCGACGACTGGCCGGTCACGCACCTGACCTCGGGGGGCGAGATCGAGTTCCGGTACAACAAGTGGGCGGCCCACCCGGGAACGTTCCGCACCTACGTCACGAAGGACAGCTGGAGCCCGACCCGGCCCCTCAGCTGGGACGACCTGGAGGACCAGCCGTTCTACAGCGTCACCGACCCGCCGAGCGTCGGCTCGCCCGGCAACGAGGACGCCTACTACCACTGGAACGCCAGGCTGCCGTCCGGCAAGAGCGGCCGCCACATCCTCTACACCGTGTGGCAGCGCTCGGACAGCAACGAGACGTTCTACGGCTGCTCCGACGTGGTCTTCGACGGCGGCAACGGCGAGGTGACCGGCGTCGGCGAGGACGGCGGCGGCCCGACCGACCCGCCCACGGACCCGCCCACCGACCCGCCGGGCGACCCCGGCAAGGTCTGCAAGGCCGGCTACCGCTCCACCGGCGGCTGGAACGGCGGCTACCAGGGAGAGATCACGGTCACCAACACCGGCACGCTCCCGCTCGCCGGCTGGACGGCCCACTTCACCTTCGCCAACGGCGAGACGGTCGACAGCCTGTGGAACGGAAGCTTCACGCAGTCCGGCCCCGACGTCACGGTCAAGAACGCGGCCTACAACGGCTCTCTCGCCGTGGGCGCGTCGACCACGTTCGGGTTCACGGTGAAGGCGCCGACCTCGCCGACCGCACTGGAACCGCACTGCATGACCTCCTGAGGCCCGAGCGGAACGTGGCCCGCGGCGCCGGACAGGGGGCGCCGCGGGCCGCTTCCATTCATGGGACACCCAGAGAGGGGAGCCGCCCTCCCGGACAAGGAGAGGCCCCGTGACAGGAGCGTGTCACGGGGCCGTTTCCCTTTTTGGCGGTTACTGGACGGGCGGGTTGGCGTTCTTGAGCAGCTCCTGGAACTGGGCGGAGAACCAGTGCCCGGACAGCGGGGCGTCAGGCAGCGCGCCGCTCATGTTGTTGTTGTTGCGCGGGTTGCCGGTGTACGTGGGGTCGCACATCCGGTCGAAGCCCTTGCCCTCGTCGTTCGGGATCTCCTGGCTGGCGCCGTCCGACTCGCCCGGGGGCTTCATCCACACGAAGGCGTCGATGCCGGCGGCCGGGGCCGCCTTGGGGCGCTCGCCGAGTCCCGCGCCGGCCTGGTTGCACCAGTTGCCGAGGTGGATGCGCCGGTCGGTCCGGCTGCCGTCCACGTAGGCGTCCACGCTGGTCTTCGGGCCGGGGCCGGTCGGGCGGTTCGCGCCGCCCCAGCCGTTGCGGCTCGTGTCGATGAGCATCCCGATGCCCGAGTCGAAGCCGTCCTTGATGAGCTCCTGCCGGAACGCCTGCGCGTAGGACAGCTCGTCGACGTAGCGGTTCCAGTCGACCCACTTGGACTGCCGGACGGACGTGCCGTTCACGGTGTCGTCGATGGTGAAGTACGGCTCCTGGAGGGGGCCGTAGTTGGCGGTGTTGGTGATGAACCCGGCGACGTTGCTCTTCGAGCCGGACGCCTGCGCGACGGTGGCGAGCAGCTGGGCGGTCGGGCCGAAGTTGTCGTCCCAGCCGATCCAGCCGTGGTGGCCGATGTCGAGGTAGTTGTAGACGTTGGAGATGGCGCCGAGCTTCTGCAGCGCGTAGGCGACGCCCTTCTCGTAGTTGCCGTTGGCCTTCATCACGTTGCAGTCCTCGGTGGCGGTCGGCCGGCTGCCCGCGTTGGTGATCAGGTTCGGCAGCGAGTCGATCTCCACGACCGTGACGATCCGCAGGCCGGCGTACTTGGCGTCGCCGAGGATCTGCGCGATCGGGTCGATGAACTGCGACTTGTACTTGTCGAGGTCGTCCGGTCCGAGCTCGCCGTTGGACGCCAGCGCGGAGCAGTCGCGTCCGGGCAGGTCGTAGATGACGAGCTGGATCACCCCGGCGCCCTGGTCGAGGGCCTTGTCGAGATGGGCGCGCAGGCCCATGGCGCCGCCCGTGCCCTCGATCGCGGCGATCCGGTCCAGCCACACGCCGGTCGGCTGGTTCGCGACCGCGCTGCCGCCGGGCTCGGCCGCGGCCTTGGACGACCAGTCGGGGTTCACGTAGGCCTTCACCCCGGCGTAAGGGTTCTCGACGCGGTCGCCCGGCGGCGGGTCGGTGGGCGGGTCGGTGGGCGGGTCCGTCGGGCCCGTCGACCCGTCGCAGACGGTCCCGTTCAGCTTGAACTGCGCGGGCGCCTGGTTGCTGCCGGAGTACGTGCCCTGGAAGCCGGGGTTGACGGACGCGTTGGTCGCCAGCGTCTGGGCCCAGCTCGGGTTCTTCACGGTGACGTGCTTGCCGGACTGCGTGAACGTCCCGTTCCAGCCCGAGGTCACCTGCTGGTTGCCGGCGAAGTCCCACTCCAGCGTCCAGCCGCTGGTGATCGGGTCGCCGAGGTTGGTGACCGTCACGGAGGCGGTGAACCCGCTGCCCCAGTCGTTGGTGGTGTATTCGACCTTGCAGCCGGCGGCCGCGCTGGCCTGGGCCTGGGCCAGCGCGACCGTGCCTGAGGCGAGCAGGACGGCCGCCGAGGCGGCCGCCAGGCCGCGTCTGGCGCCGCGGCCGCTGCGCGCGGAGGGGTGTTTCATTCGGATTCCTCCATCTGGTGGGGGTGGGGTTCTGCCAGTGGGGTCAGGGAGCGGACCGCAGGTGGTCGCGCAGTCCGGCGCCGTACGCGGTCGGGGTGCCGTCGTAGGAGCTGATCAGCGAGGGGCCGCTGGAGCAGTCCCAGGTGTTCCACGTCCAGCCGAGGTAGGAGGCTCCGTGCGCGTCCAGCCAGGCCATCAGCGTGTCGACGTAGGAGTGGCCGCAGGTGTTCTCGCCGATCTCGCCCGCGACGAGCGGGACCTGGGCGGCGACGGGGGCGATCTGCTGGTCCCAGCAGGACGCGTCCTTGCAGTAGTTGAAGTTGTAGGAGTGCCAGGCGGCCGCCAGGTTCCCGGTGGGATCGGACGGCTTCTGGGCGAGCCACTGGCCGAGGTCGTTGGAGTAGCTGCTGCCCGCGGCCATGACGACGTTCTGCGCGCCGGTGGAGCGGACGGCGTCGAGGAGGTCCTGCATCCCGGCCGCCTCGTAGGTCAGGCCCGTGCAGGCCGGGCCGCCGTCGCGCCAGCACTTCCACGACTGGGCGTAGTCCATGGTCTGGAGGTTGTTCGGATAGGGCTCGTTGAACAGGTCGAAAACGACGGCCGTGTCGCCCTTGTACGCGGTCGCGAGCCGCTTCCAGAATTCCGGCGCGTACTGGGCGTCCGGCATCGGCTTCTGGCATTCCGCGGCCGCGGTCTGGCAATGGCTGTCATAGCCGGTCCACGACCCGCGGCTCCAGTGCAGTTCGAGGATGGGCGTGATGCCGTTCTCCTCGAGCAGCGCGACGTAATTCCCGACGGCGTTCTGGTAGGCGGTGCCGCGATAGGCGGGATCGACGTTGTCCAGGCCGAGCCAGCAGTCGGAGTTGAGCGGCACCCGGACGGCGTTGACATTCCAGGTCTTCATCGCGGCGACGGAGGAGGCGTCCATCGGGCCGTCCCAGATCCCGTTGCCCTGGACGCAGGCGAACTCGCCGCCGGACCGGTTCACCCCGCGAAGGCGCACCGTGTTCCCTCCGGCGTCGACGAACCTGTTCCCGGAGACCTTCAGCTTGGGGGCGGGCCCGCCCGGTGGGGGAGTGGTGGGAGGCTCGGTGGTCGGCTCGCCGCCGCCGTCGCAGGCCGTTCCGTTGACCGCGAAGTCGGTCGGCGCGGCGTTCGTGCCGCTGTAGGTGAACTGCGCGCCGGCCTGGACGGACGCACCCGTCGCGATGGTCGCGTTCCAGCTCTCGTTGGCGACCGTGACGGATCCGCCCGACTGCGTCCACCGGCCGTTCCAGCCGTTCGTGAGGCGCTGGTTCCCGGTGTAGGAGTACGTCAGCGTCCAGCCGTCCACCGCCGGTCCCCGGTTGGTGATCGTGACGGCGGCGGTGAAGCCGGTGCCCCAGTCGTCGACGGTGTAGCCGACCTCGCAGGCGACGGCGGCGCGGGCCGGTGCCGCGCCGAGCGCCGACCCGGCGCCCGCGACGAGCGAGCCCGCCGCGCAGAGCGCGCCGGCCAGCGCGGCCGCCGCGGCGGTGCGGGGGGAAAGCGATCTCATGGGATCTCCGCCTTCACGTCGGACGTCGTACCTTGGGAGCGCTCCCACTCCTTGGACTGCGGTGAACGTAGAACGCCTCGGACGCGGCGGGGAAGCCTTGTTCCATTCCTTTCACGAAGTTTCACGGTGCTTTGCGTGCGCGGTGAAGGGCGGGTGCGGGCGGCCCGTAATCCGTTCTTCACTCGCCTCTTGACACGATCGGCATCCGATCGGATTCTTGGGAGCGCTCCCACTACTCCCCGACCCGGTCCACCCCCTTGAAAGGCCGGGAACCCCCGAAGGGAGTGCCATCAGCGTGACCGTCATCCACCCCCCGCACGACCCCGCCCTCCCCGACCGCCCGCCGACCCTCGCCCACGTCGCGCAGCTCGCCGGGGTGTCGCCGGCCACGGCGTCCCGCGTGCTGAACGGCTCGGCACGGGTCAGCAAGGCGGCCCGCCTCCAGGTCGAGGAGGCGGTCGAGCGGCTCGGCTACGTCCGGCGCCGGAGCGGCTCTCCCGACCGGGAGTCCTCCGGCACCATCGCCGCCGTCGTCTGCGAGGACGGCTGCCGCGTCCTCGGCGACCCGTTCTTCGCACGCCTGCTGTGGGGCGTGCGCCGCGAGCTCGGGGGCCGCGCCCCGCTCGTCGTCCTCATGGCCGGGCGGGCGGAGGAGTGGCGGGCGACCACCGGCTACCTGCGCGGCGGCCGGGCCGAGGGCGTGCTCCTCGTCGGCGCCCGCCGCGACCAGGTCGCCCCGCTCGTGCAGGCCGCCGCCGGCGCTCCCGTGGTGCTCGCCGGCCGCCCCCTCGACGAGGTGGCGCTGCCGTACGTCGACGTGGACAACCGGGGCGGCGCGCACGCCGCCGTCCGGCACCTGCTCGCCTCGGGCCGCCGCCGGATCGGCACCATCGCCGGGCCCGCCGACATGGGCGCCGCCGTCGACCGGCTCGCCGGCTACCGCCTCGCGGCGCGCGAGGCCGGGATGGGCGTCAACGGGCTGGTCTGCCAGGGCGACTTCGGCCGGCTGTCCGGCGAGCGGGCGATGCGCCGCTTGCTGGAACGCCGGCCGGACGTCGACGCGGTGCTCGCCGCGTCCGACCAGATGGCGGTCGGCGCGCTCAGTGCGCTGCGCCGGGCGGGCCGCCGCGTCCCCGACGACGTCGCGCTCGTCGGGTTTGACGACGCTCCGGTCGCCCAGCAGGTCCGCCCCCGGCTGACGACCGTCCGGCAGCCGGCCGAGGACCTCGGCGCCCGCCTGGCACGCGAGCTGCGCGCCTGCACCGGCGGCAGGCCGAACACCGAGCGCGGCGTCGTGCTGCGCACCAAGTTGATCATCAGGGAGTCCGGCTGACGGCTCCGGGCTGACGCCGCACCGTCCTCCACGCCACCGCCGCCTCCGCGCTCCGCCGGTGGTGCGGCACGCCATGCCCGGGCACCGGGCGCGACAGGAAGGAACACCAGGTGAGAAGACGTCAACGATGGCGCGCGTTCACGGCCGTGGGCGCGACGCTGGCGCTGCTTTGCGGCGGCCTGGGCGTCATGGCCCCGGCGCACGCCGCCGCCGCATCGTGCAAGGTGGTCTACAAGAAGAACGACTGGGGCAACGGGTTCACGGCCAGCATCGACATCACCAACCAGGGCGACGCTATAGACGGCTGGAAGCTGACGTACTCCTACTCGGGGAACCAGAAGCTCTCGAACGGCTGGTCGGCGAAGTGGTCGCAGTCGGGCCAGCAGGTCACCGTCGAGAACGAGAGCTGGAACCGGACGCTCGCGTCCGGCGCCTCGCTGAACGTCGGCGCGCAGTTCACCTACAGCGGGACGAACACCGACCCCACCGCGTTCAGCCTCAACGGCACCCCGTGCAACCAGAGCTCGTCCGCCCCGACGGTGGCGCTGACGAGTCCGTCCGCCGGCGCGACGTACTCGGTGGGCGCCGCGGTGCCGATCGCCGCCACCGCGGCGGCCGGGTCGGGCGCGACCGTCTCCAAGGTCGAGTTCTTCGACCAGGACGGGTCGCTCGGCGCGGCCGACACCACCGCGCCGTACGGCCTGACCTGGACCCCGACCGCGGCCGGCTCCTACTCGATCTACGCCAAGGTGACCGACAGCAACGGCGGGACGGCCGAGTCCGCGCCGGTGGGCGTCACGGTGACCGCCGCGGCGAGCGTCGTGGCGAGCCCCACCGCGCTGACCGTCGCGCAGGGCGCGAAGGCCACCTACGCGGTGAAGCTGTCCGAAGCCCCCTCCGGCACGGTCACCGTGACGACGACCCGGACGGCGGGCAACTCCGGCCTGTCGGTGACCGGCGGCGGGACGCTGACCTTCACGCCGCAGAACTGGTCCACCGCCCAGAACGTGACGATCAGCGCCGACGCCTCCGGGACGGGCCAGGCGACGTTCACCTCCGCCGCCTCCGGCTACACGGCGGCCAAGGTCACCGCGACCGAGGTGGCGACCTCCGGCGACGTCTACACCCAGCGGTTCCTCGACCAGTACAACAAGATCAAGGACCCGGCGAACGGCTACTTCAGCCCCGAGGGCATCCCGTACCACTCGGTCGAGACGTTCATGGTCGAGGCCCCCGACCACGGGCACGAGACGACGTCCGAGGCGTACAGCTACCTCATCTGGCTGGAGGCCATGTACGGCAAGGTCACGCAGAACTGGGCCCCCTTCAACGCCTCCTGGGCGCTGATGGAGAAGTACATGATCCCGACGCACGCGGACCAGCCGACGAACTCCTTCTACAACGCCTCCAAGCCCGCCACCTACGCCTCCGAGCACCCCGAGGTGAGCGACTACCCGTCGCAGATCGACGGGAGCGTCCCGGTCGGGCAGGACCCGATCGCGAGCGAGCTGAAGTCCGCCTACGGCACCGACGACATCTACGGGATGCACTGGCTGCAGGACGTGGACAACGTCTACGGGTACGGCAACACGCCCGGCGGCGGCTGCGAGAACGGCCCGAGCGCGGACGGCCCCTCCTACATCAACACCTACCAGCGCGGAGCACAGGAGTCGGTGTTCGAGACCGTCCCGCAGCCGACGTGCGACAAGTTCGCGTTCGGCGGCACCAACGGCTACCTCGACCTGTTCATCAAGGACTCCTCCTACGCCAAGCAGTGGAAGTTCACCGACGCGCCGGACGCCGACGCGCGCGCCATCCAGGCCGCGTACTGGGCGAACGCCTGGGCCAAGGAGCAGGGCAACTCCGGTGACGTCTCGGCCACCGTGGCCAAGGCCGGAAAGATGGGCGACTACCTGCGGTACTCGTTCTTCGACAAGTACTTCAAGAAGATCGGCGACTGCCATTCGCCCACGTCCTGCCCCGCCGGGTCGGGCAAGGACAGCGAGCACTACCTGCTGTCCTGGTACTACGCCTGGGGCGGCGCCACGGACACGAACGCCGGATGGTCGTGGCGCATCGGCGACGGCGCCTCGCACTTCGGCTACCAGAACCCCCTGGCCGCCTACGCCCTGGTGAACGACGCCGCGCTCGCGCCCAAGGGCGCGACGGCCAAGGCCGACTGGGACAAGAGCCTCACCCGGCAGCTCCAGCTCTACAAGTGGCTGCAGTCCGCCGAGGGCGCGATCGCCGGCGGCGTCACCAACAGCTGGGAGGGCAGCTACAGCACGCCCCCGACCGGCCTGACCGAGTTCTTCGGCATGGCCTACGACTGGCAGCCCGTCTACCACGACCCGCCGAGCAACCAGTGGTTCGGCTTCCAGGCGTGGTCGATGGAGCGCGTGGCCGAGTACTACCAGGTCACCGGCGACGCGTCCGCCAAGGCGATCCTCGACAAGTGGGTCTCCTGGGCGCTGTCGCAGACGACGGTCGACCCGTCCACGGGCGGCATCAAGATCCCGTCCACCCTCAAGTGGACGGGGCAGCCCGACGCGAACTGGTCGTCGGCCACCGGGATGCCGGCCGCGAACACCGGCCTGCACGTCTCGGTGCAGGACTACACCGACGACGTCGGCGTGGCCGCCGCGTACGCCAAGACCCTGGCGTACTACGCGGCCAAGTCCGGTGACGCCGACGCCAAGCAGACCGCCAAGGACCTGCTCGACGCCATCTGGAAGCACACCGACGCGAAGGGCGTCTCCGTCCAGGAGAGCAAGTCCGACTACAAGCGCATCGCCGACCCGGTCTACATCCCCTCCGGCTGGAGCGGCACGATGCCGAACGGCGACCCGATCAACTCCAGCTCGACGTTCATGTCCATCCGCTCCTTCTACAAGAGCGACCCCGACTACGCGCGCGTGTGGGCGTACGCCAGCGGCCAGAGTTCCACGGTGCCGGTGTTCACCTACCACCGCTTCTGGGCCCAGGCGGACATAGCCCTGGCCATGGCCGACTACGGCCGCCTCTTCAACGAGTGACACCCATCGCACGAGGGCCCGTCGCGACGCTTGCCGCGACGGGCCCTCTGCCCGTCCAAAGGGCCCCGCCACCAGGAGCGACGGCGGGATCTCCCGCCCACCCCGTCTCGCGTGCCGGCGGGCGGTCATGCGAACATATGTTCGTGTCCGGTGGTGCGACGATCCTGCATGCCGACCTGGACGCGTTCTACGCGTCGGTCGAGCAGCGCGACGACCCCGCGCTGCGGGGGCGGCCGGTGATCGTCGGAACGGGCGTGGTGCTGGCGGCGAGCTACGAGGCCAAGGCCTGCGGCGTGCGGACGGCGATGAGCGGCGGCCAGGCGCGCCGGCTGTGCCCGCGGGCCGTCGTCGTCCCGCCGCGCATGAGCGCCTACAGCGCGGCGAGCAAGGCGGTCTTCGCGGTGTTCCGGGCCACGACGCCGCTGGTGGAGGGCCTGTCGATCGACGAGGCGTTCCTCGACGCCGACGGGCTGCGCCGCCCGGCGGTGGACGTCGCGGTCCGGCTGCGGCGGGAGATCGCCGAGGAGGTCGGCCTGCCGATCACGGTGGGGGTCGCGCGCACCAAGTTCCTCGCCAAGGTCGCCAGCGGCGTCGCCAAGCCCGACGGGCTGCTGGTGGTGCCGCCGGACGGCGAGCTGGAGTTCCTGCGCCCGCTACCGGTGCGGCGGCTGTGGGGCGTCGGGCCCGCGACCGCCGCCAAGCTCGCCGGGTTCGGCGTGCGGACGGTCGGGGACGTGGCCGACATGCCGGAGTCCACGCTGGCCTCGATGCTCGGCCCGGGAGCGGGCCGCCACCTGTACGCGCTGGCGCACAACCGCGACCCCCGCCCGGTGCGGACGGGCGTGCGGCGCCGGTCGATCGGGGCGCAGCGGGCGCTCGGGCGGCGCCGGCGCACGGCGGCGGAGCTGGACGTGCTGCTCGTCGGGCTCGTCGACCGGCTCGGCGGACGGCTGCGCAAGGCCCGCCGCGTCTGCCGGACGGTCACCCTCCGGCTGCGCTTCGGCGACTTCGCCCGGGTCACGCGCTCGCACACGCTGGCCCAGGCGACCGCCGAGACGCCCATGGTCCTGGCGGCGGCGCGGGGCCTGCTCGCCGCCGCCATGCCGATGATCGAGGACCGCGGCCTGACGCTGATCGGCCTCTCGCTCGGCAACCTGCACGACGACCGCGCCGTCCAGCTCGCACTGCCGTTCGACCAGGCGAGGGCGGTGGACGAGGCGGTCGACGGCGTCCGGGACCGGTTCGGCTCGTCCGCCATCACCCGCGGCGTGCTGCTCGGCCGCGACCAGGGCGTCGCTGTGCCGCTGCCGCCCGACTGAACGAACGTGAAGTTCTTTCCGGTCTTGGCCGTCGGGGACAATGATGAGCCGACACGAGGAACCCGGACGACCCGCGCGCCCGCGGCGGGGCGGACGGGCGGGTCGCGGCGACCGGGCCGGCGGGCGCGTCCGGGAGCGCGGGCCGAGGACGAGGAGGACCGGGTTGGCTGCCGCGAAGAAGCAGGACCGGACCAGGGAGAGCAAGGTCGAGTTCTGCTACGGGCTGCTGCGGTCGCGCATCCTCGAAGGCACCTACGTTCCCGGATACCGGCTGGTCATCAACCAGCTCGCCCAGGAGGCCGGGGTCAGCACGATCCCGCTGCGCGAGGCGCTCCGCCGGCTCCAGTCCGACGGGCTGGTGGAGGTGGTGCGCAACGTCGGCGCCCGCGTCGCGGTCTTCGACGCCGAGCAGGTCGAGCACACGCTGCAGGTCCTCGCCCGGCTGGAGGGCTACGCCACGGCGATCTCCGCGCCGCGCATGACGGCCGGGCACGTCGCCGCCTCCCGCGAGATCAACGACAGGATGGCCGAGGCGCTGGAGCAGTTCGACCCGGCCGCGTTCACCGCGCTCAACCGCGAGTTCCACTTCTCGATCTACGAGCACTGCCCGGACCCGCACCTGCGCTCCCTGCTGGAGGCCGAGTGGACGCGGCTGGACCATATGCGCCGCTCGTCCTTCGGTTACCTCCCCGGCCGCGCCCGCCGCTCCGTCGTCGAGCACGGCCACCTCCTGGACCTCATCGCCGGAGGCGGCGACCCGGCCGAGACCGAGCGCGTCGCCCGCGCCCACAGGAACGCCGCCGTCGCCCTCCAAGGCGCGCACTCCGTGCCGCACGAGTGACCGGGGGCCGGCGCGCGCCGCGCGGCCGTGCCGGGTCCGGGAAAGCACGGACCGGCGCCCCGTGGGTTCGCGGTGGCAGGATGCGGACCGAGGCACCAGCATGGAAAGGATGGTCGTGGTGATTTCCGCGCCACGCAGGCGCAGGTCGCCGCCGTGGTTCGGGACGGAGACGAGGCGCGCGCTCGTCGCCGGTGCGGCGGTCGCGGGGCTGGCGCTCCTCGCGGGCTGGCCCTACTGGCGGGACCATCCGGCGGCCGCCGCGATCACGCTGGTGAGCTGCGCCGCCATCGCCGTGGTGGGCGTGCTGCTCGCGACCGGGCCGCGCACCCGCCGCACCGGGCTGCTGTTCGCGGCCGCGTCGGTGTTCTGGGCGGTCAACTGGGCCGCGAGCTGGGACGCGACCCTCGGGCCAATAATGTCGCCCTACGCGCAGGCCGACTTCTACCTCGCGCTCGCCGTCGGCGTCCTGCTCTACCCGGGCGGGCGGCTGGAGTACCTGGCCGACCGGATCTGGACGACCATGGCGTGCGTGATCCTGTGGGGCTGCCCCACGGCGATGTGGGTCACGTCCGAGCCGGAATGGGCCGCGTTCCGGGGCGAGTCGGTCTGGTGGCCCGCCCTCTACCCCGACCTGGAGACCTTCGAGACCGTGCTGCGGGTCTCCGCCGCGCTGTACCTCTTCCTCGCCCTCGCGTTCCTCGTCGTCCTCGCGCTGCGGCTGCCGCGGATGGGGCGGATGCGGCGCCTGCTCGCACTGCCCGTCACCGTCGCGATCGGGTTCGTCGGCGTCTCGGCGGCGCTCACCCAGAAGCCCACCATGGAGCCGTCGATCCCGCTGGACGACCTGCTGCACGTCTACGTGGTCCAGGGCGCGATCGTCGTCCTGGTCCCCCTGACCCTGCTGGCCTCGGGGCTGCGGCTGCGCATCGCCGAGCTGGCCGTCGCGGGGCGGATGCTCCGGCTGACCGCCCCGGTGTCGGTCGAACGGGTCCGCGACGCGCTGCGCGACGTCCTGCACGACCCGACGCTGGAGCTGTGGTTCTGGGCGCCGACGGAGCAGACCTACGTCGACACCGCGGGGCGTCCCGTCGACCTGGACCCGGAGGCCGACGGCGCGGAGCGCGTGGAGGACGGCGGTCCGGCGGGTGACGGCGGGCGCTGGCGGCACCGGGTGCGGGGCGCCGCCGGGGAGCCGCTCGCGGTCGTCGAGCTCGGCGGCGCGCTCCGCGACCACGGCTCGCTCGTGGAGGCCGCGCTCGTCGCGGGCGGCCGGGCACTGGAGACCGCGCGGCTGCAAGCCGGCGTGCAGGCGGGCCTGGAGCAGGTCAGGGCCGCCTACCGGCGCCTCGTCCGGGCCGAGGCCGCCGAGCGCGAACGCCTCGCCCGCGACCTGCACGACGGCGCGCAGCAGCGGCTGCTGGCGCTCGGCGCGATGCTCGGCACACTGGAGGCCGTCACCGGCGACCCGGCGGTGAAGGAGCACGCCCGCACGTGCCGCGCCGAGCTGAAGCAGGCCCTCGCCGAGCTGCGCACGCTCGCGCGCGAGGTGCAGCCGGCGCTGCTCGTCCAGGACGGCCTCGGCCCGGCGCTGGAGGTCGTCGCCGAGCGGCTCGGCACCCGGGTGGCGCTCGACGTCACGCCGCGGCGGTTCTCCCGCGAGGTCGAGTCCACGCTTTACACCGCGCTTTGCGAGACCCTGTCGTACGCTGTCGACCTCGCCCGTGCGACCCGGATCCTCGTGCGGGTCGGCGAGGAGGACGGACGCGTCGTCGCCGAGGTCGGACTCGACGGCGCCGGCTCCGCCGATCCCGCCGCCGCACTGGCCGGTCCGTCCGGCCGGATCAGGGCCCTGCGCGGTGAGGTGGAAGTCGGCGGCGGCCCCCGCGCGGGCATGACGGTAAGGATGGACCTCCCATGCGAGTAGCCGTGGCGGAGGACAGCGGGATCTTCCGGCAGGCCCTGGTCACCCTGCTCACCACGGTCGGGATCGAGGTCGTGGCGTCCGCCGGGTCCGGCGAGGAGCTGCTGGCCCGCGTCGCCGACGACCCGCCCGACGCCGCGATCCTCGACCTGCACATGCCGCCGACCTTCACCAACGAGGGCGTCGTCGCGGCGCGCCGGCTGCTGGAGCGCCACCCCGGCCTCGGGGTCCTCGTCCTGTCCGCCTTCAACGAGACCCCGCAGGCGATGGAGCTGTTCCGCGGCAGGCCGCGCGGCGTCGGGTACCTGCTGAAGGACCACGTCACGGACGTGGAGAACCTGCGCTCGGCGCTGGAGCGCGTCGTCGGCGGCGAGGTCGTCATCGACCCCGACGTGGTGACCAGGCTGGTCGAGGCGCGGCACCGCGAGCAGGAGCTGGCCCGGCTGTCTGGGCGCGAGCGGGAGGTCCTGGCGCTGATGGCGGAGGGGCACTCCAACGCCGGCATCGGCAGGCGGCTGCACTTGTCCGCCCGCACCGTCGAGGACCACGTGCGGGCCATCTTCGGCAAGCTCAAGATCACCTCGCCCGGCGGGCCGCCCGGCCCCCAGGACAGCAACAAGCGGGTGCTCGCCGTCCTGACCTGGCTGCGCGCCGCCGAGACCCGCTGACCGGTACCGGACACACCCGGCCCGCGTCACTCGCGTGCGCCCGCGTCCCGCGCATCGATCGAATAACGGACCCTCGCGTTTACGCGGCGGCGGTGGGGAAACTGTCCGTGCGAGTCCGGTCGCGTCAGGTGACCCCGGTGGTGGCCCCCGCACGCCACCGCGAGACGCCGCGGGCCCGTGCACGGGTCCTCGACGCGGCCGTCACGCCACGTGCCCATGCTCCCGGTGCCGCCCCGCGCGCACATCCGGGAAAACCCCCGTCCCGGACGGTGGTTTCCCGGGACGACACGGAAGGATCGCGGTGAGGCCCGTCCCCCGGTGGCCGCCGTGGCTCGGCGCGCGGGTCCGCCGCGCCCTCGCCGCGGGCGGGGCGGTCGCGGTCGCGGCGCTGGCCTGCGGCTGGCCGCACTGGCGCGCCCAGCCCGCCGCCGCCGCGGTCACCCTCCTGTGCTGCGGCGGGTTCGCCGTCGCGGGCGGGCTGTTCGCGGCGGGGCGGACGGCCCGCCGCACCGGCGCGGCGGTCGTCACCGCCGCCGCCGCGTGGGCCGTCACCTGGACGGCGGCCTGGAACACTGGTGCGGCCCCGCTGGTGTCGGTGTTCGCCCAGTCGGCGTTCTTCTTCGCGATCGGCGTCGGCGTCCTGCTGTACCCGGCCGGGCGGCTGGAGGGCGCCGCCGCGCGGCTGTGGACCGGCGCCGCCGTCCTGATCATGTTCGGCGGCCAGGCGCTGCTGTGCGCCGTCTCCCGGCCGGCGTGGAACGGCTTCGCGGCGTCGGCGGCGTGGCCGGCGCTGCGGCCCGAGCACGCGGTGTTCCACGACGTCCAGCGCGGCATGACCGCCGCGATGACGGTGCTGGCCGGCGCCCTGGTGGTGATCCTGGCGGCCCGCCTGCTCCGCGCGGGGCGGCTGGACCGCGCGCTCGCCGTCCCCGTCGCGGTCGCCGTGGCGTTCGGCGTCACCGGCGCTCTCGCGGTCCAGCACAGTCTCGTCGGCAGGGACGTGGACCTGGCGGAGGTACTGGAGGTCTACCTCTTCCAGGGCGTCTTCGCCACCGTGCTGCCGCTCGCGTTCCTCGGTACCGCGCTGCGCGCCCGGCTGGCCGAGCTGACCGTCGCCGAGCGGATGCAGCGGCTGCTCGTCGCCCCCCTCTCGGTGGCGCGCGTCCGCGACGCGCTCCGCACCGTCCTGGGCGACGACGCCCTCGACCTGTGGATGTGGGCGGACGGCGGCTACGTCGACGTGGACGGCCGCCGCATGCGCGACGCGCCCGGAGGCGCGGAGGGACGCTGGCGGCACGAGGTCCGCACGTCCGGCGGCGAGCCACTCGCCACCGTCGACCTCGCCGCCGCGCTCCGCGACCACGGGGCGCTCGTCGACGCGGCGCTGGTCGCGGGCGGCCGCGCGCTGGAGACCGTCCGGTTGCAGGCCGCCGCGCAGGCCAACCTGGAACGGGCGCGCGAGGCCCGCGAGCGCCTGGTGCGCGTGCAGGCGGCCGAGCGCGAGCGGCTCGCCGCCGACCTGAAGCACAGCGCCCAGCAGCGGCTGCACGCGCTGGAGGAGATGCTCGCCCGGCTGGAGGACGCGGCGGCCGACCCGCGGGCCCGGGAGCAGGCCCGCACCTGCCGCCGGGAGCTGGCCGAGGCGGTCGCCGAACTGGAGGCCCTGGCCCGCGGCATGCACCCGGCCATCCTCGCCGACGCCGGGCTGGGGCCGGCGATGGAGCTGGTCGCGGCCCGCACGCCCCTGCCCGTCCACCTCGACCTGCCCGCCGGCCGGTTCCCCCCGGAGGTCGAGTCGACCCTCTACTTCGCGCTCTGCGAGGCCCTCACCAACGCCGTCAAGCACGCCCGCGCCGACGCGATCCACCTGACCGTCCGCCCGGGACCGGACGGGATCGCCGCCGAGGTCCGCGACGACGGCGTCGGCGGCGCCGCCCCGCGCCCGCGCGGCGGCCTGGCGGGCCTCACCGACCGTGTCGGCGCCCTGCGCGGCCTGGTCACCGTCCAGAGCCCGCCCGGCGAGGGCACCACCGTCCGCATCGTCCTCCCGTCCCCCGAGCCCCCTTGACCCCGACCGCCGACCGCGGATGGTCACGGCATCGCGGAATGCGCGGGCCAGACTTCCGCCAGTGGCACGCCCACGTCCCGGAACAACCTGCGCAGTACCGGGAGCGACAGTCCCATCACGGTGCCCGCGTCTCCGTCGATCCCCTCGACGAACCAGGCGCCCAGGCCTTCGAGAGTGAACGCCCCGGCAACCTGCAGCGGCTCGCCGGTCGCGACGTAGGTGGCGATCTCCTCATCGGTCGGGGAGCCGAAGCGCACCTCGGTGCTCGCCGTCGCCGCGACCACCGCGCCCGTGGCGGTGTCGACGACGCAATGCCCGGTGTGGAGCGTGCCCTTCCCGCCGCGCCGGGCCTGCCACCAGCGCGCGGCCTCCTCCGCCGACGGCGGCTTGCCGAACGGCCTGCCGTCGATCTCCAGCAGTGAGTCGCACCCGACGACCAGGGCGTCCCCGGCCGTGTTCCCCGCCGTGCCCGCGACCGCGCACGCCTTGGCACGGGCCAGCCTGTCCACCAGCGCCGCGACCGAACCGGCCGCGATCCCCTCCTCGTCCACGCCGCTGACGACGACGTCGGGTTCGAGCCCCGCCCGGCGCAGAATCAACAGCCTCGCGGGCGAGGCGGACGCGAGCACGATCCTCCGCATCCGGCCAGCCTAGAGTGTGGCGTCCGCGGCCACAGCGCCGTCGACCGCGCCGGTCTAGGCTGGACGGATGCGCGACGGTTCCGAACTCGGCGATGCCGACCTCCACGCGGACGTGGCCCATCGGGCGGTGGCGGCGGCGCTCGAGGTGGCCCGCGCGCACTTCGGCAGGACACTGGACGTGGAGGTCAAGGGGCCGCGCGGCGACGTCGTGACGCGGGTCGACCGGGAAGCGGAGCGGCTCATCGTCACCGCGCTGCATGAGCGTTTCCCCGGGCACACCATCGAAGCCGAGGAGTCGGGCACGCTGTTCGCCGGATCCGACCACGTCTGGCTCGTGGACCCGCTCGACGGCACCAACAACTACGCCTACGGCCTGCCAGTCTACGGCGCGGCCGTGACCCTGTGCCACCGCGGGGAGCCGGTTGTGGCGGCGGTCGGGGAGGCGCACACCGGCGACATCGCCTGCGCGGTGAGGGGCCGCGGCGTGACCGTCAACGGCCGGCGCTTCGAGCGGACGAGCCCGCTGCCCACCGCCCTGCCCGCCACCGCCCTGTGGGTCGGCTACCACACCCAGGCCGACCGGCGGCTCGGCGCGCTCACCTCGGTTCTGCACGCGCGGAGCCGGCGCCTGTTCTCGACCTGGGCGCCGACGATCGACGTCTTCCTCTACCTGCGCGGCGGGCTCGACGCGATCACGATCTATCAGTGCACCGGCACCGAGCTGCTCGGTTCCCTGCTTGTCCTCAGGGAGGCAGGGGCCGAGGTCAGAGGGGCGGACGGGCTCCTCGTGCCCCGGCTCGCCGACCTGCCCGACCTCAGTTTCGCGGGGGCGCCGGCGGTCACCCTTCCCCTCCTGGACGCGCTGTCTCCGGTGACAGCGCCCTGAGCTCGGCGCGGAGCAGCATGCGCTGCCGCTCGTACTCGGGGCCGAGTCCGGGGTCGGAGGCACTGGTCAGCGACTCCAGCTCCCGCAACGCCTCGCCCTCGCGATCGAGGAGGTAGCGGCGGCGGTCGGGATTGCACAGCAGGGCGCGCACCGTGTACAGGTCCATGACCCTGATGCGGCGGTAGGCAGGTGACTTCACATGCCGGACGGTCGCCCGAAAGAAGCGCCCGCACTCGGGATGGTTGTCGTCCAGCCACAGCCCGTCGCCGAAGGCCTGGTCGCCGTAGTAGATGCGGTTGTAGCCCATGTGGAACGACTCGGCCTCATGATCGGTCTCCATGCGCTTGACGAACTCGTCGAGGAGTTCGTGCCGGTCGTGGTGGAGCGCGTCGGCCACGGCCACGGCGCGCTGGAGGAACGGGTGGTCGGGGAAGAGGCCGCCCGAACGCAGGAGGTCCATCGTGGAGGCGTCCGCGACGATCGGCAGCAGGTTGGCCGCCTGCTGTGCCGCCATCAGATAGCCGGTGCCCGCCCGGATGTCGACCCGGTTGAGCACGGCGAGGAACGTCGCCTCGGTCGCGGCGCGCTTGTCCGGATCGGCCGCCGTGGCGAGCAGCAGTTCGCGGACGAAGTCGATGACCTCGTCCGGCAGCGGGTGCAGGAGCAGTCCGGTCTTGTCCCCGCGGTGCTCCGCGCGCCGCTCGTCGAGGCATCTGACGACGTGGCGCGCGACGCAGAACTCGAAGAACGACTTGTGGACGAAGCGGTAGCGCCGCCTGTCGTTGGAGATGATGAGGAAGGACCGGTGGACGAGCTCGCGGCAGATCTCGTCGACCGTCCCGTCCACGAAGATGCACGTCTCCAGCCAGCGGTCAGCGATCCGACGCAGCTCGTCGGCCTCCACGAGCAGGTCCTTCAGCTCGAAGTGGCCCCAGCCGCGGCCCGACGCCAGTGACTTGGAGAAGATCTCCCAGGCCACGCACTCGATCAGCTCGCCCTTCTGCCACCAGGTGAGCTTGGCGGGCTCCTTGGCCTGCTCCCGCTGGAGCCATTTGTCGACGTACCGGCTGTAGATGGCCGAGGTCTCTCCGCCGTGCCCTATGGACAGAAAGCTGTCGGACTCGTGGTCCTGCAGGACCAGGTCGAGGAGGACCTCTGCCGTCATCCGCAGGATCAGCGGCCGGGCGACGGCCTCCCGCAGGGAGGGGTTGCCGCCGATGATCCTGATGAGCTCATCGGCCAGTGCCGGATGGCCCCGCGCGGTCGCGTACCACCGGAGGAACACGGCGCCCTGCTCCTCGAACCGCAGCGGCAGCAGGCGCCCCGTGCTCGTGAAGCCGGCCATGAGCTCGGTGGCGTCGACGTAAATGCTGTAGAACGCCGTCCGCGACGTCAGCAGGGACGGGAACCGGAACAGGCCGAACAGGCTCTCCGGCACGATGCTGGTCAGCAGGTGCGGGGAGCGCATCACCGGCGCCTCGTCCAGGCCGTCGCACACCAGGACGAACCGGCCGGCCTCCAGCAGGCCGGCGAGCTTGGGCGCGTCCGGGAGCGTGACTTCGGAGGCCAGCTGCTCCTTGAGCCAGAGCGCCTGCTCCTCGCCCCGGGTGAGGCCGGCGTCCGGTGACTGCGTCTGCGGCCGCAGCGCGTTCAGATGCAGGAACAGCGGGCAGGGCGCCCCGCGAGGGGAGGCGGCGAAAGCATCGGCGAGGCGGGCGAAGACGAGACCGGCGATGAGGGATTTGCCCGATCCCGGTTCGCCCATCAGCATCACTTTCTCCCCGCTCCGCAGGACGTCGGTAAGGTCGTCCACGATGGGGCGGCCGTCCATCAGCGCGCCGGAGCCGGAGAAGAACGGGTCGACGAAGCCGAACCCGGCCCGCAGCCGTTCCTCGTGCGTGCGGGGGGAGGCGCTGCCCTCCACGGGGAGTCGCGCCGCCAAGGCCTCGACCTCCTCGCGGTGGTAGGCGCGGAGCCTGCGTGTCTCCTGGAAGCCGAGCCGGTGGCGCGCCAGCACGAGCCGCAGGCCGGCGATTCCGGCCAGGAGGGCGACTCCGGCCGCCGCGAGCCAGTGGGAGGCAAGGAAGAGCCAGGCGACGGTCGCGACGGCGGCGAGGGTGCCGAGCCTTTCGACCCAGTCCAGCAGTTCTCTGGCGGCCTTCACTTGCCGCATCCCGGGCGCCCGGTGCGGGGACGGCCTGACCGGACGGTTCATGGAAGCGCTGACCCCCTGTCCGCGGTGTGGGGCGCCCGCCCGGCGGGCCTACGGCACCGGACCGATACCGATCCCCAGTTGAGCACCTCCCCGCTCCCGTTCCGGGGCGCACGGCGCCGGGATGACCGGGTGTGGCCGTCGCCGGATGCGGCCGACAGCGCGGGCGCGTTCAGGAGGGGGTGTTGCGGACGATCGGGAGGAGGTAGCGGCGGGCGAAGGCGCGGGCGCCGGTGTCGTCGAGGGGGATGTGGCCGTCGGGGGTGAGGACGAGCGAGTGCGTGAGGCGGACCAGGATCTCCGCGACGACCTCGGGGTCGACGTCCGCCGGTGCGTCGCCGAGGCGCTGCGCGGTGCGCAGCCGGCCGGCCAGGTAGCCGCGGGCCGCGGCGAGCAGCGGGCCCGCCTTGACCGTGGCGTGCGGCAGGAACAGCTCGGGCTCGACGACCATGAGGCGGGTCATGAGCCGCTGCTCGCGGCTGATCCGCAGGGTGACCGCGAACCCCTCGACGATGCGCTCCTCCAGGGTGGGGAGCGCCGCGACGGCCTCGTCCAGCTCGGCGAAGAAGCGCCGCGCCTCCCGCAGCAGGACGCCGGTGACGAGGTCGCCCTTGGTGGGGAAGCGGCGGTAGATCGTGGCGCGGCCGAGGCCGGACTCGCGCGCGACGTCGTCCATGGTGGTGCGGCGCGGGCCGTAGGTCTCGAAGGACCGCAGGGCGGCGTCCAGGATGCGGTCGGTCTGCGGCTCGCTCTCCGGACCGCCGGTGAGCAGGCTCCGCAGGAGTTCGTCGTCGCTCGTCATCGTGCGGCCGACTCTAGCCGCCGCGCGCCCGCCGGGCCGCGCGTACGGCGCGGGCGGCGGCGGGGGAGCCGCGCGGCGGGGCAGGCGTGGCGGCGTGGGCCAGGCGGACGCCCCGCGCGAAGAGGTCGAAGCGGCGCTGGTCGAACGCAGTCCAGCGCAGGCCGAAGCGTTCCCGCAGGACGGGCGGGAGCGCCGCGATGCCCGTCGTGCGCAGCAGCCGCGTCGGGGGGAGCGCGAGCCCCGTCCACACGGCCCTCGGGAGCGGCCAGGACGCGGGCGGTGGCAGGGGCACGCGGTCGAGCCGTTTTCGTATCACCGTATGGATCCAGCGGCAAGGGCCCGGCCCGGGGAGGGGGCGGGCTCAGCGGGCGGACAGTGCGGCGAGGGCCTCCTCGGGGGTCCGGTGGGCGATGAGGTGCCGGTCCAGGCCGCTGCGCTCGATGATCGTGCGGAACCGGCGCTCCGGGCGGGCCAGGACGAGTTCGCCCCCGGACCCGTGCGCGGCCTTCCACAGCGTGATCATCGCGTTCAGTCCCGAGGAGTCGCAGAAGCTCACCCGCCCGACGTCCAGCACCACCAGCGGCGGGCCGCCCATGGCCCGCATGTCGGCGAGGACGTGCTCGCGCAGCGTGTCGGACGTCAGGAGGGTGAGTTCCCCCTCCGCCTCGACCAGCAGGCAGGGGCCGCGGATGTCGCTGCGGATCCGCAACGGGTCGATGGGGGTTCCCTCCGGCGGGCCGCCGGGGCCAAGGGGCATGGTGATCACCTTCCGTAGTCGCAAGACTGCGGAGTACCCATGAAAGGGGAGGTCATGCGGGGTTCCCGGGCGGGCCTGCCGGGGCCCGCCCGGGAACCGCCGCCGACCGCCCGGATCAGGTGACGTCGCGGCGGCGGAAGGCGGCCAGTCCGGCCGCCGCCAGGGCGGCCGCCACCGCGGTGAGCCCGGCGAGGGGGAGCGGGTCGGCGTCGCCGCCGGGCAGCTTCGGGGTGTGGGTGAACGGGGACAGGTCCATGACCGCCTGCGGGAGGTCCAGCAGCGGCCCCACCTGCCCGAGGAGCAGGAAGACGGTGAGGACGCCCCAGGCGGCGGACGTCGCGCGGGGGAGCGCCCCGAACAGCAGCACCGCCGCGGCGGCGACGACCCAGACCGCGGGGAGCTGGGCGAGCGCCGCGCCGATCTGGCGCGGGAGCTGCCCCGCCAGGTCGCCCGACCGGGCTCCGTGGACCAGGCCCACGGCCAGGCCGGTGGCGGCGAGCATGACCACCGTCCCCGCGACGGTGTTGGCCAGCCCGGCGAGGGCCCAGCGGGTGCGGCCGACGGCGGTGGCGAGGACGGGCTCCAGGCGCCCGGCGCTCTCCTCCGCGCGCATCCGCAGGACGCTCTGCACCGCGAAGGCGGCGGCGTACAGCGCCATGAGGCCCATGGCCGTGGCGAGGAAGGCGTCCGCGAGGTCCTGCTGCCCGCCCATCTTGCGGATGTCGTTCAGGACGGTGTCGCTGCCGTTGACCAGGTCGCCGATGCCGTCCGCGACGCCGCCGATGGCCAGCCCGTACACGAGGACTCCGGCGGACCAGCCGAGCACCGACCCGCGCTGCAGCCGCCACCACAGGGCGAGCGGGCCGCGCAGGGACGGCGGGGCGTGCGCGGGGCCGAGGGAGGGGGCGAGGATCCCGGCGCCGAGGTCGCGCCGCTCGGTCAGCAGGTAGGCGGCGGCGACCAGCACCGCGAACGCCAGGAGGGGCAGCAGGAGCACGGCCCACTGCTCTCCCGCGCACGGGCGCAGGCGCTGCGCCCAGCCGATCGGCGACAGCCACGACAGCCAGTGCGCCGAGCCCGCGTCGGCCGCGCCGCGCAGCAGGTAGGCCGCGCCGAGGACGGCGAACGCCAGGCCGTTCGCCAGCCGGGACGTCTCGGCGAGCTGGGCGGTGAGCGCCGCGACCCCGGAGAACACCAGCCCGGCGCCGAACCAGGACAGGCCGAACGCGACCGCACCGGCCGCCGGAAGTCCGAACAGGACCATGACGAGCGCGACCGCGGCCGCCAGGGTGCCGGCGGCGGTCACGGCGGTCAGGAGCGCCGCCGTGAGCGGCGCGCGGCGCCCGACGGCGGCGGCGCCGACGAGCTCCAGCCGGCCGGCCTCCTCCTCGGCGCGCGTGTGCCGGACGACCAGCAGGACGCACATGACCGCGGTGAACGCGGCGCCGGTCGCGCCGACCCGCCACGCGCTGAGCCCCGCGACGCTGCCGTCGTTCAGGACCGGCCCGTAGAGGATCCGCGTGGAGGGGTTGTCGCCGATGCCGCGCGCGAAGGTCTCGCGCGCGGCCGCCGTGCCGTACTCGTGCTTGAAGCTGTAGACGGTGCTCGCGACGAGGGCGGTCAGCGCGTAGATCCAGGCCGGCATCATGACGCGGTCGCGGCGCAGCCAGATCTTCAGCAGCATGCCGGCGCCGGTGAGTCCGCCGCCGCCGGCGGCGGCGCGCGCGGGGGCGCGCAGGGTCGTGGCGGTCATGACGCGGCCCCCCGGGCGAGGTCGTCCTCGTAGTGGCGCAGGAACAGCTCCTCCAGCGTGGGCGGCCGGCTCGTGAGGGTCCGGACGCCGATCCGGGTGAGCTGCTTGAGCGCGGCGTCCAGCTCGGAGGTGTCGACCTGGAACTCGATGGTGGTGCCGTCGATGCGGACGTCGTGCGCCCCCGGCAGCGGGACGCCGTCCGGCGCGCCGGCGAGCTCGGCGTGGATGGACGTGCGGGTCAGGTGCCGCAGCTCGTCGAGCGTCCCGGTCTCGACCGTCTTGCCCTTGCGGATGATGGTGACGCGGTCGCAGAGCGCCTCCACCTCGCTGAGGATGTGGCTGGACAGCAGGACGGTGCGCCCGGCGCGCTTCTCGTCCCGCACGCACTCCTGGAAGACCTCCTCCATGAGCGGATCGAGACCGGAGGTCGGCTCGTCCAGGATGAGGAGTTCCGCGTCGGACGCGAACGCCGCGACGAGGGCGACCTTCTGCCGGTTGCCCTTGGAGTAGGCGCGGCCCTTCTTCTTCGGGTCGAGCTCGAAGCGGTCGAGCAGCTCGTCGCGCCGGCCCTCGTCGAGCCCGCCGCGCAGCCGCCCGAGCAGGTCGATGACCTCGCCGCCGGACAGGTTCGGCCACAGCGTGACGTCGCCCGGGACGTAGGCGATGCGGCGGTGCAGGGCGGTGGCGTCGCGCCAGGGGTCGCCGCCGAGCAGGCTCGCGGCGCCGGAGTCGGCGCGCATCAGGCCGAGCAGGACGCGGATGGTCGTGGACTTCCCGGCGCCGTTCGGGCCGAGGAACCCGTGCACCTCTCCGGGCGCCACGCGCAGGTCGAGGCCGTCGAGCGCGCGCGTCCGGCCGAACGTCTTGACCAGGCCATCGGCCCGGACCACGTCATTCATCGTCGTCTCCCTTGAGGCCGGCCTCGTACCGGTCCATCGCCGCGTGGGCGCGCGCGGCGAACTCCGGGTCGAGCAGCCGGTCGTCGAAGATCTCCAGGACCGCGCGGCGCAGCCGCACCGATCCCTCGGGGGTGAAGGTGTCGGCGCCGAGGACCCGGGTGAGGTGCTGGTGCAGCACCTCCATCCCGGTCGTCATCGCGACGACGGCGGCGGCATAGGCCTGCACGTCGCGGGTGGTGGGCGGTGCGACGCCCGGCGGCGGGTCCGCGAAGTACCGCTCGGTCGTGGCGACCAGGTCGTCGAACATCCGGGCCGCCGCCTCCGAGCCGTCGACGAGCGCGCGGGCCAGGTAGCGCCGCACGGGCAGGTCCGCCTGGACGGTCGCGGCCACGAACGCGGGGTCCGCCATCGCCTCGCCGCCGGACGTCGAGCTGAGCTCGCGGACCATGTCGAGCGCGTAGGCGTCGCATGCCTCGCGCAACTCCTCCTTCGATCCGAAGTGGTGCTGGACGAGCCCGACCGAGACGCCCGCGGCCTCGGCGATCCCGCGGAACGTCGCGCCCTTCATGCCGTGCTCGGCGAACTGCAGCAGCGCCGCGTCCCGGATCCGGGCCCGCGCCGTCAGGTCCTCCGGCGCCGGGCCGCCGTCCCGGCCGGTCCTCGCCATCCGCACACCTCCAATACAAGCGTTCAAGTTCCAATATTCGTGTATACCATACGCGCATATCGTGATTGACGTCGAGGGGGCATTGAGAGGCGAGTTAGCTTAGGCTAGCCTTACTTCATGCTGCCCTCCGCGCTGCGACGCCCGCCGAGAAGTCCGCAACGGCGGGGCCGGGCGCGCGGCGTGCGCCTGTGGTGGGCGGTCCTGCTCACGGCGGCGCTGCCGCTGACGGTCGGGGCGAGCCTCGCGATCGGCGCCGGACATGTCCCGCTCGCCGACGTGCTTCCCGGCGTGTTCTCCCCGGACGGCGGCTCCCGGGCGCAACTGATCGTGCATGAGCTGCGGCTGCCCCGCACCCTGCTCGGCGTCGCCGTCGGCATGGCGCTCGGGCTGGCGGGCGCGGTGATGCAGGCGCTCACCCGCAACCCGCTCGCCGAGCCGGGCCTGCTCGGCGTGAACGGCGGCGCGGCCCTCGCGGTCGTCCTCGTCATCGGCGCGTTCCGTGCCGACGACGTGCTCGTCCACGTGTGGGCGGCGTTCGCGGGCGCGGCCGGCGCGGCCGGCCTCGTCTACATGATCGGCGCCCGGGGGCGCGGCGGGGCGTCGCCCGCGCGGCTCGTGCTCGCCGGGGCCGCCGTCAACGCCGTCTTCAGCGCGCTGACGGCCGGGGTCATGCTCTTCACCCCGCACACCTTCGGCGGCTTCCGGTTCTGGCAGGTCGGCACGCTGGGCGGCCGCGACGTGCAGGTCCTCCTGCGCGTCCTGCCGTTCGTCCTGGCCGGGACAGTGCTCGCGCTGGCGCTCGCCCGTCCGCTGAACGCCCTCGGCCTGGGCGACGACGCGGGCCGCGCCCTCGGCTCCCGTCCCGGCGGGACCCGGGCGCTCGCGGCGCTCGCGGTGGTGCTGCTGTGCGGGGCCGCGACGGCGGCGGCCGGGCCGATCGCGTTCCTCGGGCTGGCCGTCCCGTTCGCCGTCCGGACGGCGGTCGGCCCGGACCAGCGGCTCGTCCTGCCCTGCTCGCTGCTGCTCGCGCCCGTCCTGCTGCTGGGCGCGGACATCATCGGCCGCGTCGTCGCGCCGGGAGAGCTGGAGACCGGCATCGTCACCGCGTTCCTAGGAGCGCCGCTGTTCGCGGTGATGGTACGGAGGGGAAGGACGCGCGAGCTGTGAGGGTCGTCCGTGCGGCCGGGATGTCGCTGCGCTGGGAGCCGCGGACGGCGGCGGTATGCGGGGTCGTGGCGGCGGTCGCGGTCTGCGCCGCCGTTCTCGTCGTCGGCTCGGGGGAGTTCCCCATCGCGCCGCCGGACGTGGTGCGCGTCCTCCTCGGCGAGGGCGACCGGGCCACCGCGTTCATCGTGACGACTTTGCGCCTGCCGCGCGCCGTCACCGGCCTGCTCGCCGGCCTCGCGCTCGGCCTCGCCGGAGCGGTCTTCCAGAGCATCTCCCGCAACCCGCTCGGCAGCCCCGACCTCATCGGCTTCACCACCGGCTCGGCCACTGGCGCGCTGCTGCAGATCCTGGTGTTCGGCGGCGGCGCCTTCGCGATCGCCGCCAGCTCGGTCGCGGGCGCGGTGCTGACCGCGCTGGCGGTGTACCTGGCCGCCTACCGCCGGGGGACCGGCGTGCACGGCATGCGGCTGGTGCTGATCGGCGTCGCGGCGGCGGCGATGCTGGAGGCGCTCAACTCCTACCTCATCACCCGCGCCGAACTGCGCGAGGCGTACGAGGCCGCGTTCTGGCTGACCGGCAGCCTGAACGGGCGCGACTGGGACCAGGCCGTCCCGCTCGCGCTCGCGCTGGCGGTGCTCGTCCCCGCGGCGCTCCTCCTGGCCCGCCCGCTCGGCATGGGGGAGCTCGGCGACGACGCCGCCCGGGCGCTCGGCGTGCCCGTCCAGCGGACCCGGGCACTGCTGACCGTCGCCGGGGTGGGCCTCGCCGCGGCGGCGACCGCGGCGGCCGGGCCCGTCCCGTTCGTGGCGCTCGCCGCGCCGCAGCTCGCCCGGCGGCTGACGCGGCGGCCCGGCGCGCAGCTGGTGCCCGCCGCGCTGACCGGGGCCGCGCTGCTCGCGAGCGCGGACCTGGTCGCGCTGCACCTGCCGGTCGCGGTGCCGGTCGGCGTCGTCACCGGCGTCCTCGGCGGGGTCTACCTGGCCTGGCTGCTGGCCTCCGCCGGCCGGCGTTGACGGAGAGATCCCACTTAATTAGGTTAGCCTTACCTAATTTGAAGGGATTTTCGTGCTGACCTGGGATGAGCTCCACGCCGCGCTGGCCGAGGTGCTGGGCGAGCGCGCGGAGCCGGACGACAACCTCATCGAGCTGGGCATGGACTCGATCCGGCTCATGCAGCTCACCGGCCGGCTCCGGCGCCGCGGCATCGAGATCCGCTTCGCCGAGCTGGCCGAACGTCCGACGCTCGCCGGGTGGTGGGACCTGCTCGCCGGGAAGGGCCAGGTCGAGGCGGCGGCGAGGCCCCTCCCGGCCGCCGGCGCGGACGCCGTCGAACCGGACGGCCCCTTCCCGCTCGGGCTCATGCAGCACGCGTACTGGATCGGCCGCGACTCCGGCCAGGAGCTCGGCTCCGTCGCCGCCCACCTGTACGTCGAGCTGGACGGGCGCCCGATCGACCCGTCCCGCTTCGAGTCGGCCGTGGGCGCGCTGGTGCGGCGGCACCCCATGCTGCGCGCCGCCGTCCGCGACGACGGCACGCAGCGGATCCTCCCCGAGCGTCCCGGGCCGCTCGTCACCGTCCACGACCTGCGCTCGTCGGACGAGCCCGGCGCCGAACTGGAGCGCGTCCGGGACGAGATGTCGCGGCAGCGGCTCCCCATCGAGGACGGCCGCGTCTTCGACGCCCGGCTGAGCCTCCTCCCCGGCGGCACCGCGCGCCTCCACCTGGACGTCGACATGGTCGCCGCCGACGCGATGAGCTACCGCGTCATGCTCGCCGACCTCGCGGCGCTGTACGAGGGCGAGGCGCTCGCGCCGATCCGCTACGGCTACGCCCGCTACCTCGCCGCCGACCCCCGCGCCGAGGCCCGCGCCGCGGACCGCCGCTGGTGGGCCGACCGGCTCGCCGGCCTGCCCGGGCCGCCGGAGCTGCCGGTCGTCCCGGAGCCGGGGGACCGCGTCGAGCGCCAGCACCACTGGCTGCCGCCGGCAGACAAGGACCGCTTCATCGCCCGCGCGCACGCCGAGGGGGTCACGCCCGCCATGGCGCTGGCCGCCCTGTTCGCCGAGGTGATCGGGGCCTGGTCGGCGGCGCCGCGGTTCCTGCTGAACCTGCCGCTGTTCCACCGCGAGCCCGTCCACCCCGACGTCGACAAGGTCGTCGGCGACTTCACCGGGTCCGTCCTGCTGGAGGCCGACCTCACCGAGGACCTCCCGTTCGTCGCCCGCGCCCGCGCACTGCAGGCGAACCTGCACACGGCGGGCGCGCACGGCGACTACTCGGGTCTGGAGGTGCTGCGCGACCTGTCGCGGCTCCGCGGCGAGCAGGTGCTGGCCCCGATCGTCTACACCAGCGCCCTGAATCTCGGGGAGCTGTTCGGCGACCGCGTCCGCGAGCTGTTCGGCGAACCCGCGTGGATCATCTCGCAGGGCCCGCAGGTGCTGCTGGACGCGCAGGTGACCGAGGTGTCCGGCGGCCTGCTGCTGAACTGGGACGTGCGCCTGCCCGCGTTCCCGGACGGCGTCGCCGAGGCGATGTTCGGCGCCTACACCGCCGCGATCACCCGCCTCGCCGCCCCCGGCGCCGACTGGGACGCGCCCCTCGGCATCGCCGCCCCGCCCGCCCAGCTCCGCGTCAGGCACAGGCTGAACGCCACGCCCGCGCCCCCGCGGCGCACGCTGACCGAGGGGTTCTTCGCGCACGCCGCCCGCCGTCCGGACGCGCCCGCCCTGCACTGGGGCGACGACGGGACGATGACCTACGGCGAGCTCGCCGACCGCGCTCTGCGGATCGCCTCGGCGCTGGCGGCCGAAGGCGTCCGCCCAGGCGACCGGGTCTCGATCGAGCTCCCGAAAGGACCGGACCAGGCCGCCGCCGTGCTCGGGGTGCTCGCGGCCGGCGCCGCCTACGTCCCGATCGGTCCCGAGCAGCCGGACGCGCGGCGCGCCCGGATCCGCGCGGGCGCCCGCGTCGCCGCCTCGCTCACTCCGGGCCGAGTCGCGAACTGCGAGCCGCTGGCGGCGCCGGTGGCCGTGCGCCCCGACCAGGTCGCCTACGTGCTGTTCACCTCCGGGTCGACGGGGGAGCCCAAGGGCGTGGAGGTCTCCCACGGCGCGGCGATGAACACCATCGGCGACCTGGGCGAGCGGTTCGCGATCGGGGAGGACGACGCCACGTTCGCGGTTTCGGCGCTCGACTTCGACCTGTCGGTGTTCGACCTGTTCGCCGCCTGGCACGCGGGCGGCGCGGTCGTCGTCCCGGACGAGGACGAGCGGCGCGACGCCGCCCGGTGGGGCGAACTGCTGCGGCGCTGGTCGGTGACCGTCCTGAACTGTGTCCCGTCCGTCCTGGAGATGCTGCTGTCCGCCGGCCCGGCGGAGAGCCTGCGGCTCGTCCTGCTCGGCGGCGACTGGGTGGGGACGCACCTGCCCGGGCTCCTGCGGGAGCGTGCGCCGGGCTGCCGCTTCGCGGCGCTCGGCGGCACCACCGAGACGGCGATCCACTCGACGGTGCAGGAGGTCGCGGGCGAGGTCCCGGCCGACTGGCACGCCGTCCCGTACGGGGTGCCGCTGCGCGGGGTCGCGTGCCGGGTGGTGGACGTGCTGGGCCGCGACCGCCCCGACCGGGTCGCCGGAGAGCTGTGGATCGGCGGCGCCGGTGTCGCGGACGGCTACGTCGGCGACCCCGACCGGACGGCCGACCGGTTCGTCGTCCACGAGGGGGTGCGCTGGTACCGGACCGGCGACCTGGCCCGCTACCGCCCGGACGGGACCATCGAGTTCCTCGGCCGCCGCGACCACCAGGTCAAGCTGCGCGGCTTCCGGATCGAACTCGGCGAGATCGAGGCCGCGCTGCGCGACCATCCCGCCGTGGAGCGCGCCGCCGCGCTCCTCGCCGGCGGCCGACTCGCCGCCGCAGTGGCGGCGCCCGCCGGGACCGACCGGGACGCGGTCCTCGCCCGCGTCCGCGACCTGCTGCCCCCGCACATGGTCCCGGAACTGCTCGTGCGCGTGGACGACCTGCCGCTCACCGCGAACGGCAAGGTCGACCGCAAGGCCCTCACGGCCCTCGCCTCCGCCGAGGCCGGCGAGGCGGCCGCGGACCACGCCGAGCCGGAGACGGCCCTGGAGAAGGTGCTGGCCCGGATCGTCGCCGAGGTGCTGGGGAGGGAACGCGTGGGCGCGGACGCCGACTTCTTCGCCCTCGGCGGCGACTCCGTCCTCGCCACCACCGTGCTCGCGCGGCTGCGCGAGGCGCTCGACACGACGGCGCTGCCGGTCCGCGTCCTGTTCGCCGAGCGGACGGTCGCGCGGATCTGCCGCCGGTTCACCGAGCTGGAGGAGACCCCGGGCCGCCTGGAGGCGGTCGCCGCCATCTGGCTGGAGGTCGAGGCCATGACCGAGGAGGAGCTCACCGCTCGCCTCGGGTGAGCCCGGTCAGCCGGGCTCGGGCTCCGGCCGCAGCGTCGCGGTCCGGAGCCCGGTGAGCGTCAGGGCCAGCGCCAGGGCGAGGACGGCGCTGACCGTCCCGTAGAGGACGATGGCGGCGCCCGGGGCGAGGTACCGGCCGAGCGCTCCCGCGCCGAGCGACCCGATCGCGCCGCCGCCCGTCTCCTGCGCCGACCACAGCGCGTTCACCCGTCCGAGATGCGAGTCCGGCGTATGGGACTGGATCAGCCCGTACCGGAGGATCTCCTCGACCGACTGGACGAACCCGTACACGAACAGGATCGCCACGGCGAGCGTCGGATGGCGGGCCAGACCGAGGCACGCGAGCGCGACGAAACCGGAGACGGAGGCGGCGAGCAGCGCCAGGCCCGGCGTCCGGGCCCGCCCGGCCCAGCCGCTGGTCAGGGAGGCCAGCACGGCGCCGCAGGCAGGCGCCGCGAACAGGAGCCCGACCGTGGCGGCGCCGCCGTCCAGGCTCCGGCTCGCGAACGCCGGCATCAGGACGGGGACGCCGCCCGCGACCATGAACAGCAGCCCGAGGAGCATCAGCGAGCCGACGACCCGATGCGAGGCGACGAAGCGGAACCCCTCCCAGACGGCCTTCAGCGGGTCGGCGTCCGTGTTCGCGGCCTCGGGCTTGAGGCGCGGCAGGCGGGTCAGCAGCCCGAGGGTGCCGAGCGTCCCGGCGGCCGCCGCCGCGTAGTTCCAGCCCACGCCGAACGCCGACACCACGAGCCCGCCGAGGGCGGGGGAGGCCATCGACCCGAGCCGGACGGTCAGCGCGTTGAGCGCCCCCGCCGCGACGAGCTTGTCCGGCGCGACCAGCGCCGGCGTCGCGGCCAGCAGCGCGGTGATGCCGACGCCGGTCATCAGCCCGTCCCACGCCGCCAGCGCGTACAGGGCCGCCAGCGAGGGGGAGGGCAGGAAGGCGTTGAGCGCCAGCAGGACGAAGCCGGTCCCGGCCGCCGCGCGCGCCCGCAGCATCAGCCGGCGCCGGTCGTGCCGGTCGGCCAGCACGCCGCCCCACAGGAACCCGGCGAGCAGCGCGAACCCCTCGGCGGCGGAGACTCCGCCCACGTGCGCGGTGGACCCGGTGAGGCCGTACACCTGCACCGGAAGGGCCACCGCCAGCATGCCGATCCCGAAGACCGAGACGGTGCGGGCGACGAACACGTTGCGGAACGGCCGGCTGTCGCGCAGCGGCCCGACGTCGATGACCAGTCGCCGGAGCATCCTCGGGGTTCTCCTCCGCCGATCGAATAGCTAAGGTAAGGCTAACCTTAGTTGATCGTGAGGAAGGGGAGCCGTGCAGCGGACGCTGATGAACGGGAAGATCCACCGGGCGACCGTCACCCAGGCGGACCCGCACTACGTGACGATCGACGCCGACCCCTCCGAGCCCGTCCCCGGCGCGCCCGCCCGGCTCGCGGGGCGGTGACCGTGGACGGCTTCACCCCCTGGCCGGCCGACCTCGAAGCCCGCTACAGGGCCGACGGCCACTGGACCGACCGCCTCCTCGGCGACGTTCTGCGCGGCGACCCGGCGGCGCCCGCCCTGGTGGCGGGCGCCGACCGCCTCACCTACGCCGACCTGGACGCCCGCGCCGCCCGCACCGCCGCCGGCCTCCTCGCCCTCGGCCTTCGCCGCGGAGACCGCGTCGTCGTCCAGCTTCCGAACACCGCGGGCTTCGTCGTCGCGTTCCTCGCCCTCGTCCGGATCGGCGCCGCCCCCGTCCTGGCGCTCCCCGCGCACCGCGAGAGCGAGATCCGCTACCTGTGCGAGCTGTCCGAGGCCCGCGCCTACATCTGCGCCGACCGCGACGGCGACTTCGACTACCGCGACCTGGCCCGCACGCTCCCTGTGGAAGTCGTGATCGTCGAAGGCGAGGCCGAGGAGTTGGTGCCGCTCGCCTCCGTCGACGCCGAACCGGTGTCGGCGCCCGCTCCCGCGCCGTCCGACGTGGGCGTCTTCCTCCTCTCCGGCGGCACCACCGGCCTGCCCAAGCTGATCCCCCGGACGCACCGCGACTACGTCTACAACCTGGAGGCAAGCGCGGAACTCTGCGGCTTCGGCCGCGACACCGTCTACCTGGTCGTCCTCCCGGCCGCGCACAACTTCGCCCTGGCCTGCCCCGGCATCCTCGGTGTCTTCGCCGCGGGCGGCACGGTCGTCCTCTCGCCCTCCGGCGCCCCGGACGAGGCGTTCCCGCTCATCGAACGCGAGCGCGCCACGGTCTGCGCGGTCGTCCCCCCGATCGCCCTCCTCTGGCTGGACGCGGTGACCTGGTCGGACGAGGACCTGTCGTCCCTCGAACTCCTCCAGGTGGGCGGCGCCAAGTTCGCCGCCGAACGCGCGGCCGAGGTGCCGGACGCGCTCGGCTGCCAGGTCCAGCAGGTCTTCGGCATGGCCGAGGGCCTCCTCAACTACACGCGCCTGGACGACCCCCGCGACCTGATCGAACGAACCCAGGGCCGCCCCCTCTCCCCGGCGGACGAGATCCGCATCGTCGACGCGGACGGCAAGCAGGTCGCCCCCGGCGAAGTGGGCGAGCTCCTGACCCGAGGCCCCTACACGCTCCGCGGCTACTACCGCGCCCCCGAGCACAACGCCCGCGCCTTCACCCCCGACGGCTTCTACCGCACGGGCGACCTCGTCAGGCGGCTGCCGTCCGGCCACCTCATCGTCGAGGGCCGGGAGAAGGACCAGATCAACCGGGGCGGCGACAAGATCTCCGCCGCGGAGCTGGAGAACCACCTCCTGGCCCACCCGGCGGTCCACGACGCCGCCGTGGTCGGCCTTCCCGATCCGGTCATGGGCGAGCGCACCTGCGCCTTCCTCATCGTCAGGGAGGGGGAGAAGGCCCCCGGGCTGCGCGAGGCCAAGGAGTTCCTGCGCGCCCGCGGCGTCGCCGCCTACAAGTTCCCCGACCGCCTGGAGACCGTCGCCGCGTTCCCCCGGACGCCGGTCGGCAAGATCAGCAAGAAGGCGCTCGCCGCCCGCCTCCGGTGAGACCGTCGCCGTTTCGTCGACGGCCGTTCACCGTTTCCCGCGAACGCGGCCGCCCGGGGCGGCATCCTAATAGACGATCATGTTTATTAGGATGAGGAGACGTCTGTGGCCCCCGAACCACTGGGACCCGGTGATCCGACCAGGCTCGGCGACTACCTTCTCGTGGGGCGGCTCGGCGCCGGCGGGCAGGGCGTCGTCTACGAGGGGTACGGGCCGGACGGCGCCCGGGTCGCGGTCAAGACGCTGCACGGCGACCACTCCGGCGTGCAGCGCGACCTGTTCGTCCGCGAGATCGAGGCGGTGCGGCGCGTCTCGCAGTTCTGCACGGCGCGGGTCCTCGCCGTCGACCTGGACCATGCGCCCCCGTACGTCGTCAGCGAGTACGTCGCGGGCCCGACCCTCCAGCAGGCGGTCGAGGAGGCCGGCCCCTACAAGCCGGACGACCTGTACCGGCTGGCGGTCGGGATCGCGACCGCGCTGACCACCGTCCACCGGGCGGGCGTCGTCCACCGCGACCTGAAGCCCGCGAACGTGCTGCTGGGACCCGACGGCCCCCGCGTCATCGACTTCGGCATCGCCCGCACCGAGGACATGTCGCAGAGCGCGACCGGGATGAAGGGCACGCCCCGGTACATGCCCCCCGAGGTGTTCCGGGGGAAGAGCCCCGGGCCCGCCGTGGACATCTGGGCCTGGGGCGCCACGGTCCTGTTCGCCGCGTCCGGCCGCGCGCCCTTCGGCGGCGAGACCCTCCCCAAGCTCATGCACTCCGTCCTGAACACCGAACCGGACACCTCCGCGATCCCCGAGCGGCTGCGCTCCATGGTCGAGGCCGCGCTGGCCAAGGACCCCGACCGGCGCCCGGACGCGCCGGGCCTGCTCCTCGGCCTGCTCGGCGGGCGGCCCGACGCCGACCTCCTGGAACAGGGCGAACGGGAGGCCCGGGCCGTCCGCATGCCCAAGGCCGCGCCCCCTGCCCTGGGCGAGCGCGCCGAGGCGGTGATGCGGAGCCTCGATCCGGCGGCGCAGCAGGCCGTCCCGCAGATCCTGCTGCGGATGGCGGCGGCCGTGGACGACCTCGTCCGCCCGGCGGCGCGCGCCGAGTTCAGCGACGGCCGCACGCCGGAGCCCGTGATCGACGCCGTCCTGTCCGCCTTCACGGGGGCGGGACTGCTCACCTGGGACGGGCAGCGCTTCACCCTCGCCTCCCCGGCCCTGCTGCGCGCCTGGCCGCGGCTGCGCGACTGGGCCGCCGCCGAACGGCCGGGCCTGGACGTCCACCAGGAGCTCGCCGAGGGCGCGCGGCTGTGGGACGAGCACGGCCGCAAGGCCGGCGACCTCCTCCAGGGGACCCGGCTCGAACGGGCGATGACCTGGGCCGTGGGCGGCGGCCGCGCGCTGCGGCCGAACACCCTGGAGCAGGCGTTCCTGGACGCCGGGCGCGCTGCGGTCCGCCGCCGGTCCACCGCGCGGACGGCGGTCTCCGGGGTCCTCGCCGTCCTGCTGCTGGTGACGCTCGTCGCGGGCGTGCTCGTCTTCCAGCAGGGCCGCACCGTGGCGCGGCAGCGCGACGACGCGGAGGCGCGGCGCCTCGCGGCCGTGGCGATGGCCGTCCGCAAGTCCGACCCGAGGACGGCCCGCAGGCTGGCCATCGCCGCGGGCTCCCTCTCCGACACGAAGGAGACGAGGGAGGCGCTGGTCGCGCTGCGGTACCAGTGGGAGAGCGACGTCTTCATGCCGCCCGGCGTGAGCGCGACGACCCGGCGCCAGCCGTCCCCGAACGGGCGCGTCCTCGCCGTCGTGGACGCCGGAAAGGCCAGTCTCTGGAACATCGACACCCACGCCAGACTGCACCAGTTCACTCTGAGCGGCGTCGAGACCGAGGACCTCGTCGTCACCGACGACGCGCGCACCGTGGTCACCTGGGCCGACGACGGGACGGCCCGCGTCTGGGACACTGCGTCAGGCAAGGAACGCGGCAGGCTGCCCATCGGCAGGATCGGCGCGAACGCGACGGTCTTCGACGGGATCGACCTGAGCCCGTCCGGGCACCTCCTCCTCGCCGGCAACCGCGACGCCCGCACCGTCTGGGACCTGCGCACCCTCCGCCAGGTCCCGCTGAGCTGGACGCGCCCGAAGGGCGGCGCCGAGATCCTCGCGGCCGACGCGGGCGACCAACTCGTCGCGGGCGTCACGCCACAGGGCATGGTGCACGTCGACCAGCTGGCGGCCAGGACGACGATCGCGCTGCCTCGCCTCAACCAGGCGCTCAAGGGCAAGTACGTCGGCGCGGCGAAGCTGAGCCCGGACGGATCGCTGATCGCTGTGGCGTACAGCTCTGCCGCGAGCAAGAAAGCCGAGATCCTGGTCTGGAGGCTGGGGGCGGACGAGGGATTCGCCAAGCTCGGACCCGCGAACTCGTCCTTGGGACTCGCTTTCAGCCAGGACGGCCGCTACCTGGCGCAGGCGAGGACCATGTGGCGGCTCCAGTACGGCGGCGCCGACCACTCCGCGCCCGCGCAGCCCGTCGTCCGCTACGCGCCGTCCGCCGACTGCGCCCTGGTCCGCTTCGTCGAGAACCGCGCGCTGCGCTGCATCGAGCCGGCGACCGGCCAGGTCTCGTCCCTCGACATCAGCACCTTCGTGAGCACCCAGGTCGTCCAGGGCAGCGGCCTGTTCCAGCAGGTGGCGATGTCCGCGGACGCCTCCACGATGGCGTACCGCAGCGGAGCCAAGGTCCCCCTCTGGGACGTGCGGCGGAAGCGCGCCGCCAACGGCGGGTTCAACCTCGCGTCCGACTACGAGTACTCCGGCAACGGCAACGACCTGGCCATCAGCGCGGACGGCGCCCGGCTGGCCATCTACAAGAACGCCCGCACGGTCACGGTCACGGTCACGGACGCCAGGAAGTACACGAAGCTCGGCGACGTGATGCTGCCGCAGGCCACCGACGCGATCCAGGCCATGGCGCTCTCCCCGGACGGCCGGGGCCTGGCGCTCCTGGTCCGCCGCGGCACCGCCAGAGAACTCCAGTTCTGGGATCTGAAGACATTCCGGCAGATCCGCGTGCTGCCGTCGTCCGCCGACAGCTTCGTCAAACGGATCGTGTTCCGCCCGGACGGAAAGGCCGTGATGACGGACGGCAAGTCCGGCCTGATCGAGTACCCGTCCGGCCGGGTCCTCGCCCGGACCGACGACACCTCCCTCCTCACCGTCCTCGCCATGAGCCGCGACGGACGCACGATCGTGAGCGCCGAGGGAGCCGAGACGGACCAGAAGGTCCTCCTCACCGACGGCAGGACGCTCCGCTCGCGCGGCCTGATCCTGCGCGGCCACAAGAGCTACGTCAGGGCCGCCGCGCTCTCCCCGGACGGCACCCTGCTCGCCACCGGCGACGAGCTGGGCCAGATCCGCCTTTGGGAGGTCGAATCCGGCCGCCCGTACGCGCTCCCCCTGACCGGCCACCAGACCGCCATCGGCGCCCTGGCGTTCTCCGAAGACGGAAGAACCCTCACCAGCGCCGCCGAAGCCGGCACCGTCCTGACCCACGACCTGGCCCCGGCCCTGACAAAGGCGGCCCTGTGCCGGAACACCACCGGCGGCCTGACAGAAAAGGAATGGCACCAAGCCCTCCCCACATTGGACTACCGCCCCACCTGCCCCCGATGAGCCCGCCCACGGTTCCAGGACGCGGACCGCGCGGGAATCGCGCAGACTGACGCCATGGAGGCGACTAGGGAGTGGGTGCCGGGGGAGGTCGTGCTCGGCCTTTACGAGGTGCTCGGCGTGGTGCACAGCGGCGGGATGGGGGTGGTGCATCGGGTGCGTCATCGCGGCTGGCGGGTGGACATGGCCGTGAAGACGCCGCGACCCGAGCTGGTCCGGACCCCGGAGGACCGTGCCTACTTCGAGGCCGAGGCCGGCACGTGGATCGGGCTCGGGCTGCACCCGCACACGGTCGCCTGCGCGTACGTCCGCACGATCGAGGGCGTGCCCCGGGTGTTCGCGGAATGGGCCGACGGCGGCAACCTGGCTCAGGCCGTGAGCAATGGAGAGCTGTACGCGGGCGGCCCGCAGGCGGCGCTGGCCCGCATCCTCGACATAGCCGTGCAGACGGCGTGGGGGCTCCAGCACGCACACGAGGCGGGGCTCATCCACCAGGACGTCAAGTCCGCGAACGTGATGCTGGAAGCGGACGGCACGGCGAAGGTGACCGACTTCGGCCTGGCCAAGGCCCGAGCGGGGAGCGGCGAGGCGGCGCGGCCTGGAGGCCGTCCGGAGACGGTCACCTTCGGCGGGATGACGCCCGCGTACTGCTCCCCGGAGCAGGCGGCCGCGGCCGCGGCCGCGGGGGACCGGGACGTCCGGCTGACCGCGGCGACCGACGTGTGGTCGTGGGCGGTGACCGTGCTGGAGATGTTCGCCGGACGGCTGCCGGCGCGCCGCGGCCAGGACGCCCGGGAGGCGCTGGAAGCCGTACTGGACGACGACACGCCGGTACCGGTCCCGCCGGCGGTGGTGACCGTGCTGCGCCGGTGCCTCACCAAGGACCCGGCGGCGCGTCCGGCCGATTTCGGGGTACTGGCGGCGACGCTCGCCGAGGCGTACCGCGAGGTCCTCGGCGCCGACTACGAGCGGCCCGCGCCCAAGGCGGCGCGGCTGCTGTCGGACGGCCTGTCGAACCAGGCCCTCTCGCTCCTGGACCTCGGCCGGACCGACGAGGCCGAGGAGCTGTGGCGGCGGGCGATCGGCACCGACCCGTACCACCTGCCGTCGGTCTACAACTTCGGCCTGCACAGATGGCGGGCGGGCCAGGAGACCGGCGAGGAGGTCGTCTCCAACATCGAGGCCGCGCTGGCCGCGTCCGGAGCCGGCCGGGCGGGACACGGCGCCCTTCTCCTGGGTGCGGTGCAACTGGAGCGGCACGAGGACGAACTGGCCGGTGAGCTGCTGCGGGAGGCGGTCGCCGCCGATCCCGCCTCCCCGGACGCCGCCGAGGCACTGGCCGAGTGGGAGCGCCGCCCGCCGCAGATCCGCGCCGACCTCGACCCGCGGGCCCGGAAAGGCCCCGGTCGCGTGGAGGACGACGTCTCCGCGGTCGCGATCAGTGCGGACGGCGGCCTCGTCCTGTCCGGCGATCGGACGGGCAGGCTGCTGCTGTGGGCGACGGATTCCGGCCGGCGACAGCGCACACTGGCGAGGCGCGGGCAGCCGGTCGCCGCCCTCGCCATGGACACGGTCGGCGCGCTCGGGGCGGTCGTCCTGGAGGACGGCACCGTCGACCTGTGGGATCTCAAGCGAGGCCGCCGGCTGCGGAGGTTGCCGGCGGTGAACGACGTCCGGACCGTGGCCGTGAGCGGCGACGGCCGATACGTCGCGACAGGGTCCGCGCAGGGCACGATCCAGGTTTGGGAGGCCGGCGAGGGGCGCTGCGTCGCCACTCTGCGCGGACATGCCGGACCCGTCACATCTCTGGCGCTGAGCCAGGACGGCGGCAGAGCCCTGTCCGCGTCGTTCGGCTCGGACCATGACTGCACGGTCCGCTCGTGGGACGTGGGAGGCGAACAATGCGTCGGCATGCTGGCCGGGCCCGTCCGAGGGACGTTGTACGGCCGTCCCGTCCACACCAGCGCGATGGACATCGGCGGCGTGTCCGCCGATGCGCGATACGCCGTGGCCGCCTGGTGGCAGGGGCCGCTCACCCTGTGGGACGCGCAGCGGTCGGCCGTGGTCAGCGAGGTGCCGCAGGCGTGGCGGCACGTGGAGGACGTCGCGGTCGCCGTGGCAGGGCCGACCGTGGTGACCTCGGCGGACGGCGGCTCGCAGGTGCAGGTGTGGGAGGCCTCGACCGGCCGCTGCCTGCGCACGATCGACCGGGAACTGCCGTCCGACGCCCGCTGGGCGTGCTCCCTCGACGTCAGCGCGGACGGCCGGGCGGCGGTGGTCGGCCTGCCCTGGGGGCGCATCGCGGTGCGTTCGCTTCCCACCGGCGGCTATCAGGCCCCCTGGTACTGCGCGCGGCCGCGGTCGGCCGGCGAACTCACCCGCGCGGACGACGTGTTCCGCGATCTCATGGACCGCGCCGACGAGCTGGCGAGCCGGGGCCGGTACCCGGCCGCGGCGGAGGCGCTGAGGTCCGCCCAGCGGATGCCCGGCTTCGGCCTTCACCCGGACCTGCGGGGGGCGTGGGCGCGGGTGGGCGAGCACGGCCGCAGGTCCACCCTGCTCAGCGCGTCGCCGCTGTACTCCTACGACGGGCACAGCGAGTTCACGCAGCCCCCGACGCTGGCCCTGCGCGAGGACGGTCTCATCGCGGCGACCGGCCGGTGGACCGGTGAGGTGGACGTCTGGGACGTCGCCGCGGGGGAGCGGCTGCACACCTTCGACCGAGGCGAGGGCGGAACCGCCAGGGACATCCGGTTCGGCGTGGACGGGATGCTGCTCCTGGTCCTGACATCCTCGGGCACGATCCGCCAGTTGAGCCTCGAAACCGGCGTCAAGCGCCTGTTCACCGACGAGTTCGGCGCCATCAGCGCGTTCGCGGTGAATCCGGTGGGCGACCGCATCCTGATCGGCGACCGGACCGGCGGCCTCCGCCTCCGCGACCTGCCCGCGGGAAGCATCCTGCACGCGTGGCGGGCGCACGGCGGCGGCGTCCACGCGGCGGCGCTCAGCCCGGACGGCCGGTTCGCGGCCACGCACGGAGGCACGCACCCGGAGGCGAACCGCTTCGGCGGCCCGCTCGACGAGAACGAGATCCATCTGTGGCCGCTGGGGGAGGACCGCCCCGCGTGGACGCTGCGGTCGCGTCCGCGCGACGAGCGCCTGGACTTCAGCGCGGACGGCCGGACCCTGTTCGTCTCCCACGGCCTGTTCGTCGGCGCATGGGACGTGGGCACCGGCGAACTCCGGTACTCCTTCCTCAGCCAGGGGGTGAGCGGTGGGCTGGACACCCCCGTCGCCTTCAGCGCCGACGGCAGGCTGGGCGCGTCCCCCGACCAGAACGCGCTGCACGTGTGGCGGACCGACAACGGCGAGATCGTCACCACCCTGCCGATCCCGAACTTCCTCAGCGCGTTCGCCCTCAGTGCCGACGGGACCTTCGCCGTCACCGGCGAGGACCGGCAGGTCCGGGTGTGGGAGATCGGCTCCGGGCGCTGCCTGCGCACGCTGGAAGGCCATGGCGCGACGCTCTACAGCGCGGCGCTGAGCCGGGACGGCACCCTGCTGGCCACCACCGACCTCGGGTCGGGCATGTGGGTGTGGGAGATGGCGTGGGACTTCGACTTCCCGCCCGCCGCAGGTGACTGAACAGCGCCCATCGAGGTCTGCGCCCCAGCGCGCCTGACGGAGAGCAGCACAGGGAAGTGACCGATCGCCGTGTATTCTAGTACTAGAGTAAGTGGGTGGCCGCAGACCTGACGCCAGCTGAGTTGACCTTGCTTGGCCTGCTCGTAGAGAAGCCGAGGCACGGCTACGAGCTGGACGAAGTCATCACCGCCCGGGGCATGCGCGAGTGGACCGAGATCGGCTTCAGTTCGATCTACTACCTGCTGACCCGGCTCCGCGACCGCGGGCTGATCACCGAGGTCGACGCGCCGCGTCCCGTCCGGGGAAGGGCGCGCCGGGTGTACGAGCCCACAGCCGAGGGCCGCGAGGCGTGCGCGAGGGCGGCCGAGGCCGCGGTGGCCGAACTCCGGCCGGTGTTCCCGCCCCTCCTGGTCGGGCTCGCCAACCAGCCGGTCGTTCCGCCCGAGCGCCTGCGGGACGCGCTCGACCGGCGCGCCGCCGCCCTGGCGGAGCGGATGGCCGCCATCCGAGCCGCCCGTGACGCGCAACCTGACGTGCCCGGCTTCGTCCGCGCCATCTTCGACTACTCGCTGGGCCAGCTGGCCGCCGAACAGCGGTGGCTGGCCGATTACCGGGCGGCCGAACCCGACGACCGATCCACCGACGAGCCCCCAGCCAGGAAGGCAGACGGCCATGACGACCCGCTATGACATCAAACGAGAACTCAAGCAGTGCTACGCGCCGAAGAACACCGACTGGGCACTGGTCGACGTGCCCGCGCAGCGGTTCATCGCCGCCGACGGAAGCGGCGACCCCAACACCAGCGCCGGCTACGCCCGCGCCGTCGAGGCGCTCTACGCCGTCGCCTACACGATCAAGTTCGCCAGCAAGGCCGACCTCGGCCGGGACTTCGTCGTCGGGCCGCTCGAAGGGCTGTGGTGGTCCGACGACCCGGAGGTGTTCATCACCCGTGAGAAGGACGCCTGGCAATGGCGCATGCTCATCAGCCAGCCCGACTGGATCACCGACGACTTCATCGAGGAGGCCAAGCGGGCCGCGCTGGCGAAGAAGGGCCTGCCGGCGATCGCCGAGGTCCGCCGCGAAAGCCTGCAGGAGGGCACCTGCGCCCAACTCCTGCACGTCGGACCCTACGACGATGAGGGCCCTGCACTCGCCAGGCTCCACCACGAGTACCTCGCCGCCAACAACCTGCGGATGTCCGGCCACCATCACGAGGTCTACCTCGGCGACCACCGCCGGACCGAGCCCGCCAAGTTCAAGACCGTCCTCCGGCAGCCCGTTCAGGCGGCGGACTGATGCGGCCTCCGGGGCAGATCGTCATCTGCCCCGGAACCTCAACGGAAGTAGCCGTTCACCAACATCGGCAGCGACGCGTCCAGCCCCGCCACGTTCAGCACGCCCTCGTCGCGGGGGTCGCCGATGGTGTGCCCGCTCGCGGCCATCGCCGCGAGCACGACCCGCACGTCGCCGTTCACGGCCCTGCGGTAGGCGGCGAGCGCCTGCGACGGGTGCCGCCGGCCCGCCCACGTCTCGTTGTCGGTGAAGACCACGACCCCGTCGACGTCGAGGCGCTGCTGCTGCGCCCACTGGAACGGCAGCGACAGGTCGGTGCCGCCGCCGCTGGGCCGCCACGAGCCGATCTCGCGCAGGTTGGTGCGCGCGGTCACCCTGGAGGCGTGCACGGCGGTGTCGACGTCGATGACGTGGCAGTTGCCGCCCTCGATGCGGTGGAGGATGACCGCCATGGCGTTGCCGACCTCGTAGCAGGACCCCAGCGGGGTCCCGCCGTGGCGCACGCCGCCCCACGACATCGACCCGGACGAGTCGACCGCGATCAGCAGCCGCCGGCCGGACTGCTCCATGTGCCCGAACGACAGCTCGTACGCCTCGTCGAGCGCGTCGACGATCGCGGGCACCGGCGACCAGCGCTGGATGTCGGCGCGCGGGTTCGGCTGCGCGTGACCGGCCCCGTACACGCGCAGAGCGAGGAACAGGTCCATCGGGTGGATCCGGGCCTTCGCGAGCGCGCCGGCGTCCGTGAGCCGGGCCGCGGCGCGGCGGGTCGCGTCACCCATCGGGGTCAGCGTCCCGATCCGCGTCATCCGGGACAGGTTCCGGATCAGCGCGGTCATCCCGATCGTGTCGACGAGCTCGTCCCACACGCCCGGGTCGGTGAGAACCGCGTCGGGGAGGAACTCCCACGGCACGCCCCGGTCCTGCACGACGTCGATCGCCTCGACCGGGCCGGTGACGGCCTGCGCCGTGAGGAACGCGTCCACCGAGGGCACCTGCGTCCGAACGTCCTCGTCGGAGACGTTCCCGGCGATCCACCCGAACAGGGCACGCCGCGCCGGGGAGTCGGCCTTGGGGTGCGCGATGCGGAGCGCGTCCCGCAGCGCGAACGCCTCCCCGGACGGGGTCTTGCGCTGCCGCGCCTTGCACACCCGCCACGCGACCTGGTCGACGTCGCCGTTGAGGAACCACGACGCGAGCGCGGTCCGCATCGCGCGTCCGATCACCGGCGCGGTCCCGCCGACGGTGGCCTTGCCGCCGAGGTTCTTCCAGTACCCGAAGAACGTCGCGAAGTGGTCCGTCGTCCGCGCGACCTGCGCCAGCGACGCCTTCACGGCCTGCCGGGCGTCGGCGTCCCCGCGCGCCGCCGCGGCGGCCAGGACGAACAGCGCGGGACGGTTCTTCGGCGCCCGAGGCGGACGCGCAGTAGAGATCTCCGTAGCGAGGTCGACGACCCGGACACCGTCCGCGGCGATCGCGTCGAACACGACCCGCGCGTTGTCGGCGGTGAGCCTGTCCTCACCGACGTAGTAGGTGCCGCCGGTGGTGCCGAGAATGAGGAAGTCCTCCAGGCGGGTCCACAGGTCCTTGGCGAACCCGTAGCCGCCGGCGTTGTTGCGGACCTGCTCGGTCTCGCGGCCGGGGATCGGCCGGCTCTGCGGCGTCTCGACGGTGGACACCGAAGCGAGAGGGTCACGGGCCATTAGGGGCCTCCAGGAGTTTCGACCCGCCGGTGGGGCGGATGTGGGGGAGCGGTCGGCCTGCATAGGGGAGGGCGGATGTGGTTGCGCCCGCCGGGTTTTTGCCCAATGCGCTGCCTGACTGCGCCACCAGCCGACTTCGTCGGCTGGGCAGGATTCGAACCTGCGACCCTTGGATTACGATAACCGGCGGACTTCGACCCGCCCTCCCATATGCGTACAGCCCGACCCGTAGGGCCGGGTGCCGGCACGGATGTGGAAACGACCACCGGATTGCATCTGTTGGAAAGAGATAACCGATGGCCTTCGACCCGTGCGGGCACCGGACCCGACGCGCTGATCAAAAGGTAGCCCGCCCCGGATCCGTTCGCATTCGAATATCGGCAGGCCCGCTCATCCCGTCGCTGACGCGCCGGCGGCATCCGCGTCGCCTTCTCGTGGCCAGCGCCCCTCTATGTGCAGTTGGATGAGCGCGGCGTGGGAGAGCGGGCTGGCGGGATCGGTGACGTCGCCGTTGGGTGGTGTAGTCGAGGAGCACGACGTCCTTCTTCTCGCGGAGCCGCTCCATCAGATCGGCGACGCGGTGTTCGAGAACCCACCGGTAAGCCGGCAGGTAGATCCGGCGCCGGGCCGACTCGTAGGACAGCAGCCGGTCGCCGTGCAGACCGGAGCGGTGGCCTGGCCTGCCAGACCCCTTCCACAGCGTGGGGGAGGGCGGATGTGGTTGCGCCCACCGGGTCTAAGGGCTCTTCCGATTGAGCTACCGGGCTGACACCCGGACGGGGCTCGAACCCGCAACCTCTCCATTTGCAGTGGTGGTAACCGACGGGACTTCGACCCGCCCTCCGGCACGTCCGGTTCGACCCGTAGGGTCAGGTGCTCGCACGGATGTGGGAACGACCACCGGATGGGTTCTATGCGAAAGAGATAACCGATGGCCTTCGACCCGTGCGGGCACCGGACCCGACGCGCTGATCAAAAGGTAACCCGCCCCGGATCCGTTGGCATCTGAATATCAGTGGCCTATTCGTACGCGGTTCCACAGGGCCGCGACCGAACGAGGGCCGTTTCGGACCGATCGCCGGACCACCTCGCCGACCTCACCCGCCCCCACCGCCGCCAGCGGCGCCCCCGCTGCCGCCGACTCGATCCCGCGCCGGCAGACCCCGGTGATGAGTTCTCGCGGCCGCACCCGTCACACCTATGACGGAACACGGCGAGAGGGAAGGATGACGTGATGAGTGCGGACACGCGGCCGGCGGAGGTGGGCGTGAGCGGGCTGGGCGAGGTCGACGAGCCGGCGTTCTCGGGGCTGGCGGAGCGGCACCGGCGGGAGTTGCACGTGCACTGCTACCGGATGCTCGGATCGTTCGAGGACGCCGAGGACACCGTGCAGGAGACGTTCCTGCGCGCCTGGCGGCGGCGGGAGACCTTCCAGGGGCGGTCGACGTTCCGGGCCTGGCTGTACCGGATCGCCACCAACGCCTGCCTGGACCTGCTCGCCAAGCGCCGCCCGGAGCCGGCGACCGGCGGCGAGGTGCCGTGGCTGCAGCCCTACCCGGACCGGTTGCTCGACGAGCTCCCCGCGGGCGACGCGGACGAGCCGGAGGCCGTCGCCGTCGCGCGGGAGACGATCGAGCTGGCGTACCTGGTCGCCGTCCAGCACCTCGCGCCGCGCCCGCGGGCCGTGCTGATCCTGAGGGACGTGCTCGGCTGGCCGGCCAAGGACGTCGCGGAGCTCCTCGGGGACTCCGTCAACTCCGTCAACAGCGCGCTGCAGCGGGCCCGCGCCGGGATGCGGGAGCACCTGCCCGCCGAGCGGCAGGACTGGACCGGCGGGGAGGAGGACGCCGGGACGCGCGAGCTGGTGCGCCGCTTCACCGACGCCAGTGTGGCCACGGACGTCGACGGGCTCGCCGCGTTGCTGCGGGACGACGTGCGCTTCTCCATGCCGCCCACGCCGGGCCTGCTCGTCGGCCGCGACAAGGTGGTGAACGACTGGGTCGAGGACGGCTTCGAGCGCCTGGAGGGCCTGCGCGCCGTCCAGACCTCCGTGAACCGGCAGCCCGCCGTCGCCTTCTACCTCTGGCAGGAGCGGGAGGGCGCGTACCTGCCGCTGACGCTCGACGTGCTGCGCATCACCGGCGGGGCGATCAGCGAGCTCGTCACGTTCCACGGTGACCGGTTCGCGCGGCTCGAGCTGCCCGAGCGCCTGCCGGCGGACGGCACGGAGTAGTCCCGGTGCGGACGCTCACGCTGCGCGGCGGCGCACGTGTCGCGGTGACCGCGGCGGACTGGGGCCACGCGTTCGGCGTCGTCACCCAAGGGCGGGTGCAGCTGGAACTGCGCGGCGGTGAGCCCGGACCGGTACTCGGACGCGACGCCGGGTTCTGGCTCCGGGGCACCGGCGTCCGCGCTCTGCGGAACCCCGGCCGCCGCACGGCGAGGGTACGCATCGTCACCCCTAAGGCCGGGACCGTCACACGCCAGTCAACCCACCCCTGCACCAGCCACCGAATGACGGAGAACGACATGAACACCATGGACGACCCCGGGGCCGTCGCAGACCCGGCACCGGGTCAGACCGGCCACACCCGCGGACTCCGCAGGCTCGCCGTCACCGGCCTCGTCGCCACGCTCGCGGCGATGGTGGCCACCACCCTCGCCGCCGCGCTTGCCCAGGCCGCCGGCGTCGACTTCGAGTTCCCCGCCGGCGGCGAATCGATCCCGTTGCCCGGGTTCGCCGTGGTGACCGGCTTCTTCTCGGTCGTGGGCATCGTCATCGCCGCCGGTCTTCTTCGCTGGAGCGCCCGCCCGGCCGAGCGGTTCGTGTGGACGGCGGTGCCGCTGACCGCGATCTCGCTGGTCCCGCCCTTCCTCTCCGGGGCGGACACGACCACCATCACCGCACTCCTGGGGCTGCACCTCGTCGCTGCGACGGTGATGATCCCCACCCTGGCGCGGAGCCTCCGTTCAGCAGGGGCAGCCGAGCGGCCGCGCGACGTTCGCACTCGGCCATGACATGACACCGCCCGACTGCGGGCCCAGAACACCAACGGACTGCGGACTACGGGTGCCGCCGCCGGTTCGCGCCGTCGGCGGGCACTGATCCGATCATGGTGAGCACCTCGGACGTCGGGCGGACGTCGCCGAAGGAGCGGTAGACGGTGTGCAGGGTGGCGTTGTGGTCCTGGTCGCGGCGTGCCGCGTTCGCGTCGGCGACCATGATGACCCGGAGTCCGAGGGTGCTCGCGTCGCGTGCGGAGGACTCGCAGCACACGTTGGTGACGGTGCCGGTGATGAGCACGGTGTCGATCGCGCGCTGCTCCAGCAGGTCGGGCAGGGGACAGCAAGGCGGCCGATGTTGGGCACGATCCCCCGGCAGTAGGGGTTGCCGGAGACGAAGAACGGCACCATGTCGATCACCACCAACGCCGTCCGAGCCGGAACGAGCCGCGTGAACGCGAAACGACGCCCACGGCGGCGCTCATGCCGGGCGTACTCCCGGGCCTCGATCCGCCACTCGTGCCGCCGCACCCCGACCTCCGACAGCACGGCCTCCTCGATCTCCAGCACGCCCGCGCCGAGGAGACGGGCGGGTCCGTCGCCGGCCTCAGCGCTCTCCCGCATTCTCCCGGAGGGGGCCAGGTTCCCGTCACTCCGCAAGGTCCTTGCCTTGCCGACGCGGGTGCCCGGCCCAGCGGACCAGATTGTGAAAGAGCTCGGCCTGCTCCATAGCGTCGTCCAGCGCATTATGCGTGTGAGGGCGGTCCGGCAGCAGCTCACCGGGCATCTGGCGTTTGGTCGAGCGAATGATCGGACTGCGGGCCTTGGTGGCGTAAGCGGTCTTGAGATCGAGGTGCCGGGAGTGCCCGAAAGGGGATCCGGCCTCAGCGAACCGCGTCCAATACCAGTACAGGAACATCCAGTCGAAGCCGAGTGGATACGCCACCAATACCGGCGGCCCGCCCGCCGAGGCCGCCACCGCGGTCACCCAGGCAGCGGCCGCGTTCATCGCCTCGTCCGGATCGCGCCCTTCGACGGCCAGGCGGCCGCGATCCAGGCCACTGACCGCCAATGCCTCCGGGACGTAGGCGTCGCTGATCGGTTTCAGCTCCGCGTAGAACGTGGTCTCGGCCGGATCCACCGGCCTGAACTCGTCCCCGTCAAAGCTTCCACATGCGCTCATGCCGAAGCTCAACATGGAATACGGCCCCGGAATCGGCCCATCGGCCTCCACATCAACCGAAAAATAAACCTCATACCTGCTCATCGGCGTTCCCCGTCCCGTTCCAGAACTGACTTCTTACCATGTCGGGCAGCGATCCACTCCTTAGGCGGGACGCGGAGCCGGGCCGCCCAAGCCGGACGAGCGGGGCCCCTATGGCATGTCGTAGACGGTGACGGAGATGCCGGGTTCGGTGAGCTGGTTGATGATGAGGGGTTCGATGCGGTCCCACCGTCCGCCGGCCAGGCCGCAGCCGATGCGGGGCATGTGGACGGTCGCTTCGAGGTCGATGGCTCGTGCGGCCAGCCGGTGGAGGCATCGCTCCACTGCCTGGTAGCGGATCGGCGGTCCGGAGCTTCGGCCGGTCTTGACGCCGTGTTGGCCGATCATGTTGGCGACCCAGATGTCGGGTCGGACCTGGACGAGCTGGATCGCGCCCAGCTCGAAGTCGTTGGTGGCGCGGTCGCGGTGCCAGCGCCGGTAGGCCGCTTCGGGCTCCGGCCAGCGTCTGGATATCGCCAGCACGAAGCCCTTGCCCCACCCGCCCCGGTTGTTGCAGATGTGCGCGATGACCTTGGGGCCCTTGGCCTGCGGGGAGGTCGCGTCGCCCTGGAGGTAGCGGATCTGCGCCATGATCGCCACGATATCCGGCATTCCGACGAACCGGCTGGTCAAGCCGCCTGGGCGGCCCGCTCGTCAGGACTCGATGGGTTGGCAGGTGGGGCACCAGGTCGTTCTGCGGCCGGATAGGCGGCGGGCTTCCAAGAGGGTGCCGCAGCGTGGGCAGACGGGGGGCTTGGCGTCTCGGGCGCCGGTCAGCCAGGTTTTTCGGGGTGGGACGCGTTCCGCCTTGATGGAGTCGCGGAGGACTCGGCGCATTGCTCGGTGGAGAGCGGTGACCTCGGGGGTGGTCAGGGCGCGGGCGGGGCTCAGGGGGTTGATGCGGGCTCGCCAGCAGATCTCGTCGGCCAGGAGGTTGCCGAGACCGGCGATGACCGATTGGTCGGTGAGGGTCGTCTTGAGACGGCCGCGGTGGTGGGAGAGGGTGTCGGCCAGGGCGTTGCGGGAGACGTCCAGGGCGTCGGGGCCCAGGTTCTCAAGGGTCTCGTCCGCCTCTCTGGCGCTGGCGGCCAGGTGGACGCCCTGCAGTTTGCGCATGTCGCGGAAGCGCAGTTCGCCGTCGGGGAGCCTCCAGATGACGCGGTCGTGGCGGTGGCGGGGCTCGTCCGGGTGGTGCCAGGTGAGCGAGCCCGTCATGCCGAAGTGGAGCAGCAGCACCGGGCCGTGGGCCGGGGCCAGCAGCCACTTGCCGTGGCGGTGCGGTTGTTCGAAGCGGTGGCCGCGCAGCGCCGTGTCCAGGCGCCGGGCGGTGACTCCGCGCAGGACTCCGGAGTCGAGCACCGATACCGAGGCGATCCGCTTGCCGGTGTGCTCGGCGAGCACCCGGCGGAAGCCTTCGACGTCTGGGAGTTCCGGCATGGCGGGTCCCTACCCGCCGCCGGCTCAGGTCTGCGCGACGACGTGGGGCGCGATGCTGGAGAGCTTCTCGCAGGTCTCCTCGTACTCGCGGTCGGGGGTCGAGGCGCCGACGATCCCGGCGCCCGCGCGCAGCCACGCGCGGCCGTTCTCGGTGTAGAGGGCGCGCAGGACGAGGGCGGAGTCCAGCGCGCCGTCATGGGAGACGGTGACGACGGCGCCCGAGTACAGGCCGCGGCGCTCCTCCAGGCGGGTGACGGCCTCGATCGCCTCCGGCTTCGGGATGCCGGACGCGGTGACGCCGGGGAAGAGGGCGTCCAGGGCGTCCCATGCGGTGCGGCCGGGGGAGAGGGTGCCGCTGACGCTGGAGCCCAGGTGCTGGACGCTCCCGCGCTCCTTCACCGTCATGAAGCCCGTGACGCGGACGCTCTCCCGTTCGCACACCCGATACAGCTCCTCTTGGGAGGTGCGGACGGACACGGCGTGCTCGTAGATCTCCTTGGGGTCGGTCTCCAGGTCGCGGCGGGTGCGCGCGTCGGTGTCGGCGCCGAGGCCGAAGGCGCGGGTGCCGGCGAGGGGCTGGGTCATGACGCGCCCCGCCGAGTCGACGCTAGCGAGCACCTCGGGGCTGAACCCGGTGGCCTGGAAGCCGCCCATGTCGAGCAGGAACGAGCGGGCCGGGGTGTTGGCCTCGCGGCCCCGGACGTAGGTCGAGACGACGTCGACCGGGTGGGGGACGTCCAGGCGGCGCGACACGATGACCTTCTGGTAGCGGCCCGCGTGGATGTCGGCCACGGCCTCGGCGACGCGCGCGCGGTAGGGGGCGCCGCCGACCCGGACGTCGACGGGGGAGGGCTCGCCGACGGGGTGGCCGTCCGGCTTGGCCAGGAGCTTGGTCACGTGCTCGATGTCGGTCCGGTCGACGCCGGTGACGGTGACGCGGCCGTGCTCGGCCCGTACCTCGGTGCGGGGGACGATCAGGTGCGCGAGCCGGCCGGTGGGGCGAGGGGCGGCGGACTCGAACGCGATCCAGCCGTAGGCGTTCCACGCGGGCAGCGGCGCGTCGGCGAAGGTGTCGCGGAGCGCGTCGGCGGGACGGCCCGTCCAGGGGCGGCTGGTGAGGGCCCGGTCCGGCCAGTGGGCGTGGACGGCGCCGGCGTCGAGGACGACCTCGGCGAGCATGCCCCCAGCGAACGTCCACGAGCCGGGCCGCTCGTAGACGACGTAGTCGCTGAACAGGCCCGATCCGGCCAGGCGGGCCATGAGGGCGAGCGGCGCCGAGGAGTGCTCGACGACCGGCTCGGCGGGGTTCGGCAGAGCAGTGGACAAGGCGGCTCCCTCTCGCGGCCGGAAGGTCGAACTTAGGTAAGGCTAACCTTGCAAGATTTTCTTAGGCAAGGCTAACCTAATTCGCTGTGGCGGAGCCGACGACGGAAGAGTTGAGCGTGCAGGAGCAGACGACGACGGCGCGGCGACGCGAACTGATGCGGCGGATGATGGCCGAGGCCGGCCTGGGGGCGGACACCGCCCGGCTCGCCCCTCGCGGGGCGGACGGACCGGCTCCCCTGTCCCACGCGCAGCAGAGCATGTGGCTGCACCACCGCGCCTTCCCGGACAGCCCCGCCTACAACGTCTGCCTGCTCATCCGCATGTCCGGGCCGCTCGACGCAACGGCTCTCCGCGAGGCGCTGCGGGGGCTGATCCGGCGGCACGCCGTCCTCCGCACCGTCTACGCGGACGCGCCCGGCGAGGGCGCCGTGCAGGTCGTCACCGAGGACGACTCGCTCGACCTGCCGCCCGTCGCCTGCGCGGACGCCGAGGAGCGGGCGGCGGAACTGGCCGCGGTCCCGTTCGACCTGCGGGCCGGACGGCCGATCCGGCTGGAGCTGCTCAGGCTCGGCGAGGACGAGCACGCGCTGGTCCTCGTCGTGCATCACATCGCCTGGGACGGCATGACCTGGGGTTCTCTCTCACGCGACCTCTCCGCGCTCTACCGCGCCGCCCTCACCGGTGAGCCCGACGGGCTGCCCTCGCTGGACGTCCAGTACGCCGACTACGCCGAGTGGGAGCAACGGCGGCCCCTTGCCGAGGACGACCTCGCGTACTGGCGCGAGCGCCTCGATCCGCCGCCCGCTCCGCTCGACCTGCCCGCCGACAGGCCGCGCGGCGCGGCCCTGTCCGAGCGCGGGGGACGGCGGGCGCGCCGCTTCGACGACGCCGTGACCGAGGGGATGCGGAGGCTCGCCGCCGAGGAGAACCTCACCCCGTACATGGTGATGACCGCCGGTTACGCGGTCCTGCTGCACCGCTACACCGGCGCCGAGGACGTGGCGGTCGGTTCGTCGGTGATGAACCGCGAGCACGCCGAGGTGGAGCGGCTCGTCGGAAACTTCGGCAACACGCTCGTGCTGCGCGCCGACCTCTCCGGGGCGCCGACGTTCCGGGAGGCGCTGCGCCGGGTCGGCCGCACGGTCACCGAGGCGTTCGCGCACCAGGCGCTGCCGTACGACCGGCTCGTCCGGGAACTGCGGCCCGCGCGCGGACGGGGCCGCTCGGCGTTCTTCGACACGATGCTCCTCTTCCTCGCCCAGGAGATCGGCGAGCTTGACCTGCCCGGCATCACGTCGAGCTGGACGCACGTCCACAACGGCACCACGCACTTCGACCTGTCGCTGGAGGCGTTCGTCCGGCCGCAGGGGATGACGGTCGAAGCGACGTTCCGGCGCGAGTTGTTCGAGGACGAGCGCATCGACGCGCTGCTCGCCCACCTGGAGACGCTCCTCCGCGACGCGCTGGCCGACCCCGACCGGCCGATCGGCGCGCTGGAGGTCATGAGCGCGGGGGAGCGCGCCCTGATCGCTGAGGCCAACGCCACCGACCGCGCCCTGCCCGCGACCGACGCCGTCGCTCTGTTCGAGGAGCAGGCGGCACGGACACCGGACGCCACGGCGGTCGAGGCGGGCGGAACCGCCCTCACCTACGCCGACCTGGACGAACGGGCGTCCGCGCTCGCCGCGGAGTTGCGCGCCCGAGGCGCCGGGCCGGAGACGGTCGTCGCGCTGGCGTTGCCGCGCACGCCCGACCTCGTCGCAGCCCTGCTCGGCGTCCTGAAGGCGGGCGCCGCCTACCTGCCGCTTGACCTCGACCACCTCGCCGGCCGGCTCGCCTACATGCTGGACGACGCCGGGCCGCTCTGCGCGATCGTCACCGGCGAGACCGCGCCGCTGCTCCCGGACGGGACGGACCTCCTCGTCCTCGACGGCTCCCGGCGCAACGCCGGAAACACGCGCACGCCGATCCGGCGCCCGGACGACCTCGCGTACGTCATCTACACCTCCGGCTCCACCGGCCGCCCCAAGGGTGTGGCGATCCCGCACCGCGCGCTCGCGAACTTCCTGCTCACGACCCGCGACCGGCTGAACCTCGGCACCGGCGACCGGCTGGTCGCGGTCACGACCATCGCGTTCGACATCGCCGCCCTGGAGCTCCTCGTTCCCCTGATCAGCGGGGCGACGGTCGTCCTGGCCGCCCGCGACACCGTCCGCGACCCGGCCGCGCTCGCGAGGCTCCTGGCGGGCGCGACGATCGTCCAGGGCACCCCGTCGCTGCTCGGCACGCTCGACCCGGCCGCGTTCACGGGCCTCCGGGTCCTGGTCGGCGGCGAGGCGCTGCCGCCCGCGCTCGCCGCCTCGCTGGCCGGGTCCGCGTCGCTCGCCACCAACATGTACGGGCCGACCGAGGCGACGATCTGGGCGACCTCCGCGGACCTGCCTGCGGAAGGCATCGGCACCCCCTTCTGGAACACCCGCGCCCACGTCCTGGACGCCCGCCTGCGCCCTGTCCCGCCGGGCGTCCCGGGCGAGCTCTACCTGGCGGGCGCGCAGCTCGCCCGCGGCTATGCCGGACGCCCCGACCTCACCGCCGAGCGCTTCGTGGCCGACCCGTTCGGACCGCCCGGATCCCGCATGTACCGGACGGGCGACCTCGCGCGCCGCGCCCGCGACGGGTCCGTGGAGTACCTCGGCCGCACCGACGACCAGGTGAAGATCCGCGGCTTCCGGATCGAGCCCGCCGAGGCGCAGGCAGTGCTCGCCGCGCAGCCCGGCGTCGCGCAGGCCGCGGTCGCCGTCCGGGAGGACCGCCCGGGCGGCCCCCGGCTGGTGGGCTACTACGTCCCCGCCGAGAGCCTGGACGAGGCCGGACTGCGCGACGCGCTCGCCAAGGCGCTGCCCGAGTACCTGGTGCCCTCCGCCCTCATCGCGCTGGACGGACTGCCCCGGACGGCCAACGGCAAGCTCGACCGCGCCGCGCTGCCCGCCCCCGAGGCCGAGGTGTCGGGACGGGCGCCGCGCGACGCCCGCGAGGCCGCCCTCTGCGCGATCTTCGCCGAGCTGCTCGGGGTCGAGGGGGTCGGCATCGACGACGACTTCTTCGCCCTCGGCGGGCACTCGCTGCTGGCGGCGCGCCTCGCGGCCAGGGCCCGGGCCGTGCTCGGCGCGGAGCCGACCATCGCGGACGTGTTCGAGGCGCCGACCGTCGCCGCGCTCGCGCCCCGCCTGGTCGCGACCGGCGCCGTCCGCGTCCGCGACGTGGCGCGCCCCGAGGTCGTCCCGGCATCGGCGGCGCAGCGCGGCCTCTGGCTGGAGGAGCGGCTCCGCGGCCCCTCCGCGTCCTACTCGCTGCCGCTCGGCATCCGCCTGCACGGCGCGGTCGACGAGGACGCCCTCGACCAGGCGTTCACCGATGTCGTCGCCCGCCACGAAGCGCTGCGCACCCTCCTGGTGGAGGGGCCGGACGGCCTGCCGGTGCAACGCGTCCTCGATCCGGACGTCCCCGTGCGCCTCGCCGTCCTCGACGCGCGGGGCGAGACGCCGGAAGGGCGCGCGGCCATCGAGAAGGCCGCCACCGCCCACGTCTTCGACATCGGACGCGACCTCCCCGTCCGCGGCACCCTCGTCAGGACGGGCGACGCCGAATGGTCGCTGATCCTGCTCCTGCACCACGCCGCCGCAGACGAGTGGTCGTTCACCCCGCTGCTGGCCGACCTCGCCCGCGCCTACGAGGCCCGCCGCGACGGACGGGACCCCGGCTGGGAGCCCCTGCCCGTCCAGTACTCCGACTACGCGGCCTGGCAGCGCGAAGCCGCCCCCGCCACGGCGCCGCAGCTCGACTTCTGGGCGGAGGCGCTCGCCGGGCTGCCCGAGGAGACGGTCCTGCCGCTCGACCGGCCGCGCCCGGCCGAGGCGAGCCGGCGCGGCGGGCTGGTGCCGTTCCGGCTCCCGGCGGCGGGGGCGCGGCGCGTGGCCCGCGAGACCGGCGCCACCGTGTTCATGGTGCTGCACGCCGCCGTCGCCGCGCTGCTCCAGCGGTCCGGCGCGGGCGACGACATCGCCCTCGGCTCCCCGATCGCGGGACGCGCGGACGAGGACCTCGCCGGCCTCGTCGGGGTCTTCGTCAACCCGCTCGTGCTGCGCACCGACCTGTCCGGCGACCCGACGTTCGCCGAGCTGCTCCACCGGGTCCGGGCCGCCGACCTCGCCGCGTTCGCCCACGCCGGCGTCCCGTTCGAGCGGGTCGTGGACCGGCTCGCCCCCGAACGCTCCCTCGCCCGCAGCCCGCTGTTCCAGGTCATGATCGTCCACCGGCGGCTGGACGACGTCCGGCTCGCGCTGCCCGGCGTGCGCGCGGAGCCGTTCCTGCCGGAGACCGGCGGCGTGAAGTTCGACCTCGACCTGTACTTCGCGGAGGGCGAGGACGAGGTCGAGGGCTTCGCCGCGTTCGCCGCCGACCTGTTCGACGCCTCGACCGTCGAGCGGCTGATGGACGACCTGGGCGCGCTGCTCGACCGGGTCACCGCCGATCCCGGCCTTCGGCTCTCCTCCCTCGGCGCGCCCGTCGAGCACCCGGACACCGCGCGCGACCTCCCCGCCCAGACGGCTGCAGGCCTTATCGAGGCGCAGGTGGCGCGGACCCCGCACAAGACCGCCGTGGTGTTCGGCGGCGCCGCTCTCACCTACGCCGAACTCGACCGCCGCGCCGAGGCGCTCGCCGACCGGCTGGCCGCCGCCGGGGCCCGCCCCGAGCAGGTCGTCGCGCTCGCGCTGCCCCGCTCGGACGAGTTCGCCGTCGCGCTCTACGCCGTGCTCAAGACGGGCGCCGCCTACCTGCCGATCGACCTGGCGTACCCGCCCGCCCGCGTCGCCGCGATGCTCGGCGCCGTCCGGCCGCTGCTGGTCCTCGGACGCGACGAGCCGCCGGCGGACGCCCCCCGCCGCGCACGTCCGGACGTCCACCCCGGCCACACCTCCTACGTCGTGTTCACCTCCGGCTCGACAGGCAGGCCGAAGGCCGTCGCCGGAACGCAGCGCGCCCTCGCCAACCGGCTCGCCTGGGGCGCGGGCCTCGCCGCGCCCGGCATCCGCGCCGCCAAGAGTTCGCCCGCCTTCATCGACGGGACGACCGAACTGCTCGGCGGCCTCGTCGCGGGCGACACCGTCGTCATCGCCGACGAGGAGACCGCCGCCGACGCCGTCGCGCTCGCCGGCTTCATCGACCGCCACGGCATCGGCCTCGTCACGCTCGTCCCGAGCTTGCTGGCCGCCCTCGTCGACAACGGCCTGCCGACCTCGGTGACCACGTGGATCAGCAGCGGCGAGGCGCTGCCCGCCGCGCTCGCGGACCAGGTTCCGGCGCGGCTGGTCGACCTGTACGGGTGCTCGGAGGCCGCCGGGGACAGCCTCGTCGCCGAGGCGGGCGGGCTGCGTCCCATCGACAACACCCGCGCCCACGTCCTGGACGCGGCGCTCCGCGAGGTCCCCGTCGGTGAGCTGTACCTCGCGGGCGACGGGCTGGCGCGCGGCTACCTCGGCGACCCCGCCCGCACCGCCGAGCGCTTCGTCGCCGACCCGTTCGGCCCGCCCGGCTCCCGCCTCTACCGCACCGGTGACCGCGTCCGGCGCCGCCCGGACGGCGGGCTGGACTTCCTCGGCCGCGCCGACGACCAGATCGCGATCCGCGGCTTCCGGATCGAGCCGGGGGAGGTGGAGGCCGTGCTCGCCGCGCTGCCGGGGGTGCGGCGGGCCGCCGTCGCCGCGCACGGACACCGCCTGGTCGGCTACGTCACGGGCGATGTCGACGCAGAGGCGCTCGACGCCCGGCTGCGCGCCCTGCTCCCCGACTACCTCGTCCCCGCCGAGCTGGTCGTCCTGGACGAGCTCCCCCTCAACCCGAACGGCAAGGTCGACCGGCGAGCCCTCCCCGAGCCCGGCCGCCCGCCCGGCGGACGCGCCCCCGCCACCGAGCCCGAACGCGTCCTCGCCCGGCTCGCCGCGAACGTCCTTGGCCGCGACGCCGTGGGCGCCGACGACGACTTCTTCCGCACCGGAGGCGACAGCATCAGCGCGGCGCTCCTCGTCGCCCGAGCACGCCGCGCCGGCCTGTCGTTCACCGTGCGGGACGTCTTCCGGCTGCGGACCGTCGAAGCCCTCGCCCGGGCCGCCGCGCCCTCCGAAGAGAAGGAGACGGCGCAGGCTGCGGGCCCGGCGGATGAGCTTCCGCTCTCGCCACTCCAGGAAGGCCTGCTCTACCACCTGATGCTGGCGGGCGAGGGCCGTGACATCTACGTGCAGCAGGCCGTGGTGACGCTGTCCGGCCCGGTCGACCCCGAGAGGATGGCGCGGGCGGCGCGCGCCACGCTGGAGAAGTTCCCCAACCTCCGCGCCGGGTTCCGCACGGACGGCGACCGCGCGGTCCAGTTCGTCCCGGACGACTTCGAGACCCCGTGGACGCACGCCGACGTGGCCCCGCGGGACCTGGAGGCGTTCGTCGACGCGCAGCGCGCCGAGCCGTTCGACCCCGCCGCGCCGCCGCTGATCCGGTTCGCCCTCGCCCGCCTCGCCGAGGACGACCACCGGCTGGTCCTCACCTCCGAGCTGATCCTGCTGGACGGCTGGTCCGGCGGCCTGCTCGTCACCTCGCTGCTCGACGCCTACACCGACGCCGCCGCCGAGGCCCGCCGGCCCGTCGCGCCCTTCCGCGCGTTCCTCGACTGGGTGAACGGCCGCGACGGGGACGCCGCGACCGGTGCCTGGCGCCGCGCGCTCGACGGCTTCGACGAGCCCGCCCTCGTCCGGCCGGGCCTGGCCGGCGCGCCCGCCGACCTCGCGGGCGCCGGCGAGGTGCGCCGCGAGCTGCCCGCCGGGCTCGCCGAACGGCTGGACGAGGTCGCCCGGGACAGGGGCGTCACCCCCGGCACCGTCTTCCAGACCGCCTGGGGCCTCGTCCTGATGGGCCTCACCGGACGCGACGACGTCGTGTTCGGCGCCTCGGTGTCCGGACGCCACCCCGACGTGGACGGCGTCGAGTCGATGGTCGGCCTGCTGTTCAACACCGTCCCCGTCCGCGTGCAGGCGGGCCCGGCGGACGCCCTCGCCGCGGTCCTCGACCGGGTCCAGGCGGCGCAGTCCGACCTGTTCGACCACTCCTTCGTCGCGCTCGCCGACGTCCAGCGCGCCACCGGGCTCGGCACCCTCTTCGACACGCTGTTCGTCTTCCAGAACTTCCCGGGCATGCCGACCGACCGCGCCTTCGGCCCGGACGGCGGCCTGCGGGTCCTCGGACGCGAGGTCCGCGACGCCACCCACTACCCGATCACCATGGTCGTGGAGCCGGACGCCGGGCTGCGCGTCATGTACCGGGGCGACGCGTTCACCGAGGCCGAGGCCGAGCGCGTCACCGACCGCTACGTCCAGGTGTTGCGGCGGCTCGCCGAGGCGCCCGGATCCCCGTGCCACCGCCTCGACCTGCTCGTCCCGCAGGAGCACGACCGGCTCCGGCGCGACTGGGACGACGCGCGCCATCCCGTCCCCGAGCTGACGGTCGCGGAACTGCTCGCCCAGCGCGCGGCCGAGCGGCCCGGCGACCCCGCGCTCGTCTCCCTTCCGGACGTCCGCCTCACCTACGGCGAGCTGAACGCCGAGGTGAACCGGCTCGCCAGGCTCCTGCTCGCCCACGGCGCGGGCCCTGAGAAGGTCGTCGCGCTGGCCATGCCGCGCTCGGCGCAGATGGTCGTCGCCCTGTTCGCCGTCCTGCGCACGGGCGCCGCCTACCTGCCGCTGGAGCTCGACTACCCGGCCGGCCGGCTCGACTACATGCTCCAGGACGCGGCACCGGTCTGCCTGGTCTCGCACCGCGACATCGCCGCGGGCCTCACCCACTCCGGCGCCACCGTCGCGCTGGACGACCCCGCGACCGCGCAGGCCCTCGCCGCGCAGCCCGGCCACGACCTGGCGCCCGACGAGGTCCCCGGGTTCGTGCCCGGCACGCCCGGCAGGCTCGACCACCCCGCCTACGTCATCTACACCTCGGGCTCCACCGGGCGGCCCAAGGGCGTGGTGACGCCCTACCGCGGCCTCACCAACATGCAGTTCAACCACCGCGCCAACATCTTCGACCCGGTGGTCGCGTCGGCGGGGCGCCGCCTCCGCATCGCCCACACCGTCTCCTTCTCCTTCGACATGTCGTGGGAGGAGCTCCTCTGGCTCATCGAAGGCCACGAGGTCCACGTCTGCGACGAGGACCTCCGCCGCGACGCCCAGGCCCTCACCGCCTACCTGCGGCAGCACGGGATCGACGTCATCAACGTGACGCCGACCTACGCCCAGCAGCTCCTGGAGGAGGGCCTCCTGGACGGCGGGCACCGGCCGCCCCTCGTTCTCCTCGGCGGGGAGGCCGTCCCGGCGGCGGTGTGGGAGCGCCTCGCCCGCGCCGAGGGCGTCCTCGGCTACAACCTCTACGGCCCGACCGAGTACACGATCAACACGCTCGGCGGCGGCACCGGGGACAGCGCCACCCCGACCGTCGGCAGGCCGATCTGGAACACCCGCGGGTACGTCCTGGACGCCTGGCTGCGGCACGTGCCGCCAGGCGCCCCCGGCGAGCTGTACATCGCGGGCGCCGGACTGGCGCGCGGCTACCTCGGCCGCGCCGACCTCACCGCCGAGCGCTTCGTCGCCGACCCGTTCGGCCCGCCCGGATCCCGCATGTACCGGACGGGCGACCTCGTGCGCGTCCGCGACGGCGGCGACATCGACTTCCTCGGCCGCACCGACGACCAGGTGAAGATCCGCGGCTACCGGGTCGAACCGGGAGAGATCGAGACCGCGCTCGCCGCCGAGCCCGGCGTCGGGCAGGCCGCCGTCGTCGCGGCCGGGACCGGTGTCCCCGGCGTGAAGCGCCTCGTCGGCTACATCGTCCCCGACGGCTCCCGCGAAGGCGCCGTTGAAGAGCAGCTCGCCGAGTGGCGCCAGATCTACGACACCGAGTACACCGAGGTCGGCACGGTCGTCCACGCCGAGGAGTTCGCGGGCTGGGACAGCAGCTACGACGGCGCACCCATCCCACTGGACGACATGCGCGAGTGGCGGGAGACCACCGTCGAGCGGGTCCGCGCGCTCGGTCCCCGCCGCGTCCTGGAGATCGGCGTCGGCGCGGGCCTCCTCCTCACCCGCCTGGCCCCCGGGAGCGAGGAGTACTGGGGCACCGACTTCTCCGAACCGGTCATCGCCAAGCTCCACGCCGACCTCGGCGGAGGCACCCGAGGGCCGGCGTCCCGCGACTGGCAGGACGTGGCTCCGGGCTCGCCGGTCCGCCTCAGCTGCCGGCCCGCCCACGACACCGGCGGCCTGCCGGAGGGGTACTTCGACACCATCGTGATCAACTCGGTGGTGCAGTACTTCCCCGGCGCCGCCTACCTGGAGGACGTCGTCGCCAAGGCGATGCGCCTGCTCGCCCCGGGCGGCGCGCTGTTCGTCGGAGACGTCCGCGACCTGCGCACGGTCCGCTGCCTGCATGCCGCAGTTCAACTCGGGCGCGGCGGAGGCGACCTGGACTCGATCGAACGCGCAGTCCGCCTGGAGAAGGAACTCCTCCTCGACCCCGCGTTCTTCGCAGCGCTCGACGTCCCGGCCCGGGTGGACGTCCTCATCAAGCGCGGCACCCGCCACAACGAACTGACCCGCCACCGCTACGACGTCGTCCTGCGCAAGGACGCGGCCCCCGCCCCGCCGACCCCGGCCGTCGACTGGACCACCCTCGCCGACCTCCGGAACAGGCCCGCCGGGCCGCTGCGGGTGAGAGGGATCCCCGACCCGAGGTCGTCGGGCGAGGCCGCGGCGCTGCGGGCGCTGCGGGAGGGGGCCTCCGCGGACGAGGCGCGCGCGGCGCTGGCCTCGGCGCCCGAAGGGATCGAGCCCGAGGCGCTGCACGGACTGTTCCCGGACGCCGTCCTCACGCCGTCCGACGAGCCCGGCCGCTACGACGCCGTGTTCGGCGGGGGAGCGGCGTGCCCGCCGGCCGAGCCCGGCCGCGCGCCCGCCTCGTACGCGAACGACCCGGTCGCCGCGCGCGACCACGGCGTGCTGGCCGCGCGGGTCCGCGGGAGCCTCCGGGCGCGCCTGCCCGGACACATGGTCCCGAGCGCGATCATGACGCTGGACGCGCTGCCGCTCACGGTGAACGGCAAGCTCGACCGGCGCGCCCTCCCCGACCCCGGGCAGGACGCCCCGCGCCGCGCGGGAACGGCCCCGCGCACCCCCGTCGAGCGCCTGCTGTGCACGCTGTTCGCCGAGGTCCTGGACGCGCCCGGCGCCGGGATCGACGACGACTTCTTCGACCTCGGCGGCCACTCGCTGCTCGCGACGAGGCTCGTCGGCAGGGCGCGGGCGGTGCTCGGCGCCGAACTGGCCGTCCGCGACCTGTTCGAGGCGCCGACCGTGGCGGAACTGGCCGGGCGCCTGCACCGCGGCGCCGAGGCGCGGGTCCGGCCCGTCCTGGAACCGCGGGAGCGGCCCGAGCGGGTGCCGCTGTCGTCCGCCCAGCGGCGGCTGTGGATGCTCGACCAGCTGCTCCGCGAGGACGACGGGCCCCGTGACGCCTACCACCTGCCCCTCGCGGTCCGCCTGCGGGGCGGCCTCGACGTCGCGGCCCTGGAGGCGGCGATCGGGGACGTCACCGCCCGGCACGAGAGCCTCCGGACGGTCTTCGCCGAACACGACGGCGTGCCGTACCAGCGGATCCTCGCCCCCGACGAGGCGAAACCCGTCCTGGAGGTGACGACCTGCGCGCCAGAGGACGTCATCGCCAGGCCGTTCGACCTCGCCGAGGAGATCCCCTTGCGGGTCGCGGTGTTCCCGGAGGGCGAGCGGGAGCACCTGCTGCTCGCCGTCTTCCACCACATCGCGTTCGACGAATGGTCGTTCGGGCCGTTCGCGCGCGACGTGGCCGAGGCCTACGCGGCCCGGCTGGACGGCAAGGAGCCCGCCTGGGCGCCGCCGCCCGTCCAGTACGCCGACCACGCCCTCTGGCAGCGCGAGCTCCTCGGCGACCCGGCCGACCCCGGCAGCGTCCATGCCCGGCAGCTCGACCACTGGGCGCGGACCCTCGCCGACCTGCCCGAGGAGATCCCGCTGCCGGTGGACCGGGCGCGCCCCGCCACCGCCGGGCAGCGCGGCGGCACCCTCACCGCCGACCTGCCGCCCGGCCTCGCCGGCCGGCTCGGGCGCGTCGCGCGGGAGGCGAACGCCAGCGTGTTCATGGTCTGCCAGGCCGCCGTCGCCGCGCTGCTGCACCGCATGGGCGCGGGAGACGACATCCCCCTCGGCAGCCCCGTCGCCGGGCGCACGGAGGAGGCCGCGCGGGACCTCGTCGGCTTCTTCGTGAACACGCTCGTCCTGCGCGCCGACGTGTCCGGCGACCCGACGTTCGCGGAGCTGCTCGCCCGCGTCCGGGAGGCCGGTCTCGCCGGCCTCGCCCACCAGGACCTGCCGTTCGAGGCGGTCGTGGAGGCGCTGCGCCCGCGCCGCGTGCCCGGACGCAACCCCCTGTTCCAGGTGATGGTCGGGTACGAGAACCAGGGCGCCGGCGACGTGCGGTTCCCCGGACTGGAGCAGCGGGAGGCGCTGTTCGGGCCGGGCGCGGCGAAGTTCGACCTCGACTTCATCTTCCGGGAGGGACCGGACGGACTCCGGCTCGTCCTCGACCACTCCGCCGACCTGTTCGACCGCGCCACGGCCGCCGCGCTGGCGGACGGCCTGATCGCGCTGCTCGGGGCCGTCGCCGACGATCCCGGCGTCAGGGTCGGATCGCTGCCGGCCGTCCTGACCGCCCGCACCGTGACCGCCCGGGCGGCCCCGGAGGCGGCGCGCCGGGACGACGGACGGGAGGCGGTCCTGTGCCGGATCTTCGCCGAAGAACTCGGCGTTCCCGAGGTCGCCCCGGACGACGACTTCTTCGACCTCGGCGGGCACTCGCTGCTCGCGATGAAGCTGGTGCGGCGCATCAGGCGCGAGCCCGGCTGCGCGGACCTGAGGATCGCGGACCTGATGGCCGCCCCGACCGCGGCGGGGCTGCTCGCCCGGCTCGGACCCGCCGGAAGTGAGGCGGGTCATACCGGCCCGGGCATTGTCTAGTTAGGTAAGGCTAACCTAATGTTTCTGATCAACGCCCTCCCGCCTCCCCTCGAACATGGAAGGTCCGCTATGCGCACCCTGATGCGGCGCCTGACCGTCGCCGCCGCGCTCGTCCTGGGTCTCGCCACGGTCGCCGCCTGCGGCGACGACGAGCCCGCCGGCGGCCCCGGCGGCTCCGGCGGCGCGGCCGGGGCGTTCCCGGTCACCGTCACCCACAGGCTCGGCTCCGCGGAGGTCGAGTCCGCGCCGAAGCGGATCGTCGCGCTCGGCGAGGTCGACCAGGACGCGCTGCTCGCCCTCGGCGTCACGCCCGTCGGCATGGCCGAGCTGACCGGCGTCCAGCCCGACGGACTCGCCCCCTGGAGCGCGCCCAGGCTGACCGGTGAGAAGCCCAGGCTGCTCAAGGCCGGTGAGGCGGGCTTCAACCTGGAGGAGATCGCCGCGCTGCGGCCCGACCTGATCCTCGCCGCCGGCGACTTCGCCATCGACAAGGAGTACGGCAAGCTCTCCGAGCTCGCGCCGACGCTCGCCTACCAGACCGGCCCCGCCGAGGACTCCTGGCAGCAGATCACCCGGCAGGTCGCCGCCGCGATCGGCCGCCCCCAGGACGGAACGAAGCTCGTCGCCGACGTGGAGGCGAAGATCGCCGAGGTGAAGACGAGGCACCCCGAGCTGAAGGGCAAGGAGTTCGCGTTCACCAGCGTCTTCCCCAACGGCAACATCGGCGTGATGAAGTCCGGCGACGACACGAGCGTGAAACTGCTCCAGCAGTTCGGCATGACGCTCCCGGAGTCGCTGAGGAGGCTGCCCGGCGACGGGTTCGCCGCCGAGCTGAGCATGGAGAAGGTCTCCGTCCTGGACGTGGACGTCCTGATCAGCCACTACAACGACGATCCCGCCACCCAGAAGAAGATCGAGGGCAATCGGCTGTTCGCCGGCCTCGGCGCCGTCGAGCGCGGCTCCTACGTGCCGCTCGACCTGAGGTCGTTCTGGCCGCTGCGCACCCCCACCCCGCTCGCCGTCCCCTACATGGTCGACCAGGTCGTCCCGAAGATCGCCAAGGCCGCGAGCGCGGCGAAGCCCGCCTGATGCCGGAGGAGCGCATGCACACCCCCGTCCGCGACGTGGCCGGCATCGGGTTCGGCCCGTCCAACCTGGCGCTCGCCGCCGCGCTGGAGGAGGAGCACGGCGGCGCCGACGCGGTGTTCTTCGAGAAGCAGCCCGCGTTCGGCTGGCACCGCGGGATGCTGATCGACGGCGCCACGATGCAGGTCCACTTCCTCAAGGACCTGGTGTCGCTGCGCAACCCCGCCAGCCCCTACTCGTTCCTGGCCTACCTGCACGCCCGGGGCCGGCTCGTCGACTTCGTCAACCACAAGACGATGTTCCCGACGCGGCTGGAGTTCCACGACTACCTCGAATGGGCCGCCGCCGCGTTCGAGGACCGCGTCCGCTACGGGGCCGAGGTCGTCTCCCTGCGCCCCCACGACGACGAGGCCCTGGAGGTCGTCGTGCGGCAGGGCGACGAGCTGGAGACGCACCTCGCCCGCGACGTCGTCATCGGCGCGGGGCTCGAACCCGTCCTGCCGGAGGGCGTCCGGCCGGGGGAGCGGATCTGGCACACCGAGGACCTGCTCACCCGGCTCGGCGAGCGCGGGGACTGGGAGCCCCGCCGGATCGTCGTGGTCGGCGCCGGGCAGAGCGCCGCCGAGGCCGTCGAGTACCTGCACCGCACGTTCGCCGGGGCCGAGGTGTGCGCGGTCTTCGCGCGGTACGGGTACTCGCCCGCCGACGACAGCCCGTTCGCCAACCGCGTCTTCGATCCCGAGGCCGTCGACCACTACTACGCGGCGCCCGGCGACGTGAAGCGGATGCTGTTCGAGTACTCGCGCAACACCAACTACTCCGTGGTGGACCTCGACCTCATCGACGAGCTGTACCGGCGCGCCTACGCCGAGAAGGTCGCGGGCGCCGAGCGGCTGCGCATCCTCAACGCCTCCCGCGTCCTGGACGTCGCCGACGGCCCCGCCGGACTGCGGGTCCGGGTCGCGTTCCTGCCCACCGGCGAGGTCACGGCCCTGGACGCCGACGCCGTCGTCTACGCCACCGGCTACCGCGAACGCGACCCGTTCGACCTGCTCGGCGAGGCGGGCGCGCACTGCCGCACCGGCCCGGACGGGCGCCCGGTCGTCGGGCGCGACTACCGCGTCGCCACCGAGCCCGGCCCCGCATGGGGCGTCTACCTGCAGGGGGCCACCGAGCACAGCCACGGGATCGCCTCCTCGCTGCTGTCCATGACCGCCGTCCGCACCGGGGAGATCGTCCGGTCCATGGCGCGGCGCTCCGCCCGCGTCGCCCCCGGCGTCTAGAGAAAGGGAAGCCAGATGACGAACCCGTTCGACGACCCCGACGGGGCGTTCCTCGTCCTCGCCAACGCCGAGGGCCAGCACTCCCTGTGGCCGGCGTTCGCCGACGTCCCCGCCGGCTGGACGCCGGTCCACGGCCCCGAGTCGCGGTCCGACTGCATCGGGTACGTCGTGGACAACTGGAAGGACATCCGCCCGCGGAGCCTGGCGGCCGAAACACCGTGACCTCCCCACAGGTCACGGTGTCTCGGCCCCGGGCTCTGGAGCGGGACGCCCGCGTTCAGCCCGAGCTCACGGCTTTCGGCAGGGACGGCCGGTCCGCGAAGAACCCGGCCATGAGCTCGCTGGCGTAGTCCGGCCACTCGTGCCCTCCGCGCTGCCTGGTGCAGAGCGCGACGACGACCGGGCCGGGGCCCGTGCCGACGCAGTCGTCCGGCCCGTCCGGCACCGGCTGCGACAGCGCGGGCAGCTTGTCCACCCACCTCCAGTACTCCATGAGGAGCCGGACGGGGATGAACGGGAAATGGACGTCCGCGTCCATGTTTCCGCCGCCGTCATAGGGGACGGACGGGTCCCACGTCCCGTGGAACGCCAGCACCGACACCGGTTTCTTCGGCGTGCAGCCGATGGCCAGGGCTCCCGACACCACGGCGATGCCGGCGACCTTCTCCGCGCGCTCGCACGCGTACCGGTACGCCATGCCGCCGCCGTTGGAGAAGCCGGTGACGAAGACGCGGCGGGGGTCGGCGACGCCCTGCCGCACCAGCGTGTCGATGAGCTTGTCGAGGAACGCGACGTCGTCGACGCCGGTCCACCGGGCGAACCAGCAGCAGGCGCCCGCGTTCCAGGTGCCGAGGAGCCCGTCGGGATAGGCGACGGCGTAGCCGTGCCGGTCGGCGACCTCGTCGAGCCCGCTCTGCTTGCGGACGTACTCGGAGTCGTTCAGGCCGCCGTGCAGGGCCACGATGAGCGGCAGCGGCGTGCGGGCCTCGGGGCCCGGCGGGACGTGCAGCAGGTAGGGGCGGTTCCAGTCGCCCATGGGAATGGTGTGCCTCGATGTTCCCGGGGCGTCCTCGAACGCTCCGGCGGGCAGGGGGTGGGCGATGAGCGCCGCGAGAACCGCCACGATCATCGCCGCCCGCGCGGCGATCTTCATAGCGTGATCCAACCCCGCCGCGCCCCGCCCGGCTACGCACCTCCGCGCAGAAAAGACCGGCGTTTTTTGGCGTCGGCCGCGCAGGTCGTCGCCCGGCGCCGGATGGGACGCGCCGCCGCGCCCGCGACGCCGGCTCCGCCCCTTGCGACTCCGATCCCGAGCCGGCCTCCGCCGCCTCGGCGACCCCCGGCCTCCGGCTCGCCCCGGGCGGCGCGCGCGTCCAGCTCGGCTCGCCGGCGCTCGGCGCCGGCGAGCTCGCGGTGGCCCGCCGCCAGGATCACGATGCCGAGCACGATCGGGCCCGCGCCGACCGCGAACGGGCCGTCCCCGGCCGGGTCGTTGACGGCGGGGCGGTGGCGAAAATATGGTGAACCGACCGGTCGGTATGTGCGGAAATTCGTGCGGTCCGGCCGTTCCTCTCGCCGTCGCGAGCCCTCTCGGAGAATTGCCATGATGCTCAGCACGATGCAGGACTTTCCGCTGTCCGTCGCCGCGATACTGCGGCACGGAGCGCGCGTCTACGGCCGCAGCGAGTGCGTGACGTGGACGGGCGGCGGCCCGCCCCGGCGGGCGACCTTCGCCGAGGTCGCCCGCAACGCCGAGCGGCTCGCCTCCGCCCTGGCCAGGCTGGGCGTCCGTCCCGGCGACCGGGTGGCGACGTTCTGCTGGAACAACCAGGAGCACCTGGAGGCCTACTTCGCGGTGCCCGCCATGGGGGCGGTGCTGCACACGCTGAACATCCGGCTCTTCCCCGAGCAGCTCTCGCACATCATCAACCACGCCGACGACCAGGTCGTCATCGTCGACGACAGCCTCGTCCCGCTCCTGGCGCGCGTCGTGGGCGAGCTCCCCGCCGTCGAGGCGTTCGTGGTCGTCGGGGACGGCGACGCCTCGCCCCTGGAGGCCAACGGCAACGGCGCGCCCGTCCTGCGCTACCACGAGCTGCTCGCCGCGGAGGAGCCCGGCTACGCCTGGCCCGAGGTGGACGAGCGGTCCGCCGCGTCCATGTGCTACACCAGCGGCACCACGGGCGACCCCAAGGGCGTGGTGTACTCGCACCGCTCCACGTTCCTGCACGCGATGGCCGTCCAGTCGGCGTCGATGGTGGGCATCACCGAGGCCGACCGCGTCCTCACCATCGTCCCGATGTTCCACGTCAACGCCTGGGGACTGCCGTACGGGGCGTTCCTGTCCGGGGCGACGCTGCACATGCCGGGCCCGTTCATGCAGCCGGAGCACCTCACGCGGTTCATCGCCGCGGAGCGCAGCACGCTGGCGTCCGCCGTCCCGACGATCTGGAACGCGATCCTGGCCCTCGGGGAGCGTGAGGAGATCGACCTGTCGTCGCTGCGGGCGGGCACCTCCGGCGGGGCCGCCGCGCCCCGGGTCCTGCTGGAGCGCTTCGAGCAGCGGTACGGGCTGCGCATCATCCAGGGCTGGGGCATGACGGAGACGAGCCCCCTCGGCGGCATGGCGTTCCCGCCGCCCGGCGTCGAGCCCGGGACCGAGGAGGACATGGCCTGGCGGCTGAAGTCCGGCCGCGTCGCCGCCGGCGTCGAGATGCGCATCGTGGACGACGCCGGCGCCGAACTGCCCTGGGACGGCGAGTCCGTCGGCGAGATCGAGGTGCGCGGGCCGTGGATCACCGGCGCCTACCACCGCGACCCGGCGCCCGCGAAGTTCGACGACGGCTGGCTGCGCACCGGCGACATCGGCACCATCGACGACCGCGGCTTCTTCCAGATCACCGACCGCGCCAAGGACGTCATCAAGTCGGGCGGGGAGTGGATCTCCTCGGTGGAGCTGGAGAACCACCTGATGGCCCATCCCGCCGTGGCGGAGGCCGCCGTCATCGGCATCCCCGACGCCCGCTGGGACGAGCGCCCCCTCGCCTGCGTCGTCCTGCGCGAGGGCGCCGACGCCGACGCCGGGGAGCTGGCGTCGTTCCTCGCGGACAAGGTCGCCCGATGGCAGGTCCCGGAGTACTGGACGTTCCTGGAGGAGATCCCGAAGACCACGGTCGGCAAGTTCGACAAGAAGCCCCTGCGCGCCCGGCACCGGGACGCGGCGCTCAAGATCCACCACGTGGACCGCTGACGCCCGCGGGCCGCCCGCCGGTCCCGCGGCTACTTCTCCAGGCCGTGCAGGAACAGGTCGACGTAGTGCTCGCTGATGGCGGCCGTCTTGAGGCGGCCGCCCGGGCGGTACCAGGCGCCGATCTGGTGGACGGTGCCGAAGAAGAAGTGGACGGCGATGTCGGCGGGCGTCTCGGTGCGGAACGTGCCCTCGCGCTGGCCCTCCTCGACCAGGGCGCGGAACCGCTCGTGGTAGCGGCGCCGTTCGGCGCGGACGGCCTCGCGGCGGTCGCGGGACAGCAGGTGCGTCGAGCGGAAGAAGACCGTGAAGTCGTCCAGGTAGAGGAACGAGGTGTTGAGGACGTCGACGGCGGCGGCGCGGAGCCTCTCGGCGGCCGTGCCGGGACCGTCCGCGATCTGCTCCAGCCGGGACATCTGCAGGCCGAGGAGCCGGTGGTAGATCTCGTAGAGGAGGTCGTCCTTGGAGCCGAAGTAGTGGTACATCGCGCCCTTGGTCACGCCGGCGGCGTTCACGATCTCCTGGACCGAGGTGCTCTCGAAGCCCTTCTCGGCGAACATCCGGACCGCCACGGCCAGCAGCCGGTCGGGAAGCGGCAGGGTGCCGGAGATCCGGCCCGCGGGCGCCTGCGTCATCACTCCACCTCCGCCGTCCGGGAGTCCCCCGGGGTCTCGTGCCGCCCCGGCGCGGCCGCCCGCAGAACGCCGATCAGCCTACCGCCGGGCGGGGACTCGCCGCGGCGGGCCTCGGACGAGTGCGAATCGCCTGTTGACCGGAGCGCCCGGTGATTCTATCTTCATGGAACCGACCAGTCGGTATGTGCATTTCGGCCTCGGGGGATTCGCGCTGATTCATCGGCGAGGTGAGGCGACATGTCCGGCTCTTCTACGATCCTGGAACTGCGAGAGGTGACCGTCCGCTTCGCCGGGCTGGTCGCATTGGACGGCGTGTCGCTCACGGCGACCGAGGGCCGCGTCACCGGCGTGATCGGCCCGAACGGCGCCGGCAAGACGACGCTCTTCAACGTCGTGTGCGGTTTCGTCCGCCCGGACGCGGGCGAGGTGCGCTGGCGGGGCCGCGCGCTCCGCCGGCACCGCCCCCACGACCTGACCCGGCTCGGCATCGCGCGCACCCTGCAGGGGCTCGGCCTGTTCCCGGGGCTGACCGTGCTGGAGAACGTGATGGTCGGCGCGGAACCGCACGCGCGGGCCGGGTTCTGGTCCGGCCTGTTCGCGCTGCCGCGCGCCGACCGCGACGAGGCGGCCCTGCGTGAGCGGGCCATGGCCCGGCTGGCGGAGCTGGGCGTGGCGGGCGAGGCCGCGCGGCCGCCGGGGGAGCTGCCCTACGGCGTGCAGAAGCGGGTCGCGCTGGCCCGCGCGCTCGTGGCCGAGCCCGACCTGCTGCTGCTGGACGAGCCCGCCGCCGGGCTGTCCGCCGCCGAGATGGACGAGCTGGCCGAGCTGATCCGCGGGCTGCGCGGCGGGCCCGCCGTCGTCCTCGTCGAGCACCACATGGACCTCGTGATGAGCGTGTGCGACCAGGTGGTCGTGCTCGACTTCGGCAAGGTCATCGCCAGCGGGCCGCCCGACCGGGTCCGCGACGACCCGGCCGTCCTCGACGCCTACCTCGGCGAGGAGGTCGCCGGTGCTTGAGGTGAAGGACCTCACCGTCTCCTACGGCGCCGTCCGCGCGCTCGGCGGCGTGGACCTGTCGGTCGCGGAGGGCTCGGTCACCGCCGTGCTCGGCGCCAACGGCGCGGGGAAGACCACGCTGCTGCGCGCCGTCTCCGGGCTGCTGCGGCCCCGCTCGGGGCGGGTCGAGCTGGACGGCGCGGACATCACCGGGCTGCCGGTCGAGGAGGTCGTCCGGCTCGGCGTCGCGCACGTCCCGCAGAACGGCGGCGTCATCACCGAGCTGACCGTGCAGGAGAACCTGCGGCTCGGCGGGCTGTGGCGGCGCGACCGGGCGGCGCTCGCGCGGCGGGTCGCCGACATGTACGAGCTGTTCCCGCCGCTCGCGCAGCGGCGGTCCCGCACCGCCGCCACCCTGTCCGGCGGCGAGCGGCAGATGCTCGCGCTCGCCCGGGCGCTGACCGGCGCGCCGCGCCTGCTGCTGGTGGACGAGCCGTCCCTCGGCCTCGCGCCGCGGGTGGTCGCCCAGCTGATGGCCGTGCTGCGGAGGCTGTGCGACGAGGACGGCCGGACCGTGCTGCTCGTGGAGCAGAACGCGCGCAGCGCGCTGTCGGTCGCCGACCGCGCCGTCGTCCTCGACCTCGGCTCCGTGGTGGCGGACGAGGCCGCCGCCGTCCTCGCCGCCGACGACCGTCTCCGCCACGCCTACCTGGGGTTCTGATGGTGCGCTTCATCAATCTCACGCTCGTCGGCATCACCTCCGGGGCGGTGTTCGCGGCCGTCGCGCTCGCGCTGGTGCTGATCTGGCGCTCCACCCGCGTCGTGAACTTCGCGCAGGGCGGCATGCTGATGTTCACGACGTTCCTCGCCTGGAGCGTCATCGACGCCGGCGGCTCCTACTGGCTCGCGCTCGGCGCCGCCCTCGGGTCGGGGCTGGTGCTGGGCGCGGTCGTCGAGCGGGTCGTGGTCCGCCCCGTCGAGAACAAGCCGCCGCTGAACGCCGTCATCGTCACGCTCGGCCTGCTCGTGCTGCTGCAGGCGGCCGCGGGCATGATCTGGGGCGACACGCCGCACTCCTACCCGCCCGCCCTCACCATCAAGGGCCTGTCCGTCGGCGGGACGCGGCTGCAGCTGTCGCCGTTCGACCTGTTCGTCATCGGCGCCGTGGCCGCGGTCATGGTGCTGCTGACGCTGCTGTTCGTCCGCACCGACCTCGGGCTGCGGCTGCGCGCGTCGGCGTTCGCGCCCGAGATCGCCCGCCTGCAGGGCGTGCGCGTCGGCCGGATGCTGACCCTCGGATGGGCGCTGGCCGCGCTCGTCGGCTCGCTCGCCGGGGTGCTGATCGCCCCGTCGGTGTTCGTCGGGCCCTCCCAGTTCGACGCGATGCTCGTCTTCGGGTTCACCGCCGCCGTGATCGGCGGGCTGGACAGCCCCGCGGGCGCCGTCACCGGCGGGCTGCTGCTCGGCTGCGCGCTCAGCTACGTGTCCGGCTACCTCAGCTCCGACCTGGTGGCCTTCGGGGCGCTCGCCGCCCTCATCACCGTCCTGATGATCAGACCGAACGGCCTGTTCGCCGCGAGCACCGGACGGAGGGTGTGATCCCATGACCGCGCCTGTGCGCGGCGTCCTGCGCCGCTCGACCCTGGCCCGGCACACGTCCGGCGCCCTCCTCGCGATCGCCGCCCTGTACCTGCTGACCACCGTCGCCGGCCCCTACCGGGACCTGCAGATCGCGCAGGCCGCCTACCTCACCTGCGCGGTCGCCGGCCTGACGGTGCTGACCGGGCTCGGCGGCCAGATCTCCCTCGGGCACGGCGCGTTCATGGCGGTCGGCGCCTACACCGCCGCGCTGGTCATCGGGCACTGGGGCTGGCCGCTCGCGGCGGTCCTCGCGGCGGCGGCCGGCGTCACCGCGGTCGCGGGCACGTTGGTCGGCGCCGTCGCCGCGCGGCTGCACGGCCCCTACCTGGCCGGCGCCACCCTCGCCTTCGCCGTCGGGCTGCCCGGCCTCGCCAACTACAAGCCGCTCACCGGCGCGCTCGGCGGCCAGAACGGGCTGACGATCGCCCCGCCGGTCCCGCCCGCCGCGCTCGGCGCCGCGTTCCCGCTGGAGCGCTGGCAGGCGTGGATCTGCTGCCTCGGCGCCGTCGCCACCCTGTTCCTGCTCGCCAACCTGACCCGCGGCCGGTTCGGGCGGACGCTGCGCGCCGGCCGCGACGACGAGATCGCCGCCGCGCTGAGCGGGGTCCGCGTCGCCCGGGTGCGGATCGCCGCGACCGTCGTCTCGGCGGCCTGCGCCGGGCTCGCCGGCGGGCTGCTCGCCCTGGTCGCCACGCTGGCGGCGCCGGGCGCGTTCCCGCTCACGCTGTCCCTCCAGCTCATCGCCGCGATCATCATCGGCGGGCTCGGCACCCTGCCGGGCGCCGTGTGGGGCGCGCTGATCCTGGTCTACGTGCCGACCTGGGCGGCGGACCTGTCGTCCTCGTCCGGCCTTTCGCACAACATCGCGTCGAATCTGCCCCTCGCCATCTACGGCCTCGTCCTCATCGCGGTGACGCTGGCCTTCCCGCGCGGCGTCCAGGGAGGGCTCCGCGACATCGGCGGCGCCGTCCGGCGCCGTGCACGCGCGAGGCGCGACCTGGCTCCCGGGTCGCACGGTCCCGCGACAAGGGACACATCGGGGCCCACCACAACGCACTCAGGAGGAGCAGATGAAGCGACCCCGGACCAGGCGGGCGCTCGCCCTGATGACCGCGGCGACGCTGGCGGTCGCGGCGAGCGGCTGCGGCGGTGACGGAGGCGGCGGCGGGTCGGCGCCAGGCGTGACCGCCACCACCGTCACGATCGGCAGCCACCAGCCGCTGACCGGGCCGGCCGCGCCCGGCTACAGCGCCAACTCCGCGGCGTCCAAGGCGTTCTTCGACTACGTCAACGCGAACGGCGGCGTGCACGGGCGCAAGATCGTCTACAAGTACGTGGACGACGGCTACAACCCGACGCAGACCGTCAGCGTGACGCAGAAGCTCGTCCTCCAGGACAAGGTCTTCGCGATCTTCAACGGGCTGGGCACGCCCACGCACTCCAAGGTCGTCGACTACCTGAACGCCCAGCGCGTCCCGGACCTGTTCGTCGCGTCCGGCTGCGGCTGCTGGGACCAGCCGGACAAGCACCCGCAGACGTTCGGCTGGCAGGTCGACTACATCCGCGAGGGCAAGATCCTCGGCGACCACGTCAAGAAGACCTTCGCGGGGAAGAAGGTCGCCTACTTCTTCCAGAACGACGACTTCGGCCAGGACGGGGTGAAGGGCCTCGACAAGTACATCCCGAAGGACCAGGTCGTGTCCCGGCAGTCCTACCAGCCGGGCGGCACCGACATCGGCGCGCAGGCGCAGGCGATCGCCCAGTCCAAGGCGGACGTCGTCGTGCTGTTCAGCATCCCCACCTACACGGCGCTGTTCCGGCTCGCCGCGCTGAAGCTGAACTACAAGCCGACGTTCGTCGTCAGCAACGTCGGGTCCGACCCGATCACCCTCACCGGGCTGCTGGAGAGCTTCGCCAAGAAGGGCGGCAGCGAGGTCGAGGGCAGCCCGCTCATCCAGGGCATGGTCACCGACGGCTACCTGGCGGCGCCCGGCGACACCGCCAACAGCTGGACGGCGCTGTTCAAGAAGATCCACGACCAGTACATCCCGAAGCTGCCGTTCAACGGCAACATCGTCTACGGCATGTCGGTCGCCTACACCTTCGTGCAGGCGCTCCAGGCGGCCGGCGAGAACCCGACCCGCAAGGGCCTCGTCGAGGCGCTGGAGAAGTCGCACTTCACCGGGCCGGGCGTCGTCCCGTTCGCCTACAGCGCGCAGTCGCACGCCGGGTACACCGGGGCGGTGATCGGCACGATCAAGGGCCAGAACGTCGTGCCGCAGGGGCAGCCGCTCACGACCGACGACGGTGACGGGCCGATCCAGCCCTACACGGCCCCGCAGCCGCAGGCGCCCGCGAACGGCGTCCCCGCCGCGGGCTGACGCGCCCCCGCCGCCGTCCCGCGCCCCCTCCCGCGCGGGACGGCGGCCGGACGCCGGCGAGGGGTCCGGCCCGTTCAGGCGCGGACGACCTCCGGCCCGGCGGCGGCGAGGTCGGCGGCGAGGTCGGTGTCCAGCCCGGTGTCGGTGATCAGCACGTCGATGTCGGCGAGGCCGCCGAACCGCACGAGGTGGTCATGGCCGATCTTGGTGCGGTCGGCGAGCAGCACCCGCCGCCGCGACGAGGCGATCATCGCCCGCTTCACCGCGGCCTCGGCCTGGTCGGAGGTCGTCAGCCCGCGCTCGACCGAGCAGCCGTTCGTGGCCATGAACGCCACGTCCACCCACAGGTCGGCGAGCGGGCGCAGCACCCAGTCGTCCACCGTGGCGAGCGTGCGGCCGCGCACCCGCCCGCCGAGGATGATCACGGTGAGGTTGGGGCGGGTCGCCAGCACCGCGGCGTGCGGCGGCGAGTTCACGATCACGGTCAGCTCGCGGTCGGTCGGCAGCAGCTGGACGAACCGGGCGGTGGTCGTGCCGGCGTCCACGATGATCGACCCGTCGGCGGGCAGCTCCTCCAGCGCCGCCTTGGCGATGCGCTGCTTCTCCTCGGTCATCACCGCGTCCCGCGCCGCCAGCTCCGGCTCGAACCCGAGCCGCTCGACGGGCATCGCGCCGCCGTGCACGCGCCTGACCGTCCCGGCCCGCTCCAGCACCGTCAGGTCGCGGCGGATCGTCTCGGTCGTGACCGAGAACTCCTCGGCGAGCGCGACGACGTCCACCCGGCCCTTCGAGCGCGCCAGCGCAAGGATCGCCTGCTGCCGTTCCTCGGCGTACATGACCGTCGTCCCACCCGTTCCGTCCGCGTTCCGGTGCGCGTTCATTCTGCCGGGTCCGCGGGACGGTCAAGCGGGCTGTTCGGCATCCAGGTCGCGGGCGAGCAGGCCGGCGAGCTCGTCGAGCGCGGTTCCCGCCCCGTCGCCCTCGGCGGACAGGATCACCTCGGTGCCGTGGCGCGCGCCGAGCGAAAGCACGCCGAGGATGCTGTTCGCCGGGACGGGCGCGCCGTTCCCGACCCGGATGGACACCGGCACCGGCTGCCGCGCCGCCGCCTGGACGAAGAGCTGCGCCGGGCGGGCGTGCAGTCCCTGCGCCGCGGCGATGACGACGTTCCGTTCGGCCATGGCCGTCTCCCTCACGGTTCGATGGTGACCTTGATCGCGGCGCCCCGGACGACCAGGTCCAGGGCGTCGTGCAGAGCGTCCAGCGGAAGCCGGTGGGTGATCAGGTCCTCCACGGGCACCCGGCCGGACCCGATCAGCTCCAGCGCGCGGGCGTTGTGCGCGGGACTCGACCCGTTCGCGCCCACCAGGGACAGTTCCCGGTAGTGGACGCGGTTGGCGTCGACGGAGATGACCGGGGCGTCCTTGGGCAGCCCGCCGAACAGGCTCACCCGGCCGCCGGGCGCCACCAGCCGCTGCGCCTGCTCCTGCGCGGCGCCGGACGCGGCGGCGGTGATCGCGACGTCCGCGCCGCGCCCGCCGGTCCGTTCGAGGATCTCCTCGACGGCGTCGGCGGCGCTCCCGTCGATCGCCGCGTCCGGCTTCACGATCGCGGCGGCCTGGTGCAGCCGCTCGGCGTTGACCTCCACGAGGAACACCCGGGCGGCGCCGCGGGCCCGGGCGACCCGCACGTGCAGGCAGCCGACCGGGCCGGAGCCGAACACGACCACGTCGTCGCCCTCGCCGACCCGCGCCAGCTCCTGGCCGTTGAGGACGCAGGCGAGCGGCTCGGCCACCGACGCCTCGGCGAACGACACGCCGTCCGGGATCCGGTTCACCCCGTCCACCGCGAGCACCTTCGCCGGGACGACCATGTACTCGGCGAACGCGCCGTCGTAGTGGTACCCCATCGACTCCTGCGCGGTGCAGACCGTCATCCGGCCGCGGCGGCACTCCGAGCACGTCCCGTCCGGGATCGCGGCGATGACCTGGACGCGGTCGCCCGCCGCCCAGCCCTTCACGCCCGGCCCGGTCTCGGTGACCTCGCCGGCGATCTCGTGGCCCATCACCCGCGGCGGGACGATGTGGTGGTGGCCGAACCGGGAGATCTTGACGTCGGTCCCGCAGGTGGAGCAGTTGCGGACGCGGATCTTCAGCTCGCCGGGCCCGGGCGCCGGTTCGGGCGCGTCCTCTAGGCGGATGTCGCCGGGAGCGTAGAAACGGGCGACCTTCATGCGGGATGTTCCTGTTCTGTCGGTTGCGGTACTTGCGGTTCTTGCGTTTCCTGCGGTGCGAGCAGGGCGAGGACCTGCCCGGGCTCGGTGGCCTCGCGGAGCGTCCGTGCCCGGGCCGGGTCCATGAGCACCTGGGCCAGCTCGGCGAGGATCTCCATGTGCCCGTCGCCGCGCGCGGCGATCGCGATGCAGACGGTGACGGGGTGGCCGTCCCAGTCCGTCCCGTCCGGGAACCTCACCACGGCGAGCGCGTCGCGGTGGATGAGGTCGCGGCCCGCGGACGTGCCGTGCGGGATCGCGACCCCTTCGCCGAGATAGGTGGAGATCGAGCGTTCTCTCTCCAGCATCGCGTCGATGTAGGCGGGTTCGACGGCGCCGGTGTCGACGAGTACCTGCCCGCAGACGCGGATGGCGTGGTCGCGGCCGCGGGCCCGCGCGTCCAGCCGGATCGCCTCGGGAGCGAGCAGGCCGGCGGCGCCGTCAGACACCGATCTCGCCGCCGTCCTTGATCGCCTTGACCAGCCGGTCGACGGCGGGGTCGCCGAGATAGACATCGAACGCGACCACCGGGGTGCCGCCGGCGCCGCGGCGGGCGCGGGCGGCGAGGCCGGTGTGGCAGACGACCACGTCGGCGTCGGCGGGGATCTTGTCGACGGGCGTGTGCTCGACCGTCACGTCGTTCTTCTTCAGCGCCTTGCGCAGCTGCCCGGCCAGCATGACGCTGCTGCCCATCCCGGCGTCGCAGGCGATGACGAGCTTGCGGATGTCCTTGCCGTTCATCGTGGGTGTGCCTTCCATCAGTGGGCGGTCGTTTCCCTGGCGTCCGCGGCCTCCTCGCCGGCCTCCGCGTCCGGGGCGGTCTCCGCATCCTCGCCGTCCGCGCCCTCGGTGCGCGGCTCGGCGAGCTTTCCGAAGCCGAGCAGTGCGGCGCCGACGCCGAAGGAGACGGCGGCGGAGGCGAACAGGCCGGTGTAGACGCCGATCCACGTTCCGACGCCGCGGGGCGTCTCCGCGAGGTAGGCGAAGATGCTGCCGGGCGACGGCACCGCGACCAGCCCGGCGCCGGTCGCGACGAAGATCGACACACCGGTGACACCGCCCGCCATCGCGGCGAGGATCATCCGCGGCTTCATCAGGATGTAGGGGAAGTAGATCTCGTGGATGCCGCCGAAGAAGTGGATGATGATGGCCGCCGGGGCGGAGGGGCGCAGCCGCCGCGGCCCGAAGAACCAGTAGGCGAGCAGCACGCCGAGGCCGGGGCCTGGGTTGGACTCCAGCATGAACAGCACGGACTTGCCGTGCTCGGCGGCCTGCTGCACACCGAGGGGGCTGAGCACGCCGTGGTTGATGGCGTTGTTCAGGAACAGCACCTTCGCGGGCTCGATGACCAGCGAGGTGAGGGGGAGCACGTCGTGGTCGACCAGCCAGCTGACGCCGTCGCCCGCCCACTCGGTGAAGGTGTTCATCACCGGGCCGATGACCCGGTTGCCCGCGACCGCCATGGCGCCGCCGATGATCCCGGCGGAGAAGTTGTCGACCAGCATCTCGAACCCGGCCCGGACCCGGTCCTGGACGAGGCCGTCGAAAAGCCTGAGCAGGTACGCGGCGAGCGGGCCGATGATCATCGCGCCGAGGAACATCGGCACGTCGGCGCCGACGATGATGCCGACGGTGGCGACCGCGCCGACGACGGCGCCGCGCTGGCCGTGCACCATCCGGCCGCCGGTGTAGCCGATCAGCAGCGGCAGCAAAAACTTGATCATCGGGTCGACCAGCTCGCCGAGATCCTTGTTCGGCAGCCAGCCGGTGGGGATGAACAGGGCGGTGATCAGGCCCCAGGCGATGAACGCGCCGATGTTCGGCATCACCATCCCGGCCATCTTGCCGCCGAGCCGCTGGACGTGCGCTCGGAGCCCGCTTCCGGCGGGCTCGGGGGTGTAGGTGGTGGCCATCTCGGCCTCCTGTCGATCGAGGGTGGGGTGGGTCCTGCTCGTAGGGGGCGGGGGAGGAGGCGTCAGGTGAGGAGGGGCCGGGCGAGGTCGGGGCGCGCGTGGATGCGGACGATGTCGCGCCGCACGTCGTCCGCGCCGGGCATCCGGCTCGCCGGCATCCGCACCGCGGCCGCGCCCCAGGCGAGGCCTTCGGCGAGGGCGCGGGGGCCCCGGGCTCCGGCGGCGAGGAACCCGGCGAGCAGGGCGTCGCCCGCGCCGACGGTGCTGCGCGGGCGGGCGACGGGCGCCTCGCCGGTGAGCACGCCGTCGCCGTCGACGAGCACCGCGCCCTGCGGGCCCAGGCTGACCAGGACGGCGCGGGCCCCCCACGCCCGCAGCTGCTCCGCCGCCTCGACCGCGTCGGCCACGGTGTCGACCGGGCCGCCCGCGGCCTCCGCGAGCTCCTCCCGGTTCGGTTTGACCAGGTCGGGCGCGGCGGCGACGGCGGCGCGCAGCGCCGGGCCGCTGGTGTCGACTGCGACGCGGACGCCGCCCGCCGCGAACCGGCGGCACATCCGCGCGTAGGTGCCGTCCGGCACGCCCGGCGGCAGGCTGCCGCAGCCGACGATCCAGCTGGCGGAGCCGGCCGCGGCCGCCACCGCGGCGCCGACCTCGTCCAGCTCCCCGGGCGACAGGGGGCCGCCGGGCTCGTTCAGCTTGGTGACGACGCCGCCGGGCTCGACGATCGTGACGTTGGACCGGGTCCGCCCGCCGACGCGGACGGCGTGCACCCGCAGGCCCTCGGTCTCCAGCAGCCGGCGCAGCTGGTCGCCGTCCGCGCCGCCCACCGCGACCACGGCGGCGGACCCGACGCCGTTGGCCAGCAGCGCGCGGGACACGTTGACGCCCTTGCCGCCCGGATCCAGCCGTGCGGACCGGGCCCGGATGACCGCGCCGCGGGTCAGCACGTCCACCTCGATCGTGCGGTCGAGGCTGGGGTTGAGCGTCACCGTCACGATCATGCGTCGCCCGCTCCCGGCTCCATGTGGGTTCCCTTCTGTTTGGGTTTGATTTTCTTTGTTTTAGTTCTGTTTGCCGCCGGGGTCAAGAGGGGGCGGGGCCCGAAATCCGCCGAGCGGGGACGAGGGCGGGGGCGGTCGCGGGAAGAACCGGCCGGGTCATGGTCGTCTTGTCCGTCGGTGGGCAGGATGATCTGTGGTGGGCGGTGCGATGCGCGAGGCGGGAGGGGCGTCGTGGTCCGGAGCGAGGCGGTCGCGTCCGGGACGGGGGACGAGCGGGACGGGGGACGGGCCGCGTCGGCCGCGCGGGAGATCGCCGCCGCGCTGGCCGTCCTGGTGGTGTACCTGGTGTTCACGCACGCGTTCAGCGGGGACCGCGCCGCCAGCGACGCGCACGGGCGCGCGCTGCTCGACTTCGAGCGCTGGGCGCGCCTGGACGCCGAGCGCGCGCCCAACGACCTGCTCGCCCGGCACGGGTGGCTCGGGGCCGTCGCCGCGTGGGAGTACGCCACGACATACGTGATCGGCACCTTCGGATTCCTCGCCTACCTGTGGTGGAGGCGGGACCCGGCGTACGCGTGGGCGCGCAACACGCTGATCTGGGTGACGCTGATCGCGATCTGCTGCTTCGCGCTGTGGCCCACGACCCCGCCGCGGCTGCTGCCGGGCGAGGGCTACGCCGACGTCATCGCGACGCACCACCCGCCCGCCACCTGGGGCACCGAGATGGTGTCCGCGGGGGCGAACCCCTACGCGGCGATGCCGAGCCTGCACATCGGCTGGGTCGCCTGGATCGGGGCCGCCGCGCTGCGGGCCCGGTGCGGCGCCGTCCTCACCTGGCTCTGCGCGCTGCACCTGGTCGTGACCGGACTGGTGATCGTCTCCACCGCCGCGCACTACGTCGTGGACATCCCCGGCGGGCTCCTGCTCATCCCGGCCGCCGCCGGCGCGGAGCGGCTGCGCGCCGGCCTCGCGGGCGCGCGCCGCCCGCCGGACGCCGGCACCGGGCGGGCCCCCGGGACGCGGCAGCGGATCGCCGCCGCCGACTCCTTCTTCCTGTACGTCGAGAGCGAGAACGTCCCGCAGGTCGTGGGCGGCGTCGCCGAGTTCGACGGCCCGGGCCCCTCGGCCGAGCGGGTGCGCGCGCTGATGCGCGAGCGGCTGCCCCATCTGCCGCGTCTCACCCAGCGGGTGCGGTACGGCGGCGTCCTGCGGGGTCCGCGCTGGGTGGAGGCCGGCGCCGTCGACCTGGGCCGGCACGTCCAGGAGGTGGACCTCCCGCCGCCCGGCGGGCGCGCCGCCCTGAACGGCCTCGTCGCCCGGCTGATCGCCGAGCCCCTCGACCGCGACCTGCCGCTGTGGCGGTTCTGGCTCGTCCGCGGCGGACCCGGCGGCCGGGAGGCCGTCGTGGTGCTGTTCCACCACGCCGTCGCGGACGGGATCGGCGTCGTCGACATCCTGCGCGGCATCCTCGAACCCCGCCTCCCGGAGGCGGTGCCGGAGCGCGGCCCCCGGGGGCTCGCGCGCGCCGCCGCCGTCCTGCCGGGGCTGGTCCTGCTCGGCCTCGACGGGGCCGCCCCGACCGTGTCCGTCACCGGCGCCCTCGGCCCCGAGCGCGTCTTCGGCACCGCCTCGCTGCCGCTCGACCGCGTCCGGGACGTCGCCCGCTCGGCCGGCGTCCGGGTCACCGACGTGCTCCTCGCGCTCGTCGGCGAGACCTTCGCGGACGTGCTGGACGGGCGCGGCGAGCGGCCCGGCGTCCGCCCCCTGCGCGCCGCCGTGCCGATGACCCTGCGCGCGCCCGCGCCGCCCGGCCGGGGCCGCACGGCCGTGCCCGGCAACCTGACCGCCGCGCTGCGGCTGGACGTCCCCGTCGGGCCGATGCCCGCCCGCGACCGCCTCGCGGCCGTGCACGCGGCGGCCGAACGGCGCCGCAGGTCCGGCCGGGCGCCGGCGAGCACCGCCGCGATGCGCCTGATGGGCGCGCTGCCGCCGCCGCTGCACGCCCGCGCGGCCCGCCGGACCTACCGCGCCCGCTTCTTCGGCGGCATCGTGTCCAACATGCCGGGACCGCCGCTGCCGATGTCGCTGGCGGGCGCGCCGCTCGGGCACGTCCACCCGATCCTGCCGCTCGCCGACGGGGTGCCGTTCGCCGTGGGCGCGCTGAGCTGGAACGGGGCGCTGCACGTCTCGGTCACCGGCGAGCCCGGGGTCCTGCCCGAGTCGGCGCGGCTGCCGGACGGACTGGAGCGGGCGTTCGCGCGGCTGGCCGCGGCCGTGGAGGCGGCGGGCGCCGGCAGCGGCGCGCAGAGCGGGACGGCCTGATGGCCTGGGCGATCGGCTTCAGCCTGCTCGCGGCGCTCCTGTTCGCCGCCGCGGCGGCGCTGCAGTACCGCGCCGCGAGGCGGGCGGTGCACGGCGGATCGGACGCGTCCGCCGCCCACGGGCTGATCCGCCGGCTGGTCCGCGACCCGGTGTGGCTGACCGGGTGGGGGGTCAACCTCGCCGGATTCTGCGCGCAGGCCGCCGCGCTGCACTTCGGGTCGACCGCCGTCGTCCAGCCGCTGCTGGTCACCCAGCTGGTCTTCACGATCGCGCTCGGCACGATCGGCACGGGGCGCCGCCCCGCGCGGCTGGACCTGCTCGGCGGCATCGCGGTGTCCGCGGGCCTCGCCGTCCTGTTCACCGTGCCGGGCGCGATCCCGCCCGAGGGCGAGCCGTCCCGGCCGCGGATCCTCCTCGCCGGGCTCGTCGCCGCGCCCGTCGTGCTCCTGCTGTCCCGGGCGGCGTGGCTGCGCGAGGGCCCGGTGCGGGCCGCGCTGCTCGGAGTCTGCGCCGGCCTGTGCTTCGCGGCGACCGCCGTGCTGATCAAGCTCACCACCGCCGACCTGGTCGAGCGCGGCGTCGCGGCCACCGCGGTGGACTGGCCCGGCTACGCGCTGGCGGGCAGCACGCTGCTCGGCCTGGTCCTCGAGCAGCGGGCGTTCGCGGCCGGGTCGCTGCCCGCCGCGATGACCGCGATGACGATGACGAACCCCATCGCCTCCTACCTGGTGGCCGCCTTCGCCTTCCAGACGCTGCCGCCGCGGACGGCCGCCGCGTTCACGGCCCTGTCGTTCAGCGTGCTCCTGCTCACCGGAGGCGTCGCGCTGCTGTCGCGGTCCGCGCACGCGGCGCGGGAGGGCGATACGGTGCCCGAACCCTCCTGAAAGGACACCCCTTGATCACCCGACGCGCCCTCGTCCTCGGCGGGCTCGGCGGCATCGGCGCCGTCGCGGCCACGGGCGGCACCGCCTACGCGCTGGTGGAGAACGAGGTCCTCCCCGGAAAGGTCCGGCTCGACCGCGCGCTCGGCAGGTGCGGCGACGCGCCCGCGCCGCCCGCCGCGTCCGTCGAGGTCGAACCGGTGACGTGGCGCTCCGCCCGCCGCGGCACGACCGTCACCGCGACCATCGTCCCGCCCGCCGCGAACCGGCCGCTGCGCGGCCTGCCGGTGGTCGTCGCGCTGCACGGCACCGGCGAGACCGGCTCGTCCCTCGTACGGAACCTGGCCCTGGACCACTACCTGCCCGACGCCGTCGCGCGCGGCGGGGTCCCTCCGTTCGCCCTGGTGAGCGTCGACGGCGGGCGCGACACCTACTGGCACCCCCGCGCCGGCGGCGACGACCCCCTCGGCATGGTCGTGGACGAGCTGCTGCCGCGGCTGCGCGAGCGCGGCGCCCGGACCGACCGCGTCGGCGCCATCGGCTGGTCGATGGGCGGCTACGGCGCCCTTCTGCTGGCCCGCCGCCTCGGCCCCGCGCGCACGGCCGCCGTGGTCGCCGCGTCCCCGGCCCTGTTCGGCTCCTACGAGGACGCGATCGCCGCCAACCGCCGCTCGTTCGACGGAGCCGCCGACTACGACCGCAACGACGTCTTCCGCGCGCTGGACGAGCTGAAGGGCGTTCCGCTGCGCGTCGACTGCGGGACGAGCGACCCGTTCGCCGACCGGGTGCGCGAGTTCCGCGAGCGGGTCCGGCCCGAGGGCGGGCTGGAGGGCGGCTGCCACGACGCGGCGTACTGGCGGCGGCAGCTCCGCCGCCAGCTGGCGTTCCTCGGGCACCGCCTGGCCGCCCGCTGACCGCCGGTCACGCCGTCCGCTCGGCGCGGCCCGTCCGCACCAGCCAGCTCAGCAGCAGCATGAGGTCGAGGCGGCCGTCCGGCTCGGTGAACCGGCCGCCGGTCAGCTCGGTGATGCGGCGCAGCCGGTACCGGACGGTCTGCTCGTGGATGTGCAGCCGCTCGGCGGCGATCACCGCGTTGTCGCCGCACTGCAGGTAGGTCAGCAGCGTCTCGGCGAGCGGCTGCCGGCGCGCGGGCGGCAGCTCCAGCAGCGGCCCGAGCACGGCTCCGGCGGTCGCGCCGACGAGCTCGTCCGCCGTGAGGGTGGCCAGCGACGCGATGTGGTCCACGCACCGGACGGGGCCGTCGGCCGGCAGCAGGCCCCGCTCCGCCAGCGTCAGGGCGTGCCGGGCCCAGCGCAGCGAGACCGCGCCCTGCCCGACCGGGACGGTCGGGCCGACCGCCGCCGTGCCGAGCCTGCGCAGCGCCGGCCACAGCCGGTCCTGGCCGGGGCCCTCCGGGTCGGGCACCACGAGGAAGGGGACGGGCGCCTCCCAGTCGGCGAGGACGGCGGGCGGCAGGATCCGGGCCCCGGCGGGCGCCCCCGAGGGCAGCGCCACGAGCGCGATGCTCTTCGGCAGCTCCCACCGGGCCGCGACCGCCAGGTCGGCGATCGCCTCGTGCCCGGGCGGCGGCTCGGCGACCAGCAGGTCGCGGAGCCGGTCGCGGCGGCGCTCCCGCTCGGTCGCCAGCTGCCCCTGCTCGCGGGCGTAGCCCTGCGCGGCGGCGTCGGCGACCCGCGCCAGCAGCATGAACAGCGAGTCGGTCAGTCGGCCCAGCGTCTCGCGCGACCAGCCGAGCCGGTAGGCGTCCTTGATGAACCGGCGGCAGGCGACCTGGCTGCTGACGCGCATCGCGTTCTGCAGCGCCGCCAGGCTCCGGCCCTGCCGCGCCTCCTCCTCGCCGAGCCGCATGTACATTTCGGTGATCTTCCGCGCGTCCGCGGTCGGGTGGTCGACGGAGTCCACGAAGAACGCGACGGTGTCGCTGACCGTCCGCTCCACCCTCCGGGCGTACTCGCCCCCGTCGGCGCCGGCGTACTCGGGGACCTGGTCGCGGATCTCCCGCTCCATCTCGTCCACGGCGGCCTGGAGGTGCTGCCGCAGTACGTCGGGCAGCTCGGCGGGCATCGGCCCTTCTGTCATCCGTTGTCCGTTCGGCGGGGTGGGCTCGGGCGAATCACCCTAGGCAAGAAAGCGCACCCTGTCATCACCCGTGCCGCCCCCGACCGGGCGGTCAGGGCAGGCGGTCAGGACGTGGCCGGCTGCGGCGCCGGGGCGGGCGCGGGGGAGCGCCGCCGTGCCGTCAGGCGGCGTCCGAGGTCCTGGGCGGGGCGCTCGACGTAGCGGTGGGCCAGCGCCGCCGAGGTGAGGACGGTCGCCAGCAGCACCACGCCCCACGCGGCCCGGACCGGCGCCGACAGGCCCCAGGTCTCGCGTCCGGCGGCGTGCCAGACCGCCTGGATGACCAGCGGGTGCAGCAGGTAGACCGAGTAGCTGACGAGGCCGAGCCATACGAGGACCCGCGGCATGGCGAGGTTCCGCAGGGCGAGGCCGGCCAGGAACGTCAGCCACGCGGCGCCCACGGCGATGGACCAGTCCAGGCCGAGGGGGTTCGGGTTGGCGTGCAGGGCCCAGCTGGTCGGGGCGCGCATGCCCGCCGCGAGCGTCAGGGCGGGGACGACCGCCACCATCGCGGCGGCGCGGCCGGGCCGGAGCCGCCCGTCCTGGATGCCGCGAATGGCGGTCCCGGCGAACATGGTGGCGATGATGCACAGGCTCTCGATGGCGCCGATGCGGCTGTTCAGCACCAGCAGGACGAGGGCCAGCGCGGCCACCACGGCCACGCCCGCCCGGCGCAGCCCGCGGTTCGGGCCGACCATGGCGGCCAGCCCGCCGGCGAGCAGCAGCGCGGCGGCGAGGACCGTCCCGCCCGGCCACCGGGCGGCCAGCAGCCCGGACGGCAGCGCGACCCCCAGGATCGCCGCGCCCACCCCGAAGCCGAGGGCCACCCGGGCGCTGGCGCGGTGCACGCCGGCGACGAACATCGCCGTCACGAGGAGGTAGAAGACCATCTCGTAGGACAGCGTCCAGAAGACGTTGACGATGTTCGGGACGCCCAGCAGGTCCTGCAGCATCGTCAGGTGCGCCAGCGCGGACGCCCAGGGCCGGTCGCCGATCGGCGCGGGCAGCCCGTAGGAGACGCCGGCCGCCCCGAGCACCAGTGCGAGCGCCACCGCGACGCCCCACGCCGGATACAGCCGGAAGAACCGCCCGGCCCAGAACTGCCGGACGCTGCCGCGCCGCTCCAGAGAGAACGGCACCACGTAGCCGCTGACGAGGAAGAACACGAACACCCCGTACCGGCCGAAGTCGAACCACGGCCCGGTGGCCCGGCGGACCTCGGGCAGCAGCACGTCCAGGGAATGCTCGAACACCACCACCAGGGCGGCGAGGCCGCGCAGCGCGTCCAGCCAGCCCATGCGGGGCGCCCGCGCCGGGGGGGCGCCGATCGTCTTGTCCGGAGGGGTGAGGGTGTTCGTCGGCATCCGGGCCACGATAGGGGCCGAACCGTTACCGTTTCTAACGGGCAAATGAGATTTCTCTGAATCGCCGTACCTGTCGCTGACGCAGCGTCACGGCGTCCGGACGCACCGGAGGAGCGTCGGGAGCAGGGCGGCCGCCGCGAACCGGAGGCGGCCGCCGGGCCGGACGGCGGACCGAATGGGTGTGAGCAACCCCACAACCGCGCTCAGCGGATGCCGACGGCGCCGTACATGACCGGTTCGCTCGCGGGCCCGTCGGCGGCGAGCGGCGTCACTCCGGGCGGCAGCGGGCGGAACGGCCCGAGCAGCCGCGCGACCTCGGCGCCGCCCCGCGGACGCACCGGGAGGGAGGTCGCCTCGCGGTAGAGCCGCGCGGCCTCGCCGACCGCGCCGGGGGCGAAGTCGGCCGTGGCGTGCGAGACGACCAGCGCGCTGCCGGGCGCGGTCGCCGCCGCGAGCCCGGCGACGATGTCCTCCGCGCCGGGGACGAAGTGCAGGACGCTGGAGAACACCAGCGCGACCGGCTCGGCGGGGTCGATCAGCCGCCGGACCTCGGGGCTGTCCATGATCGCGTCGGGGTCGCGGATGTCGGCCGGCAGCGCCGCGAGGTTCCCGCCGTCGATGAGCAGGGCGCGGGCGTGCGCGATGACGAGCGGGTCGTGGTCGACGTAGACGACGCGGGTGCCGCCGGTGCGGCGCGCCGCCATCTGGTGCACGTTGTCGGCCTTCGGCAGGCCGCAGCCCAGGTCGACGAACTGCCGCACGCCGCGTCCGGCGAGCAGCGCCACGGAGTCCGCGAGGAAGGCGCGGGCGGCGCGGGCGGCGCCCGCGGCCTGCGGCAGGACCCGCAGGATCCGCTGCGCGAGGTCCCGGTCGGACGCGTAGTTGTCCTTGCCGCCGAGGAGGTAGTCGTGCACGCGCGCCGGACCCGGCCTGTGCAGGGCGAGCGGCGTCTCCGGCGCCCTCGCGCGGACCATGGGCATGGTGCTTCACCTGTCGCCTTCACCAGAGGGGGTCGGTGCAATGGCTCACTTGCGACGGTAGGCCCGCGGGCCGGGCCCGGGGCCGCCGCGTCCGGTGGTCGGGCCGAAACCCGCCGCGCGCGTGGCCGCATCGGGCCAACCGGGTTTGGCGCGCGCCCGCCCGGGGTCTGCGGCGGACCGCCGCGGGCGGGCCTTTCTCGCCGCCCGGACATTCCTGACAATTGGCCTTTTCTGGCCATGACAACCACTTAACCGGAGATGCCGGGCTGCGGTGGAGAGCCCCCGGGGTCAGCGCTCGGGGTCGCGCCACATGAGCCAGACCGGCGGGCACCCCTTGCCCGGCAGCGGCAGCTCGCGCGTCACCCGGAAGCCGAACCGCTCGTAGTAGGGGACGTTCAGCTCCTTCGAGGACTCCAGGTAGGCGGGCAGGCCCTCGGCGTCGCAGCGGTCGAGCCGTGAGCGCAGCAGGGCGGCGCCGAGGCCGTTGCCCTGCGCCGGGGGATCGGTGCCGAGCACCGCCAGGTACCAGTGCGGCTCGGGCGGGTGGTGCTTCTCGATGGCGCCGAGCGTGCGGAGGGTGGCGGGCGTCCGCGCGCCCAGGATGCGCAGCAGCGGCACCGCGTGGGCCGCCTGCAGCCGCAGGGGCACGCTCCACCGGCCGGGCGGGTCCCACAGCGCGGCGGCCTCCGGCGCGTCCCCGCGCCCGGCGGCCTCGGTGGCGCCGTGGGGGAGGTGCACCCGGCGCAGCAGGATCCCGAACAGCGCGGTCATCCGCCGCACGCGGGTGGCGTCGTCCGGCAGGAGCCAGCGCCAGACCGGGTCGTCGTCGAAGGCGCGTCCGAGGACGGCCGCGAGCGTGTCGGCATCGGCGCCGGCCGCCGTGCGGACGGCGGGTGACGGGCGGGGCTCGGACGTCATGCGCGGCCTCCTCGGGGACGCGCTGATCCTCACCGGCGCGGGGCCCCGCGTCAAGGAGGCGTCACGAGCGGGCGCAGTGCTCCGCCCGCGCCGCCGCGAGGTCGTCCAGGACGAGCGAGACGCCGATCCCGACGAGCCACGTGTCCTTCGCGAGCGGGATGCCCTGCGGGGAGGGGCGCAGCCCGCGCCCCTGCCGCATGCCGGGCAGCCGCAGGTACAGGCCGGCCAGCCCGGAGGAGAAAGCGGTGAGCGCGGCCCCCGCGAGCAGGGAGGGCACGAGCGGGACCAGCAGCGCGGTGCCGAGGGCGACCTCCGCCCTGCCGAGCATGCGGGTGAAGTCCTTCGGGTCCTTCGACTCAAGGAACGGGTAGGCGGTCTTCGCCGTACCGTGGGTCTGTTCGGCGGCCCCCTCCAGGTCCTGGAGCTTCGACAGGCCGGAGTTCAGGACGAACGCGCCGACGGCCAGCCGGACGGGCATCTGGTGAGCGCGGGCTAGAAGACGCATCGTTCCCCATTAGCGATCGGAAGACCGGGCGCAGGGCATCATTCCCGGCGGCCGTCCCCTCCACCTGATGGCCGGGTCAAGTCTCGGCCTGCCTTCGCGCGGAGGCGAGCCGCCGTGCGGGGGGCGGGCTACCACGCGGGGAGCAGGCGCCCGGCCCGCGGATGCTCCGGGCGGGGCAGCGGGGAAGCCTCCGGGCGGCCGACGACGGCGCCGGTGCCGCCGTCGCACGATCGGTGCGTCGTCGAGAGAGCCGGGAGCGTTCAATGTCCACCGTCCAGTCGCGGCCGGCGGCCGCGGGGCAGCTGTGGCGGCCGGGGCCGCCGGTCCGCAAGACCATCACCGTCGTGCACGTGGTCGCCTCCGTCGCGCTGCTGGGGGAGGTGTGGGGCCTCGTGCTGCTGAACCTGACCGCGACGCTGACCTCGGACGGGACGCTCGCCCATTCCGCCTACCGCCTGATGAGCGTGCTGGTGTTCGGGGGAGGGATCCCGCTCAGCCTCACCTCCCTCGCCACCGGCGTCGCGCTCGCCACCGGCAGCGCCTGGGGCCTGGCACGGCACTACTGGGTGCTGGCCAAGCTGGTGCTGCTGATCGCGGTGATCCTCGCCGGGATGCTGCTGTTCACGCCCGAGGCCATGGCGGACGCCACCGCGGGCGGGGCGGACCCGTCCGCCGGACGGCAGTGGTGGCAGGTGGCGGTCGTCTCCTGCCAGGTCGTCATGCTGCTCACCGCCACCGCCCTCTCGGTGTTCAAGCCCCGCGGCCGGGTCGGCGGGCGGCGCGCCCGCTCATGAGGCCGCCCGCCCGTCCGGCAGCCGCTCGGCGACCGCCCGCAGCGCCTCCACGCACGCCCGGACCGCCGGGCGGTCCGACCCGGTCCGCCACGCCGCGAGGACCTTGCGGCGGACGGCGGGCCGGGTCGCGACGATGCGGACCCCGTCCGGGACCGGGGCGCGGCCGAGCCGGGGGACGAGCGCGGCGGCGAGGCCGGCGGCGACGACGCGCTCGGCGTGCCCGGGCGGGGCCCGGCGCAGGGCCGGCGTCGACGTGCTCGCGGGCGTGCTGCTCGGCGCCGACGTCGCCGGGACCCTCCTGCTGCTCCAGCCGGTGCTGGCGGTCGCCCTCGGCGCGGTGGTCCTGGGCGAGCGGCCCGGCGCCGCGCAGATCGCGGGCTGCGCCCTCGTCGTCGCCGCCGTCCGGCTGGCCGGCAGGGGTAGCGTTGCTCCGCGTGACGACTCCGGAATGGGCTCCCGAGCGCGAGGTCACGGCCGGACTGGCGGGCGCCCTGATCGGGCGGAGGTTCCCTGAGCTCCGCGGCGCCCCGGTGGAGGGCCTCGCCGCCGGGTCGTCCTCGCCGCCGAGGCCGGGGCCTTCCTGCGGACCCTGCACGACCCGGCGCTGGCCCGCGAGGCGGGGGAGGGGCTGCCCTTCGACCCGATGCGGCGCGCCGACCCCGCCGAGCGCGCGTCGCGGACGTACGGCCGCCTCGACGCCCTCGCCGCCCGCGGGCTGTGGAAGCGCGACCCGGCCGCCGGGGAGCTCCTGGCCGCGGCCGAGGGCCGGGGCGCCCCGGGCGGCGACCCGGTGGTCGTCCACGGCGACCTGCACGTCCGGCATCTCCTGCTCACCCCGGACGGGCACGCGGCAGGAGTGATCGACTGGGGTGACGTCTGCCTCGCCGCCCCGGCCGTGGACCTGTCGCTGGCCTACGCGGGGTTCGCGGGCGCCGCACGGGAGGCGCTCCTGGCGGAGTACGGGCCGGTCCCGGCGGAGCAGGAGGCCGCCGCGCGCATCCTGGCGCTGAACCTCGCCGCGACGCTGGCCGAGTACGCGGCGTCCACCGGGCGGCAGGCGCTGCTGGCCGAGGCGCTGGCCGGGATCGGCCGGGCCGTCGGCTGAGCCGGGCTCAGGTGCGCATGTAGACGCGGATCGCGGTGCCGTCCGGCCCGGTGTGGACGCGGACGAGGTCGGCGAGGTGGTTGACCATGAGGATGCCCCGGCCGCCGTGCGGGCTCATGTCCGCCGGGCGGCGCCCGGCGAGCGGATCCCTGATGTTCCCGGCGTCCCGGACCTCGCAGACGACGTGCCCGTCCTCCGTCCAGAGCCGCGCGGTGCCCCCGCCGCCGCCGTGCAGGCACGAGTTGGCGGCCAGCTCGTTCACCGCGAGCTCGAGGTCGCCGACGGCGGCGGCGCCGAGGCCGAACCGCTCGCCCCAGTAGCAGGCGAACTCGCGGACCACGGGGAGCGCGTCGAGGTCGAAGCTCATCGCGACCGCCTCGGCCGGCTCGGGCAGCGGGAGGTTGTAGTCGCTGATGACGCGGTGCGGCGCGTAGTCGCCGCTCGGGTGCTCGCCGTGCCGGTCGATCACGACCGGGTGGGTGGCGCGGGCGTCGGCGACCGCCACCGGGGCCAGCCGCGCCGTGTCGTAAAGGCACAGGATGCTCGCCTCGCGCCCCGCGAAGGCCAGGTTGATCAGGGCCTCGTGCTGCGCGCAGGCGGGGTACTCGGTCGCCGAGCGGCCGGGCCAGACCGGCTCGCCGATGATCCGCGCCCGGCCTCCGGCGTGCCGGTCGGCGAAGCGCCGCAGCACCCCGGGGATGATGCGGCCGGGGTTGCGGCCCGCCGTCGCCATGTCGAGCCAGGTCACCTTCGCGGCGGCCGGGCCGAGGGAGCCGCGGAGCAGGGCCAGGCGGTCGCCCGGCACCGCCACGGCCACCGGCTCGCCCGCTCCGAGCCCGGCGCGGATGAGCGGCAGGGCGCCCGCGAGGTACTCCTCGTCGCCGTGGTAGAAGAGCGCCTGGTGGACGAAGGCGTCCGCGCGGGGCGCGCCCGTCCTGCCGGGCCCGAGCCTCATCGCGGGGTCGCTCCGTATGGTCCTGCCGTCGCGTGCATCCGATCGAGGGTACGCGCTGGCGGGAAGCCGTGCGAGCAGGGTCATGCGGACGTCCCCCGAGGTCAGCCGAATCCTTGGTCCGAATCGGCGGTACCCGCGAAGTGGACCTTGAAAACAGACGATTCCCGGACCAAGCGCGTTCGGGGCCGTCATCGCCCGCTCCGCCGCCGGGACGGGGTCAGCGGTCGCGCAGCAGGACGGCGTCGACCACGTCGGTCAGCCGGCCGCGCCTGCGGTACGCGCAGCGCTGCCGTTCCGCGCCGGTCCCGTCCGCGGCGAGGCGCCGGAGGCCGCGGGCGACGGCGTCGAGGTCCCCGGCGGAGCGCAGCGCGGGCAGCACGTGCGCCAGCAGGTCGCCGGCCAGCGCGCCGAAGTCCGCGGGGCGGCCCGTGCGCACGTCCACGCCCCGCCCGGCGAGCCCGTGCCGCGCCGCCAGCCAGTAGGCCGCGCGCAGCATCTCCTGGGGCGGGTCGGGGGCCCGCTCGCCGGCGTCCACCGCGTCGGACGACACCTGGACCAGCGCCCGGACCAGCGCGGCGAACACCGCCGCCTCGTCGGCGGTCGAGGCGACGTCCGCGAGCCGCACCTCGAGCGTGGGCAGCCGCGCCGACGGCCGGACGTCCCAGAAGATGGTCCCGGTGTCCATCAGGGCGCCGCACTCCAGCAGCGTCCCGACGAGGTCGTCGTAGTGGCCGGCGGACGCAAGGTAGGGCGGCGGTCCCGCCACCGGCCACCGCGCCCAGGCCAGCGCCCGCCAGCAGGCGTGGCCGGTGTCGCGCCCGGCCCAGTAGGGGGAGTTCGCCGTGAGGGCCAGCAGCGTCGGCAGCCAGGGGCGCAGGTGGTTGCTGACCTGGACGGCGCGCTCGCGGTCCGGCATCTCGACGTGGACGTGGCACGAGCAGATGCTCTGCTCGTCGTCCAGGCCACGGTAGACGGCGAGGCTCTCGGCGTAGCGGGCGCCGCGGCCGATGGGGGCGGGCACGAGGTCGCCCAGCACGGGCGTCCCGGTCGCGGCGAGCCGGACGCCCTCGGCCGCCGCGGCGGCGGCCATCACCGCCCGCATCGAGCGGATCTGCTCGTCCAGCTTGTCCAGGTCGTCGCACGGCGAGGTCTTGGCCTCGGCGAGATAGGCGACGAGTTCCGTGGAGGTGCGCTCGCCGAGCGCCGGCTTCGCCCGGCGCACCACCGCCGGGGCGCGCGGGGCGACCTCACGGGAGACGGGATCGACGACGAAGTACTCTTCCTCGATTCCGAATCGCAGGGCCATCCCACCACCTCGGGCTCGGGGGCGACGCAGGCGGCCACGGTCCCCTCGAAAGTACGTCGCCGCCGCGGCGTCCGCACCTGCCGGACGGTCCGGAATAGGGGGAAAAGGGACTCTTGGCCCTATTTTGACCCGGCGCTGAGCGGGCATGGTGCGGTCAGGCGCAGCGAAGGAAGGGGAGGTGAGGTCCGGTGTACGGGTCGACTCCGATCGGCGTGCTCGTCATCCTGGTCGCCGTCGCGGTGTTCCTCATGGTCGGGCTGTTCTACCTCGGCGACAAGCGGAAGGGCCCGCCCAACGGCTCGGATCGCGGCCGCTGAGACGGGCCCCGGCGCATGCCGCGCGGGCTCCCGGCGCCGTCAGGGGCCGGGGTCCACGAAGTACATCGACAGCGCGATCAGGTGCGTGACGACGACCACGCCGATGCCGAAGAAGAACAGCATCTTGGCGGGGCCGTGGGGGAAGACGGTCCCCGGCCTGAGCGGACCGCGTTCGCGCTGCCGCGCGGCGATCCGCTCCTCGATGGGCGGCCGGCCGAACACCGCTACTGCCGGGGCTCGTCGACGACGACGTCGGTCATGATGTCGACGGCCAGCGCGATGATGCCGCCGATCACGGTCACCGCGGCGCCGACCCCGAACACGACCCAGTCGGGGCCCAGGGTGATGCCGACGCCGCCGATGGCGAAACCGACGAAGATGATGGCCACGGCGACCCAGGACCTGGGGCGCCCGGCGTGGCTGCCAGTCGACATGCGTTCGTCTTCCCTCTGCATGGTTCGGGGGTTGGGGTCTACGACGCCGAACTCTAGCAACGCCCCTCGCCACAGGGCCTTTCGGGGTACCCGGAGATCGCCGGGGCGGGCGGCGGGCACCGCCGGCCCGGGCGCGCGGGGACTCCGGCCGCGCCCCGGTCCCGCGTACTGGTCAGCGGGACCCGGTTTCGAGCCGGATTCGGCCGCTCGCCTACGATCCAGGCATGACGGTGCCGCCTGAGGAACTCGAACTGGCCGCCGCCTTCCCCACGGCCGACCGCGACCGGTGGCGGGAGATGGTGAAGGGGGTGCTGCGCAAGTCCGGCGCGGCGGGCGAGGACACCCCCCTCGACGAGATCGAGGGTCTGCTGACCCGCGAGTCGTACGACGGAGTGCCGATCGCAGCGCTCTACACGCGCGACGACGCGCCGCCGGGACGTCCCGGACTGGCGCCCTACGTGCGCGAGGTGCGCCCCGACGGGGAGGGCATCGCGGGATGGGACGTCCGGCAGCTGCACGCCCACCCCGACCCGGCCGTCGTCCAGGAGGCGGTGCTCGCCGACCTGGAGAACGGCGCCACCTCGCTCTGGCTGCGGCTCGGCGAAGGCGGCATGCCCGTGTCCGCGCTCCCCGAGGCGCTGCGGGGCGTCCTGCTCGACCTGGCGCCCGTCGTGCTGGACGCGGGCGCGTCGGCGGGCGAGGCCGCGGAGGCGTTCCTGTCGCTGGTCACCGAGCGCGGGAACGCGGCCGACGCCGCCGGCAACCTCGGCGCCGACCCGCTCGGCCTCGCGGCGCGCACCGGGACGGCCGGATCGCTGGACGAGGCCGCCGCGCTCGCCGCGCGCTGCGTCCGCGACTTCCCGAAGCTGCGCGCGGTCGTCGCCGACGGGACCCCGTACCACGACGCGGGCGGCGGTGACGCCGAGGAGCTCGGCGCCGCCGTGGCGGCCGGCGTCGCGTACCTGCGCGCCCTGACCGCCGCCGGGCTGAGCGTGGACGAGGCGTTCGGGCAGATCGAGTTCCGCCTCGCCGTCAACGCCGACCAGTTCGCCTCGATCGCCAAGCTCCGCGCGGCGCGCCGCCTGTGGGCGCGGGTCGCGGAGGTCAGCGGCGCCGCCGAGGGCGCCGACGCGCGCGTCCACGCGGTCACGTCGTCGGCGATGATGACCCGGCGCGACCCGTGGGTGAACATGCTGCGCACCACCGTCGCGGCGTTCGCCGCCGGGGTCGGCGGCGCGGACGCGGTCACCGTCCAGCCGTTCGACGCCCGCCTCGGCCTGCCGGACGGCTTCGCCCGCCGCATCGCCCGCAACACCCAGACGCTGCTGCTGGAGGAGTCGAGCCTCGCCCGCGTCGTCGACCCGGCGGGCGGCTCCTGGTACGCCGAGAGCCTCACCGAGGGGATCGCCCAGGCGGCCTGGACCTGGTTCACCGAGATCGAGAAGGCCGGGGGACTGGCCGCCGCGCTCGACTCGGGCCTGGTCGCCCGCCGCCTCGCCGCCACCTGGGAGCGGCGCCGGAAGGACATCGCCCGGCGCAGGGCGCCGCTCACCGGCGTCAGCGAGTTCCCGAACCTGAGCGAGACCCTGCCCCCGCGCGACCCCGCGCCGCCGGCGCCCGGCGGCGGCCTCCCGGTCGTCGCCTACGCGCAGGACTTCGAGGCGCTGCGCGACCGCTCGGACGCCCACGCGCGGGCCACCGGCGCCCGCCCGAAGGTCTTCCTGGCGACGCTCGGGCCGATCGCCGTCCACACGGCGCGCGCGTCGTTCGCCGCGAACCTCTTCCAGGCGGGCGGGATCGAGACGGTCGCGGGCGCCCCCGAGGAGTTCGGGGCGTCCGGCGCCGCCGTCGCCTGCCTCTGCTCCAGCGACGCCCTGTACGGGGAGCGGGCCGCGGAGGCCGCGCGGATCCTGCGCGCCGCGGGCGCGGTGAAGGTCTGGCTGGCGGGTAAGGGAACCTACGAGGGGGTCGACGCCCGCGTGTACGCCGGGTGCGACGCGATCGAGGTGCTGGAGACCACCCTCCACGATCTGGGAGTGAACGAATGATCCCCGACTTCACCGAGGTCGAACTCGGGACGGCGCCCCCCGCCGACGAGGCCGCCAAGCGGTGGCGCGCCGCGGTCGAGGGCGCCACCGGCGCCGCCCCCGAGGCGCAGACCTGGGACACCCCGGAGGGCATCGGCGTCAGGCCCCTCTACACCGGCGACGACCTGGCCGGGCTCGACTTCCTCGGCACCTATCCGGGCATCGCGCCGTTCCTGCGCGGCCCCTACCCGGCGATGTACGCCACCCAGCCGTGGACGATCCGGCAGTACGCCGGCTTCTCCACCGCCGAGGAGTCCAACGCGTTCTACCGCCGCAACCTCGCGGCCGGGCAGAAGGGCCTGTCGGTGGCCTTCGACCTGGCCACGCACCGCGGCTACGACTCCGACCACCCGCGCGTGTCCGGCGACGTGGGCATGGCCGGGGTCGCGATCGACTCCATCTACGACATGCGGCAGCTCTTCGACGGCATCCCGCTGGACCGGATGAGCGTGTCGATGACCATGAACGGCGCCGTCCTGCCCGTCCTCGCGCTCTACATCGCCGCCGCGGAGGAGCAGGGGGTGAAGCCGGAGGCGCTGGCGGGGACCATTCAGAACGACATCCTCAAGGAGTTCATGGTCCGCAACACCTACATCTACCCGCCGCAGCCGTCCATGCGGATCATCTCCGACATCTTCGCGTTCACCTCGCAGCGGATGCCGAAGTACAACTCCATCTCGATCTCCGGCTACCACATCCAGGAGGCCGGGGCCACCGCCGACCTGGAGCTCGCCTACACGCTCGCCGACGGCGTCGAGTACATCCGCGCCGGACGCGAGGCGGGCCTCGACATCGACGCGTTCGCGCCCCGCCTGTCGTTCTTCTGGGCGATCGGGATGAACTTCTTCATGGAGGTCGCCAAGCTCCGCGCCGCGCGGCTGCTCTGGGCGCGGCTGGTGAAGACGTTCGAGCCGCGGAACCCGAAGTCGCTGTCGCTGCGGACCCACTCGCAGACGTCCGGCTGGTCGCTGACCGCGCAGGACGTGTTCAACAACGTCGCCCGCACCTGCATCGAGGCCATGGCCGCCACGCAGGGCCACACCCAGTCGCTGCACACCAACGCGCTGGACGAGGCGCTCGCGCTGCCGACCGACTTCTCGGCCCGCATCGCCCGCAACACCCAGCTGCTCCTCCAGCAGGAGTCCGGGACGACCCGCACGATCGACCCGTGGGGCGGCAGCGCCTACGTCGAGCGGCTCACCTACGACCTCGCCCGCCGCGCCTGGGGCCACATCACCGAGGTCGAGCAGGCCGGCGGCATGGCGAAGGCGATCGACGAGGGGCTGCCCAAGCTGCGCATCGAGGAGGCCGCCGCCCGCACCCAGGCCCGCATCGACTCGGGGCGGCAGCCGGTCATCGGCGTCAACAAGTACCGCCCCGACACCGAGCAGGAGATCGAGGTCCTCAAGGTCGACAACGCCTCCGTCCGCGCCCAGCAGATCGACAAGCTGCGCCGGCTGCGCGAGGAGCGCGACGAGACCGCGACGCGGGCCGCGCTGGACGCGCTCACCCGCGCCGCCGAGGCCGCCGAGAACGGCACCCGCCCGAACGACCTGGAGCACAACCTGCTCGCGCTCGCCATCGACGCAGCCCGGGCCATGGCGACCGTCGGTGAGATCTCCGACGCCCTGGAGAGGGCCTACGGGCGGCACGCGGCGCAGATCCGTACGATCTCCGGTGTGTACCGGGAGGAGGCGGGCCAGGTGACGGGCATCGAGCGGGCGCGGGCCGCGACCGCCGCGTTCGAGGAGGCCGAGGGCCGCCGGCCCCGCATCCTCGTGGCCAAGATGGGGCAGGACGGCCACGACCGCGGGCAGAAGGTGATCGCGACCGGGTTCGCCGACCTCGGCTTCGACGTCGACGTGGGCCCGCTGTTCCAGACGCCCGCCGAGGTGGCCCTGCAGGCCGTCGAGGCCGACGTGCACATCGTCGGCGTCAACTCGCTCGCCGCCGGCCACCTGACGCTGGTCCCCGCGCTGCGCGAGGAGCTGGCCGCGCTGGGGCGCGACGACATCATGATCGTCGTCGGCGGGGTCATCCCGCCCGGGGACTTCGACGAGCTGCGCGCGGCCGGCGCCTCGGCGATCTTCCCGCCCGGCACCGTCCTCGCGGACGCGGCGGTCGGCCTGCTGGAGGAGCTCACCGAGCGGCTCGGCCACGCCGCGCCAGAGAGCGCCTGAGGAGTGCCGGGCGGAGACGGCGTCGTGGGGCACCAGGCGGAATCGGAAGGAGCACGGTGAGCGCGCCGGGCGTCGACGACTACGCGGCCGGGGTGCGGGACGGCTCGCGGGCGTGGATCGCGCGGGCGATCACGCTCGTGGAGTCGGCCCGCCCGGACCACCGGGAGCTGGCGCAGAAGCTGCTGGTCGAGCTGACCCCGCACGCCGGGAGCGCCCGCCGCGTCGGGATCACCGGCGTGCCCGGGGTCGGCAAGTCCACGTTCATCGACGCGCTCGGCACCCGGCTGACGGGGGAGGGGCACAAGGTCGCGGTCCTCGCGGTGGACCCGTCCTCCACGCGGACGGGCGGCAGCATCCTCGGCGACAAGACCCGCATGCAGCGCCTCGCCACCGACCCGGGCGCGTTCATCCGGCCCTCGCCCACCGCGGGGACGCTCGGCGGCGTCGCGAAGGCCACCCGCGAGGCGATGGTGGTCATGGAGGCCGCCGGGTACGACGTCGTCCTGGTCGAGACGGTCGGCGTCGGGCAGTCCGAGACGGCCGTCGCCGAGATGGTCGACTCCTTCCTGTTCCTCACCCTCGCCCGCACCGGCGACCAGCTTCAGGGGATCAAGAAGGGCGTGCTGGAGCTGGCCGACGTCATCGCCGTGAACAAGGCCGACGGCGAGCACCGGAGGGAGGCCGAGCGCGCCGCCCGCGAGCTGGCGGGCGCGCTGCGGCTGCTGCGCAGCGACGAGCGCGTCCGGAGCACGCGGGTCCTGACGTGCAGCGCCAAGGAGGGCACCGGGCTGGAGGAGGTGTGGGGCGCGCTCGTCGAGCACCAGGACCGGCTCCGCGAGTCCGGCGAGCTCGAGGCCCGGCGCCGCCGCCAGCAGGTCGGCTGGACGTGGGAGCTGGTCCGCGACCGCCTGCTGTCCGACCTGCGCGGGCATCCCGGGGTCCGGGAGCTGGCGCCCGGCCTGGAACGGGAGGTCGCGGACGGCGCGCTGACGCCCGCGCTCGCCGCCGAGCGGATCCTGGAGGCGTTCTCGCGAGACCGCTGAGCCCGGTTCCCGTACGTCCGAAACCATGGGTTGTGCCAGGTCCCGGTCGCGGCGGGCGGGGATCAGGTACAAAAGTCGGATGGACGTCATCGCGCTCGAGGATCCGACGGACGCGCAGATCCGGGAGTGGCACTCGGTGCTCGCCGCCGTCCACGCGGCCGAGCCGGCCGGCGACCCCGCGCCCGACCCGGAGCGGACGGCGCGGCTGCTGCTCGGGGCGGAGGCCGGCTCGCGGCAGCGGCTGTGGGCGGCGGCCGCCGGCGGCCCCGGGGCGGGCGGTGCCCTGGTGGCGGTGGCGGCGCTGCGGCTGCCCGGTGAGCCGGGCGCCGAGCGGCCCGGCGAGATCGACATCCAGGTCCGCCCCGAGCACCGGCGGCGCGGGCTCGGCGGCCGCCTGCTCGCCGCGGCCGCGGCCGGCCTGCGCGCCGACGGCCGCTCCAGCGTGATCGCCCAGGTCCTCGCGGGCACCCCGGCCGTGCCGTTCCTGGAGTCGCACGGCTTCGAGTGCGTCCTGACCCTGCGCGGCATGCTGCTGCGGCTGGACGAGGTCCCCGCCGATCGCGTGGCGCGGCTGCTGGCGGAGGCGCCCGCCGGGTACCGGCTCGTGCGCTGGAAGGGCGCGGTGCCGGACGAGCACGCCGACGCCCTCGCCCGCGCCAAGCACGCCATGGCGGACTTCGCCGAGTACGAGGGGTCGCCGTGGGACGCGCACCGCGTCCGCGAGATGGCCGAGATCGTCGCCAAGCGCGGCGACGACCTGTACACGGTCGCGGCGCTGGCCGGCGGCGTCATCGCCGGGTTCACCGAGGTCGTGGTGCCGGCGGGGTGCGCCGGGCGCGCGGCGCAGTACGACACGGCGGTGCTGCCCGAGCACCGCGGCCGGCGGCTCGGCATCTGGGTGAAGGCCGCGATGCTGCGCTGGCTCGGGGAGGAGTGCCCGGGGGTGCGGGAAATCGAAACAGACAATTCCGGCGACAACGCCCACATGCTCGCCGTGAACGAGGAGCTCGGCTTCCGCCTGGAGCGCGAGTCCCTGGAGTACCAGGCCGCGGTGTCCGCCCTCCCCGCCACCGGGTCCTGACCGGAAAACACGTTGCCTCCGGGCCCCGCCGATGGGCATTCTCAAGGAGGTCTTCCGGGAAATGCCCGGAAGGCGGAGAATTGCCGAAGCATTCCCCTGTAGTTCAACGGCAGAACGCCGCACTGTTAATGCGGATATCCAGGTTCGAATCCTGACGGGGGAGCGGCACGGGCCAGGGAGGTGACACGGTGAACGTGCTCGTCCTCAACGCGTCGTACGAGCCCATGCAGCGGGTGGATCTGCGGCACGCCATCCGCATGCTGGTGCGCGAGGTGGCCGTCGTGGAGGAGGCCGAGGAGGGCCGCACCTTCGGCCGCTTCCCGGTGCCGCGGGTCCTGCGGCTCGTCCGCTACGTCGCGATGCGCTGGAGGCACGGCAGGCGGCCGCCCTGGAGCAAGCGGGGCGTCTACCTGCGCGACGGCGGCCGCTGCTGCTACTGCGGGAAGCGCGGCAACACGATCGACCACGTCCACCCGCAGTCCCGCGGCGGCGGCGACACCTGGGAGAACACCGTCCTGGCGTGCGGGAGGTGCAACAACCGCAAGGGCGACCGGACGCTCGCCGAGGCCGGCCTGCGGCTGCTGTCGCAGCCGCGGGTGCCGCGCTGGGAGGAGCTCGTCGGGCCGTGACGGGGGGCGCCGGATCCGTCCGGTGCCACCGGGGGAGGGGGCCGGACCGCGCCACGCGGTCCGGCCCCTGGGCCGTCCGGGGGCGGGGCCGCCGGTAGCCCGCGCGTGACGCTATGTGTTTTGTGAACCTTGTGAGGCAATTCGGGCGATTGTGGTAGCGTGCCGCCAATCTTGAGCTTTGTTATCTAGGAGAGATCTGTGGCGGCCCTCGATCCCCCCGGCAGGACGCCCCGCCCCCCGCGCGGGCGCAGGACGGCGAAGCGCCTCGCGGCGCTGGCCCTCGCGGCGGGCGTCTCGGCGGCCCTGCCGCCGGTGTCCGGGAGCACGGCGAGCCTCCCGCAGGAGCCGAAGGACCTGAAGAAGGAGTACGCCAAGCTCAAGGCGCGCTCGGAGAAGCTCTCCAAGGAGTACCGGGGCGAGCTCGTCTCCCTCGAGGAGGCGAAGAAGGCCGCCGAGCGCGCCGGCGCGGACGCGACGAAGGCCGGCCGCGAGTACGACGCCGCCCGCGTCGACGTGGCCCGCATCGCCTCCACGACCTACATGACCGGGCGCCTCGACGTGATCCCGATGATCTCCTCGGCCGAGCCGGGCGCCGCCGTCCGCGACGCCGCCGTGATCGAGCACATCACCCGCAACAACGGCCGCCGCATCCAGAGCCTGGAGGCGCTGAACGCGAAGGCGGTCCAGTCGCGGGCGACGGCCAGGCAGAAGCTGGCCGCCGTCAAGAAGGAGATCGACGACCTGGAGGGCCAGCGCGCCCGCGTCAAGAAGCTGCTCGCCAAGTACAAGCCCGAGGTGACCCGCACCAGCGTCCCCAGCGGCGGCGGCCGCCCGGACGGGGCGAGCGGCACGAAGTCCCCGATCGTCGGCAACTCGATGACGGCGCGGATGCGCACCGCGCTGCAGGAGATCGACGGCAGGTTCGGCGCCTTCCCCACCATCGGCTGCTCGCGCCCGGGCGACCCGCAGGACCACGGTTCGGGCCGGGCCTGCGACTTCATGGAGAGCACCGGCGGCAAGATGCCGAGCGCCTCCGCCCAGGCGCACGGCGACCGCGTCGCCCAGTACGTCATCGACAACGCGTCCCGCCTCGGCATCAAGTACGTCATCTGGAAGCAGCGCATCTACGACATGCGCGGCAGCGGCGGCTGGCGGCAGATGGAGGACCGCGGCAGCGTCACCCAGAACCACTTCGACCACGTCCACGTCTCCGTCCTCTGACGGCGGCGTGCACTGACCGGGGCGCTCCGACCGGCCCGGTCGCCGAGGTGCGCTACTGGTCGCCGAGGTCGACGACGGCGGACTCGCGGGCGGAGCGGGCGGCGGCCTCGATGACCTCCAGCCCGGTGATCGCGTCGGCGAGGGTGACAGGGGGCGGCGCGCCGTCCCGGAGCGTCCGCAGGACGCGCGCGTAGAAGTCGTGGTAGGCGCCCGCGGCGGTGGGCTCCGGGGCCTCCTCTCCCGGCGTGCCGAGCAGGCCGCCGGACCCGGTCGGGGGGATGCCGTAGCCGGGGTCCCTGGGGGTGAGGCCCGCGCGGAGCTGCTCCTCCTGGACGTCCATGCCCGAGACCGTGTACGCCGCCTTGCCGCCGATGACGCGGAAGCGCGGGCCCAGGTGCGAGGCGGTGGCGCTCATCCACAGGTGCGACCGGGTGCCGCCGGGGTGGGTCAGGGCCACGAACACGTCGTCGGGCGCCGTCGCCCCGGCACGGCGGGTGTCGATCTCGGCGTAGACCTTCTCCGGGCGGCCGAACAGGGCGATCGCCTGGTCGATGAGGTGGGAGCCGAGGTCGAACAGGATGCCGCCCGCGTCGCGGGGGTCGGCGCTCTCCTTCCAGCTCTCCCTGACCTCCGGCCGCCAGCGCTCGAAGCGGGACTCGAAGCGCCGGACGTCGCCGAGGGCGCCCTCGGCGACGAGCCGCCGCGCCGTCTGGAAGTCGCCGTCCCAGCGCCGGTTGTGGAAGGGGAACACCGGCAGCCCGCGGACGGCGCTCAGCGCGGCGAGGGAGCGGGCGTCGGCCGCCGCGGCCGCGACGGGCTTGTCCACGACGACGGGGACGCCCGAGGTCAGCGCGGTCCGGGCCAGCGGCACGTGCTGCCGGTTCGGGGCCGTGACCACCACCAGGTCGCAGGCGCCCGACGCGCCCCACAGCCGGTCGACGGTGTCGAGGACCTCCGCCTCCGGGTACCGCTCCCGCACGGCCCGCTGCCGCTCCGGGGCGCCGGTCACGACCGCGGCCAGCCGCATCCCCGGCACCGACGAGATCAGCGGCGCGTGGAAGACCGAGCCGCCGGTGCCGTATCCGATCAGCGCAACACGCAGGTCCATGCCCCCGATCATGGCCGATGGCGCGGCGGCGTCCGGGCGGCGGGGCCCCGGTCGGCGGATCCGGTCCGGCGCACGGGCGCCGGATCCACGTAGGCTTTTGCTCGCGGATGTGCTGAAACGAGGGGGACGCGTTGTCCAAACCAGTGCTGCTGACCGTCGACGACGACCCGGGCGTGTCCCGGGCCGTGGCACGGGACCTGCGCCGCCGGTACGCCGAGTCGTACCGGATCGTGCGCGCCGAGTCGGGCGGGCAGGCCCTGGAGGCGCTGAGCGAGCTGCGGCTGCGCGGCGACGACACGGCCGTGCTGCTCGCCGACTACCGGATGCCCGGCATGGACGGCGTGGAGTTCCTGGAGCGCGCCATGGACCTGTTCCCGTTCGCGCGCCGGGTCCTGCTCACCGCCTACGCCGACACCGACGCGGCGATCCGCGCGATCAACGACGTCGACCTCGACCACTACATGCTGAAGCCGTGGAACCCGCCGGAGGAGAAGTTCTACCCGGTGATCGACGAGCAGCTGGACGCCTGGGCGCGGGTCGAGCGGCGCCCGCCGGGCGAGCTGCGGGTGGTGGGGCACCGCTGGTCGTCCCGCTGCTACGAGGTCCGCGACTTCCTCGCCCGCCACCAGGTGCCCTACACCTGGCTGATGGACGGCGACCCGGAGGGCGCCCAGCTGGTCACCGCGGCCGACTGCCCCGAGCTGCCGCTGATCGTGACCGCGGACGGGACGGTGCTGTCGGCCCCCTCCGATGCCGAGCTGGCCGCCGCCGTCGGGCTGCCGAGCATCCCGTCCACCGACTTCTACGACCTGATCGTCGTCGGCGGCGGCCCGTCCGGGCTCGGCGCCGCCGTGTACGGCGCGTCCGAGGGCCTGAAGACGGTGGTGGTGGAGCGGCGCGCCCTCGGCGGCCAGGCCGGGCAGAGCTCCCGCATCGAGAACTACCTCGGGTTCCCCGACGGGGTGAGCGGCGCGCAGCTCGCCGACCGGGCCCGCCGCCAGGCCGACCGGTTCGGCGCCGAGCTGCTGCAGGCCGGCGAGGTCACCGCGCTGGAGTCGCGGGGCACGGCCCGGGTGGCACGGCTGGCGGACGGCACGGAGATCGCCGCGCACGCCGTCATCCTCGCCACCGGCGTCTCCTACCGGCGCCTCAACGCGCAGGGCGTGGACGACTTCGCCGGGCGCGGCGTCTACTACGGCGCCGCGCTCACCGAGGCGCCGTCGTGCGCGGGCGAGGAGGTCGCCGTCGTGGGCGGCGCCAACTCCGCGGGCCAGGCGGCCGTGCACCTGGCGAAGTACGCCAAGCGGGTGCACATCGTCGTCCGGGCCGACAGCCTGGCGAAGTCGATGTCGCACTACCTGGTCGAGCAGATCGCGGCGACGCCGAACATCGAGGTGCACACCGGCAAGACGGTGTGCGCCGCGGAGGGCGCCGACCGGCTGGAGCGGCTCACGTTCGCCTGGCCTGGCGGCAAGAAGACCATCGACGCGAACTGGCTGTTCGTGTTCATCGGCGCCGAACCCGGCACGCAGTGGCTGGACGGCTTCGTCGAGCGCGACGCGCGCGGCTACGTCCTGACCGGGCCCGACCTCGTCGGCGGGGGACGCCGCCCCGCCGGCTGGCCGCTCACCCGCCAGCCCTACCACCTGGAGACCAGCGTCCCCGGGGTGTTCGCGGCGGGCGACGTGCGCTCGGAGTCGATGAAGCGGGTGGCGTCCGCGGTCGGCGACGGCGCGATGGCCGTCGCGTTGGTCCACCGTTACCTGGAGCAGGCATGAACACCGCGTCACCGGAGCAGCTCCGGGAGCTGTTCCTCTTCGAGGACCTCGACGACGAGAAGCTGGGATGGCTGTCGGCCTGCGGGACGGTCGCCGACTATCCGCAGGACGGGATCATCTGCGCCCAGGGCGACGCCGCCGAGTTCCTGTACGTGCTGCTCGACGGCGAGATGGTCATGACCCAGAACGTCCGGGGCCACGTGGCGCAGGTCAGCCGGACCGACCGGCCCGGCACCTACGGCGGGGCCGTGCAGGCGTACCTGGGCGACAAGATCGAGCAGCGGTACCAGCACTCGCTGCGCGCGACGCGCCCCTCGCGGCTCTTCGTGCTGCCGGCGTACAAGTTCGGCAAGATGGTCCGCAAGTGGTTCCCGATGGCCACGCACCTGCTGGAGGGCGTCTTCTTCGGGATGACCAACGCGCGGCGGGCCATCGACCAGCGCGAGCGCCTCACCGCGCTCGGCACGATCACCGCGGGCCTCACCCACGAGCTGAACAACCCGGCCGCCGCCGCGGCGCGGGCCAGCGCCGAGCTCGGCGACCGGCTGATCGGGGCGCAGAAGAGCCTGGCCGACCTCGCCGCGCAGGGCGTCGACTGCACCCATCTGAGCGCGCTCGTGGCGCTGCGCCCGGCGCTGCCCGCCGCGCCGGGCGGCCGCCGGAGCCCGCTGGAGGTCAGCGACGCCGAGGACGAGCTGGGCGACTGGCTGGAGGAGCACGGTGTCGAGGGCGCCTGGGAGCTCGCGCCCGGCCTGGTGGCCGCCGGGATCGGCATCGAGCAGGCCGAGGAGGTCGAGCGCGCGGCGCGCGGGCACCTGCCGGCCGCGATGCGCTGGCTGGCCGAGGTGATGGAGGTGACCCAGCTCCAGGCGGAGATCTCCGAGGCGATGGGCCGCATCACCGCGCTGCTGGACTCCGCCCGCCAGTACTCCCAGCTCGACCGCGCCCCCTACCAGCGCACCGACCTGCGCGAGCTGCTGGACAGCACGCTCACCATGCTGAAGCGCAAGTTCGGCGACGGCGTGACGGTGAAGACCGTCTACGACGAGACGCTCCCGCCCGTCCCGGTCTACGCGGCCGAGCTGAACCAGGTGTGGACGAACCTGATCGTGAACGCGCTGCAGGCCATGCAGGGCAGCGGCACGCTGACGATCCGCACCGCCCGCGAGGACGACTGTGCGCTGGTGGAGATCGCCGACACCGGGGTCGGCATCCCCGAGGAGGACCTCGGCCGGATCTTCACGCCGTTCTTCACCACCAAGCCGGTGGGGCAGGGCACCGGCCTCGGCCTCGACATCTCCTGGCGCATCGTCGCGGGCCGGCACGGCGGCGACATCCGGGTGGAGTCGCTTCCCGGCGACACACGCTTCCAGGTCCTGCTCCCGCTCACCGAGCCCGCCGGGGAGCCGGGCGAGGAGACCGCTCAGTAGGACTGGAGCTCCAGCAGGTTGCCGCCGGGGTCGCGCAGGTGGGCGGTGCGCAGCCCGGGCCCCCACTCGGGGCGGTCCCGCGGCCCGGCGACCTGCGCGGCGCCGAGCCCGCGGAGCGTCCCGGCCGCCGCGTCCACGTCGGCCACGCGCAGGACCAGCATCGCGCCGTCCTGCCCGGACGGCGCGGGCAGGTCCGCGGTACCGACCGCCTTGGCCATCCGGGCGCGTCCCATCACGACCAGCACGGCCTCACCCCGCAGGTCCCAGTTCGCGTATTCGGCCTCCGGGAGCAGCTTGACCGGCTCGATCCCGAGCAGTGCCCGCATCGCCGCCTCGTAGAAGCGGGCGCAGGCGGGAAAGTCGTCCACCAGAAGGCGCGGATACAGCGCGTCCATACCGTCTCCCATTCGTGGGTGCTCACCAATGATTGGGGCAACCCTACAATAGGGGGATGGAGGAGACCGCCGGGCCGCTGCCGCCCCGCCTGCTCGGGATCACCACGTTCGTGCTCGCCCAGGTCGGGCGGGCCGGGCGCGTGCGGATGGGCCGCATGATGGACGAGCACGGGCTCGGCCTCTGGCACTTCGCCGTGCTGTCCGCGCTCGACGACGCCGCGCCCGCCTCCCAGCGCGACCTGGGCGTCCGGCTGCGCATCGACCCGAGCGACCTCGTCGAGGTCGTGGGGCGGCTGGAGGGGGCCGGGCTCGTCCGCCGGGAGCGCGACCCGGCCGACCGCCGCCGCTACGTGGTCGAGCTGACCGCCGAGGGCCGCGCGGAGCTGGACGAGGTCACCCGCCGCGCGGCCGAGCTGGACGCCGAGCTGCTGGAGCCGCTGACCCCCGAGGACCGGGCGGCACTGGAGCGCATCGCCCGCGTCCTGCTCGCCCACCACGATCCGCGGGCGCGCCCGGGGCGCGCGAAGGCCCCGGCGCCGCCGAGGGCGCCGGGGCCGGGGGAGGGGCCGCCTACTCGAACAGGTCGGGCTGCTCGCGGGTGATCTGGTCGTAGAGGGGCTGGTAGTTGATCCAGCCGACCAGGTCGTTGCCGATCTGCTCGTGGGTGAGGACGGCGTTGTCGTGCTCGATCGGCACGACCTGCCCCGCGGCCTTCGCCAGGAGCTGGACCTGGCAGGAGCGCTCCATCGTGATGAACCACCACGCGGCGGCGTCCACGGTGTCGCCGACGGTGAGCAGGCCGTGGTTGCGCAGGATGACGGCCTTGTGGCCGCCGAGGGCCGCGGCGATGCGCTTGCCCTCCTCGAGGTCGGTGACGACGCCGGTGTAGTCGTCGAACAGCCCGTGGTCCTGGTAGAACGCGCACACGTCCTGCGTGATCGGCTCGAGCTTCTGGCCGAGCGCCGAGATCGCCCGCCCGTGGGTGGAGTGGCTGTGCGCGGCGGCCACCACGTCCGGGCGCGCCTGGTGCACCTGCGAGTGGATCGCGAACGCCGCCTCGTTGACCGGGTAGCGGCCCTCCACGACCTTGCCCTCGTGGTTCACCAGGATCAGGTCGCTGACCCGGATGTGCTTGAACGACATGCCGAACGGGTTGACCCAGAAGTGGTCGGTGCGCTCGGGGTCGCGGGCGGTGATGTGCCCGGCCACGCCCTCCTCGAAGCCGAACTTGCCGAAGATGCGCAGCGCGGCGGCGAGGCGCTCCTTGCGGTGCCGGCGCTCGTCCGCGACGTCGTCGAACGCGGGCGGCAGCCGGAAGATCAGGTCGGTCGGCAGCTTCTCCAGGAACTCTTCCTCGTCGGACATCGGGCACTCCTCGGGCTCGTCTCCCGACCACCGAACACCATGGTCCGGCCTCCCGGCTAGACCGGGGGCGCCCAACGCCCGCACGCCCGGTTGTCCGGAAGGGACAACGGCGGAGCACAATGGGGTGATGGACCCCGGCGCGGGCGACCGCTTCCTGCGGCTGCTGATCGAGCACACCGACGACCCGGTGCTGCTGGAGGCGACGGTCCGCGCCGCGCGCGGCCGGTCGGAGCTGGTGGCCGCGCTGCCGGAGGAGGAGACCAGGCGGCACACCCGCGCCCTCGTCCGCGGGGTGCTCGCCGCCCTGGAGGACGGCGAGCCGAGCGAGGAGGTCCTCGCGGCGGCCGAGCGGCTCGGCTCGGACCGGGCCCGGCAGGGCGTGCCGGTCGCGGCGTTCCTGGACGGCTTCCAGGCGGGCCGCGCCCACCTCGTCCGGGCCCTCGTCGCCGACGGGCGCCGGATGGGCGTCCCGGACGCGGCGCTGCTGGACGGCGTGACCCGCATCGACGAGATCACCACGGCGCTCGTGCAGCGGATGGTCCACGCGCACCGGGTCGCCGAGCTGGAGATGGCGCGGACCGCCCGCGAGGAGCGGCTCCAGATGCTCCGGCAGCTGCTGCACGGGGAGGCCGTCCCCGTGCTCGCCCCGCTCGACCCGCGGGCCGCCTACCACTGCGTGGTGTCCGACGTCAGCGACCCGGCCGTGGCGGGGCGGCTGGAGGCGGCGCTCACCGCCGCCGGGCCCGGCCTGTGCGGGCTGGTCGACGGCCGGCTCGCGGCGCTGGTCGCCCGGCTCCCCGGCCCGCGGGACCGGGTCACCGGGCCGTCGGGCCCGCTGCTGGTGGCCGCGCCGCCCGCCCGTCCCGGCGCCGTCGCCCCGATGTACGCGCTCGGACGGCGGGCGCTGCGGGCGGGCGCCGCGGCGGGGCTCACCGGGATGCGGGAGCTGGCCGACCTCGCGCTGCTCACCGCCACCGAGGCCGAGCCGGAGCTCGGCGGCCTGCTCGCCGCCGCGCTCCTGGCGGGCCTCGACCCGGGCGATCCCTTCCACCGGGAACTGGCGGGGACCGCGCTGGCCTACCTCGACCACGGCGGCCGGATCGAGCCGACGGCCGCGGCGCTGCACGTCCACGGCAACACCGTGAAGTACCGGATCCGGCGGTTCCAGGAGCTGACCGGGCGGCCGCTGCTCGACCCCGCCGGGGGCGCGGCGGTGTCGCGCACCGCGAACTGGTGGTGGGCCCTGCACCGGTGGCTCGCGGGGGCCGGCGCGTGAGCGGTCCCGGCGGCATGTATCTATTGGGGGGACGTTTCCGCGGTGGGGCGTCAGGGGCAGAACGGAGGAACCGGTGACGGCACCGAGGATCGGCACCGTGATGTGGCCCATGCGGTCCTGGCCGGAGGCCGGGGAGCTGTGGCGGCGCGCCGAGGAGCTCGGGTTCCGGCACGCGTGGGTGTACGACCACATCGCCTGGCGCGGCACCACGCCCTGGTACGACGCGTACACGACGCTCGCCGCGGCCGCGGCGGTCACCTCCCGGATCCGCATCGGCACGCTGGTGACCTCGCCCAACTTCCGGCACCCCGTGCCGGCCGCGCACGCGATCAAGACGATCGACCACGTGAGCGGCGGGCGGCTGACCATCGGCGTCGGGGCGGGCGGCACGCGCCGCGCGTCCGACGCCGGGGTCCTCGGCGGCGCCGACTGGAGCCCCGGCGAGCGCGCCTCCCGCTTCGCCGAGTGGGTCGCGCTGCTCGACCGCCTGCTGACCGATCCCGAGACGTCCTTCGAGGGGGAGTACTACACCGCGCGCGAGGTCGTGCAGGAGCCCGGCTGCGTCCAGCGGCCCCGCGTGCCGCTCGTCATCGCGGGGGACGGGCCGCGCGGGATGCGGGTCGCCGCCCGGCACGGCAGCGGCTGGGTGACCAGCGCCCACGGCGCGGGGGACGAGCCCTACGGCATCGTCCGCTCCCGGCTGGACGCCCTGCGCGCGGCGTGCGCGGCCGAGGGCCGCGACCTCGCCGACCTCGTCCTGCTGACCGGCTTCAACGAGGAGCCCTGGCTGGAGTCGCCCGGCGCGTTCGCCGACCTCGCCGGCCGCTACGGCGAGCTCGGCATCACCGAGATCGCGCTGCACTGGCCCCGCCCCGGCTCGCCGTTCGACGCGGACATGAAGGTCTTCGAGGCGGTCGCCGCCGAGTACGGCGAGGCCCGCTGATGCCGTTCGTGCTGCTCGGCCTGGCGATCGCCTTCGAGGTCACCGCGACGCTGGCGATGCGGGCCTCCGACGGGTTCACCCGGCTCGTGCCGTCGCTGATCGTCGTGGCCGGGTACCTGATCTCGTTCGTCTTCATGGCCAGGGCGCTGACGTCGCTGAACGTCGGGCCCGTGTACGCCATCTGGTCCGCGCTCGGCACGATCGGCGCGTTCGCGGGCGGCGTCCTGCTGTTCGACGAGCCGGTCAAGCCGGTGACCATCGCCGGCGCGGTGATCATCGTGCTCGGCGTCATCGTGATGAACCTGGGCGGCGGCGTGCACCAGAACTGACCGCGGCCCGGGTCAGGCGGGGACGTCGGCCGGCGCGGGGACGCGCTGCTGCCCGAGCCGGCCGCCGACCAGCTCGGTGGGCGTGCAGCCGGACAGGGCGCGGAACTCCCGGTTGAGGTGGGCCTGGTCGTAGTAGCCGCAGGCGAAGGCGGCCTCGGCGAGCCCGGCGCCGCCGAGGAGCAGCTCGACGGCGCGCTGGAAGCGCAGCACCCGCGCCATCACCTTGGGCGGCAGCCCCGCCTGCTCGCGGAACCGGTGGGTGAGGTGCTTGCGGCTCCAGCCGACGTCGGCGGCGATTCCGGCGACGGACACGGCGGGGTCGCCGGTGAGCAGCCGCCACGCCCGGACCACCTCCCGGTCGGGGACCGGGCCGGCGTCGAGGCGGCGCAGCAGGAAGGCGTCCAGGATGTCGAACCGCGCCTCCCAGGTCGGCGCGTCGCCGAGCCGCTCGACCAGCGTCCGCGCCTCCCGGCCGAGCAGGTCGGGCAGGTCGGCGGCGGCGTTGGTGAGCCGCGCCATCGGGACGCCGAGCAGCGTGTAGGCGCCGAGGGGCGTCACGTCGAGCTGGATGCCGCGCTGCCCGCCGGGGCTGAGGTACATGCCGTGGCCGTCGTGCATCCCCGCGACGAACGACCCGTACGCGCGGTCGCGCACCCCAGGGTCGGGGACCTCCAGGTGGAGCGGCGGGCCCAGGTTGAGGATCACCACGGTGGTGCGGGTGGGCAGGGTCCGCATCCGGGTGGGGACGGCCTCCGTCTCCCAGTAGCCGTCATAGGAGCGCAGGAACGGGCGCAGCGCCGGATGGGGGCGGCCCCGTGCCAGCCACCAGCCGCCCCGGTCGCCGAACTCGACCGGCCTGTCGCCCATGGAGCCAGTCCTACCACGCCGGGGTGCCAGGGCGGGGTGACAGGGCGGGCTACTCGTACATCTGCCCGCACACGGCGACGCGGGCCAGATCGGCCCAGCTCATCGCGGTGATCGCGCGGACGGGGGAGCGGGCCGGCGGCTCGCCGGGCCCGGTCGGCAGCGGCACGCGGGCGCCGTCGGCGGCGTCCCACCCGCCGAGGCTGCCCGCGACCGCGCACTCCAGGTACGTCGCCGGGTCGAAGTTGTACCAGCGGGACGGGGTGGCGCGGGCCCCCGCGCCGGGCGGCCGGGGCGCCTCCACGCCGAACCGGGCCTGCGGGCCGGGTGGAGCGGCCAGGAAGTCCTCCAGGTCGGCGATCTGGGAGAGCAGGACCCGCTCCCAGTCGGCGTACCCCTCCGGTTCGTCGCCGGGCAGCGACAGGTCCCTGCCGCTCCACGCGGGGTCGAAGGGGGCCGGCGACGTGGCGGCGGCCGCGGCGAACATCGCCGCCACGTCGTCCGGCTCGAGCCGCGCCTGGTCGGCGAGCACGGCGCCGACCTTCCACAGCGAGCGCAGGAACGCCGACAGGGACCACGACGCGGCCCTGGTGTCCTGGCCGAGGTGCAGGAACACCAGGTACAGGTCGCGGTTGGTGCGCACGGCGGGCCCCGGCGGGCCGTCCACCCAGTACATCTGCCTGTGCCGGACGCCGCTCTCCAGGACGATGGCCTGGGCCAGCGCGGAGATCCGGGAGTCGTGCGCCGCGACGCGGAAGACGTTGCCGAGGTCGTCCTGCCGCATGACGTCCCAGGTCTGCATCCTGTCGGGCTCCTCCGCGGTCGGTGGGACAAGTGGTACGTGCCGGGGACGGGGTGCGGTCCGGCGGCCGGCCGCCGGACCGCACCCGGTCAGGGCGGTCCGCTCAGCCCTTCGAGCGGTGGATCACCTGGAGCTCGGTGAACCCGTACAGGCCCCAGGGGCCGTTCTCGACGCCGACGCCGCTCCACTTGAAGCCGCCGAACGGCTGGTGGGGGGCGAGGGCGAGGTGGGTGTTCACCCAGGCGGTGCCGCACTCGAGCCGCCCGGCCACCTCCGCGGCCCGGTCGGCGTCGGCGCCCCACACCGAGCCGGACAGCCCGAAGTGGGTGCCGTTGGCGCGGGCGAGGGCCTCGTCCAGGTCGGTGTACTTGACGACCGGCAGGGCGGGGCCGAACTGCTCCTCGTCCACGATCCGGGTGCCGTCGGCGACGTCGGCGAGGATCGTCGGCTCGAAGAAGTAGCCGGGCCCGTCGATCGGCCTGCCGCCCGCCGCCGCGCGGGCGCCGCCGGCCAGCGCGTCGGCGACGAGTTCGCCGACCCGCTCGTACTGCGGCCGGTTGTTGATCGGCCCGTACTGGACACCCTCCTCCATCCCGTTGCCGACCCGGGCGGCCTTCGCCCGCTCGGCGAGCGCGTCCACCACGTCCCCGTAGAGCGCCTCCGGGACGTACACGCGCTTGATCGCCGAGCAGACCTGCCCGTTGTTCTGGAACGCGGCGCCGAACAGCCGGTCGGCGACCGCGGCCGGGTCGGCGTCGTCCAGCAGGATGGCGGGGTCGTTGCCGCCGAGCTCCAGCGTGACGCGCTTCAGGTCCGGCGCGGCCGCGGCGGCGACGCGCTTGCCGGTCGCGACGCTGCCGGTGAAGCTGATCTTGCGGGGGACCTCGTGCCCGGTCATCCAGGCGCCGAGCTCGTCGCCGCCGGTGACGACGTTCAGCACGCCGGGCGGCAGGACGTCGCGCAGCACCTCGCCGAGCTTCAGGCTGGACAGCGGGGTGAAGGGGGACGGCTTGAGGACCATCGTGTTGCCCGCGAGCAGCGCGGGGGCGAGCTTCCAGATCGCGAGGAGCAGCGGGTAGTTCCACGGGGTGATCGCGGCGACCACGCCCATCGGGCGGCGCACGACCTCGACCAGGGCGTTGGCGTCGTCCTGGATGACCTCGCGGGGCAGTTCGAGGTCGGCGAAGTACTTCAGCCACACGCCGGCGCCGACGACCTCCATGGTCGCGTCGGCCAGGGGCTTGCCCTGCTCCAGCGTGAGGATCCGGCCGATCTCCTCGGACTTGGCGAACATGACGTCGGCCGCCGCGAGCAGCGCCTTGCGGCGCGCGGACTCGTCGCGGCGCCACTCGGCGTAGGCGGCCTGCGCCGAGGCCATCGCGGCGTCGAGCTGCTCCCGGGACGCGTCGGGCGCCTGCTCGGCCACCTCGCCGGTCGCCGGATCGATCACGCCGAAGGTGCCGGGCGCGGTCACCGCCCGGCCGTCGATGGTCATCGAGAAGTTCTCGGACACCTTGGTCCTCCGCTCACGGGGTTACCGAACGGGATTCAGTATTCACCCTCACCGGCCTCCTGACGAGCGGTGGGGCGATCTCGGGAGGCGGCGGGGGCGGCCACGTGGGCGATCGCCGCCTCCGGACGGCGAAGGGCGCCCCCGCGGGGTGCGGGGGCGCCCGTGGGCGGGTCGGGTCAGGCGGCGAAGATGCGGTCCAGGAGGTCGCGGTAGCGGCGCAGCGTCAGGCGGAGCCGCTCGGTGTCGGGCTGCCCGCCGCCGTCCAGCTCCTCGGTGAGCGAGCGCCGCTGCGCGGCGAGCGAGCGCGCGAGGGCGTCGACCGCCTCGGACGCCAGGCCGTCGGCCTTGCGCACCGACTCGCCGGGGTCGTCGACGAACGCGGCCTGCACCTCGTGCCACCGCTCCCGGAGCCGCTCGGCCTCGGCGGCGTCGAACAGCTTCTCGGGGGCGCCGCCGGATGCGGCCCCCGGCGCCGCGCCCGGCCCGCGGGGAGCGGCGTGCTTCGGCTCCGCGCTCTGGACGGGCGTCCCGAACGGGTCGGTGTCCCGGGTGGTCGCCGTGGCCGGGTTCGTGTCCTTGACGGGGGTCCTGGCCTGGTTCGCCTCCTGGCTGGGGGTCTTGATCGCGCCCGCGTCCTTGACCGGGGTCTTGGCCGGGTTCGCGGCCCCGGCGGGTGTCTTGGCCGGGTTCGCGGTTCCGGCGGGGGTCCGGGCCGGGATCGGGTCCGGGACCGTGTCGGGCGCGGTCTCCGGGGCCTGAGTCCCGGGCGCGGCCGGTGCGGGACCGGCGACGTGCAGGTCGTCGGACACCCCCGGGTCCGCCGTTCCGGCGGCGCGTGCCCGCTCGCCGGCGAGCGGCCCGCCGGACGCCGGCGTACCGGTCTCGGGTCGCCTGTGCTCCATCGGGTCAGCTCCTCATGTCTCGGTCGTCGCCGCGGTGCCCGGCGGGCGCGGCGGCGTGCCTTCCGGCGTGTTCGCCGGCGCGCTCCTCGGCGCGCTCCTCGGTGCGCTCCTCGGCGTGCTCCGCGGGGTTCGCCGCGCGGTGCTCAGCGGTGTGCCGTCCGCCCTTCTCGTGACGGGCCTCGCCGTGCGGGGCGAGCAGCTCCTCGAAGAGGGCGCGGTAGTGCACCATGGCCTGGCGCAGGTCCTCGGTGGACGCCTCCTTGGTCGCGGCCCGCCCGCTGATCGTGTGGGCCCGCCGGTAGTGCTCCAGCGTCTGGCCGTGCTCCACCGACAGGTGGGCGACCTTCTCCTCGAAGCCGTGCGTCGGGTAGCCCCGCTCGCCCATCACCACCGTGACGAGCCGGTCGGCCTCCTCGACCGCCGCCTCGGGAGAGTCGACGAAGCGCTCCTGGACGCGGACCCACTGCTCGCGGTACTCCTCGCGGCGCCGGGGGTCGAGGTCGCGCAGCTCCAGCTCCTCGTGGCGCTGCTCGCGGGAGCGCAGCTCCCGCTCGGCGGCCGCGCGGCCGCCGTGGCGCTCCAGGACCCGGTCGTACTCCGGGCCGAACCGCCGCCTGAGCCGCGCCGTGCGGGACCGGGTCCAGGCGAGGTACCCGGCCGCGGCGAGAACGGCGACGACCACAAGGGCGACGATGACCCAAATAGCGGTCGACATTGTTTCCTCCAACGTGCTGCGGATCGAATGAGACCGCGATGCCCGTTCAATGGCGTTCAAAACAAACCGTCATAAAACGGCACGGATATCCTGCGCCGCCGCCGATGCGCGTGTTGTGATTGAGGCGCTACCGGAACCCGCGCCCTGCGGCGGGCGCGTTCGAATGGAAGTGATGCGCGGTGCGCCATGCTTTCGGCTTCGTCCTCGGCGTCCTGCTGACCCCCGCGCTGCTGTACGGCGCGGCCTGGGGGTACGTCCAGGCCGGCCAGTCCTTCGACGGGACCGGGCAGGAGATCACCGACCGCACGCGCATCTACGGCGCGTTCGCCCTGCTCGCCGCCGTGGGCCTGGTGATGGGCGTGGTCATCGTCGCGCGGTGGGCGTCGCCGCTGGTCTCGCTCGTGCCCGCGCTGGCGCTGCTCGGCGCGTCCGCCTACTTCCTGGCCGACCCCGGCCGCGCCCTCGACCTGCCCGGCAAGGTGCCGCCGGCCGGTGACATGGACTTCGGGCTGCGCATGCTGCTCGGCTCGGGGATCTACGGGATGATGGGGCTCGCGCTGCTGATGCCCACCTGGGCGCCGCGGCGCTGGGGCTCGGGCCACCGCGAGGACGACGGCGGCGTCGACTTCTACTCCACCCGGGGACGCTGACGGGCCGGGCCTCCGCGCGAGGCCCGGCCCGCGTCACCGCGTCCGGCGGGCTCCGCCGGGGCGTTCACCCCGGCACTGCGCTCAGCCCTGCTTGGCCTTGGTGACGAACTGCGTGGTGTAGGTCTTGCCCAGGTCGATCTCGTCCTTCTTCTCCGCGACCTCGGGGGAGAACTGCGCCAGCACCTTCAGGACGTTCTCGGCGGCGTCCGGCTTCATCACGCCGTCCCCGTTGAACATGCTGATCGAGTCGCCGACCGCCTTCTCGTACAGCGCCGGGTCCCCGCCCGCGTAGTCCTTCGGCATCTTCGCCGCGATCTCCGCCGGCTTGTGCTGCTTGATCCAGCCGAGCGTCCTGACGAAGGCGTTGGCGAGCTTCTGCACGGTCTCGCCGTGCGCCTTCACGTACGCGCAGTCCATGTAGAGCGAGCTGGACGGGTAGAGCCCGCCGAGCGCCCGGCGGGTGCCCTCCTCGGTGCGCATCTCGACCATGACCTTGGCCTTGCCGGTGCTCACGAGCTTGGCGATGGTCGGGTCGGTCGTCATGCCGGCGTCGATGCCGCCGTTCTCCATCGTGGAGATGAACGTCTGGCCCGCGCCTGCCTTCACCGTCGTGTAGTCGGACGTCTTGACGCCGTTGCGCACGGCCAGCGCGCGGGTGATGAAGTCGGTGGACGATCCCGGGCTGGTCACGCCGAGCTTCTTGCCCTTGAACCCGGCCGGGGAGGTCAGGGAGCCCGCCTTGGACGCCGAGACCATCTCCGCCTCGCCGGGCACGTCCGCCATCTGCACGACGCTCTGGACGCACTTGCCCTTGGTCTGGAGGTGGATGGCGTGGTCGTAGAAGCCGACGACGCCCTGGACGTCCCCGGAGATGAGCACGTTCTCGGCCTGCGCCCCGGCGGGCTCGGTGAGCAGCTGGACGTCCAGGCCCTGCTCCTTGAAGTAGCCGAGCTGCTCGGTCAGCTTGGCGGGCAGGTAGATGACCTTGTCGATGCCGCCGATCATGATCTTGACGGTGCCACCGGAGCCGCCGTCCCCGCCGGACCCGGCGCGGGAGTCGCGGCAGGCGGACAGGGCCGACAGGGCGGTGAGGGCGGCGAGCGCGGCGGCGCCGGCCCGGACGGAGGTACTGGGCATGACGGTTCTCCTGGTCGTGCGACAGGGGTGGGAAGGAGGAGGGGCGGGAAGGCGCGGCGTCAGATCTGGACGTCGTGCCCGGACGCGGCCGGGCGCCAGCGCAGCAGCCGGCCCTCCAGCAGCGTGAGCAGGTACTCGGCGAGCAGGGCCAGCACCGTGATGATGATCATTCCGGCGTAGATCCCGGCGGCGTCGAAGGTGCCCTGGGCGTGGTTGATGAGCAGGCCGAGGCCCTTGTCGGCGCCGGTGTACTCGCCGACGACCGCGCCGATGATCGCGAAGCCGAACGCCGAGTGCAGCGAGGCGAGGATCCACGAGGTGGCGCTCGGCACCACGATCGTCCACAGCACCTGCAGCCGCCCCGCGCCGAGGATCCGCGCGTTGTTGACCAGGTTCCGGTCGACCTCGCGGGCGCCCTGGAAGGCGTTGAAGAAGACCGCGAAGAACACCAGCACGAACGCCGTCGCGATCTTGGACTGCATGCCGAGCCCGAACCAGATGATGAACAGCGAGGCCAGGATGATGCGCGGGATCGCGTTGACGGCCTTGATGAACGGCGCGCAGACCTCCGCCAGGAACCGGCTCCGGCCGAGCACGATGCCGAGCACGACGCCGCCCGCCGCGCCGAGCGCGAAGCCCGCGACGGCCTCCTGGAGCGTGACCGAGATCTGCTCCCAGATCGACCCCTGCGAGGTGCCCTTGGTGAACCAGTCGACGAGCCGCTCCCAGATCTTCGACGGCATCGAGTAGTAGAACGGGTCGATCCAGCTCCGCGCGGCCAGCTCCCACGAGCCCAGCCAGGCCGCCACGAGCGCGACCCGGACGGCGGTGACGCCGAGGGTGCGGCGCAGCCCGGCGGTGCGCAGCCGCGCGATCGCCGCCCGGTCGCCCTGGTCGCCCGGCCCGGACGCGCCCGGCGCCGGCCCGGGCTCGCCGGCGGCCGCCGCCGGGGCGGTCTCCGCTCCGCGCGCGCTCGCCTCGCGCGTCTCCGTCCCATGTGTCCTCGTCTCATGTGTCCTCGTCTCACGCGGCATGGCCGGCCCCTCTCTCGCGGGTGATCTGGACCTCTTCGCGCAGCGAGTCCCACACCTCGCGGTAGATCTCGAGGAACCCGCCGGTGAGCCGGACCTCCTCGGCGTCCCGCGGCCGCTCCAGCGGCACGTCGAACACGCCCTTGATCGTCGCGGGGCCCGCGGTCATGACCACGACCCGGTCGGACAGCACGAGCGCCTCCTCCAGGTCGTGCGTGACGAACACGACGGCGGCGCCGGACCCCGACCACAGGCGCAGGAGCTCGTCCTGCATGAGGCCCCGGGTCTGCACGTCGAGCGCGGAGAACGGCTCGTCCATGAGCAGCACGGACGGCTCGTTGACGAGGGTCTGCGCGAGCGCGACGCGCTTGCGCATCCCGCCGGACAGCTGGTGGGGGTAGTAGCCCTCGAACCCGGCGAGGCCGACGCGCGCGACCCAGTCGCGGGCGCGGTCGCGGGCCTCGCGCTTGGACGCGCCCCGGTAGCGGGGGCCCGCCGCCACGTTGTCCAGGACGGAGCGCCACGGCAGGACGGCGTCGTTCTGGAACATGTAGCCGACGCCGTCGGGGATCCCGTCCACGGGCCGGCCGTGGACCAGGACGCGGCCCTCGGACGCCGGCTCCAGCCCGGAGACGAGGGACAGGGTGGTGGACTTGCCGCAGCCGGTCGGGCCGACCACGGCGACGAACTCGCCGGGCCCCACCGACATGTGGAGGTCCCTGACCGCCGTGTGGACGCCGGCCGCCGACCGGAAGCGCTTGGTGGCGCCGGCCAGTTCGATCACTGGTCCGGCGGCTCGCTCGGAGCCTTCTCGCTTGGGTGCTGCTGATGTGGACACGGCGGCACCGTACGAATGTGGCGCGCGTCACGGGAACCCTTGCCCGCGATGTGCTCGCAAGCCGCGAATCCCCACGTTAAGCGCGTTAGCCGGGGTTCTGTGCGTTCTGCTCACGCGGGGTCTGTGCGGCCGGGCCGGCATGGTCTACGGTGCACGTCATGTCCGTCCGGCCCCGCATCTCCTTCGCCCGCCAGGTGCTGATCCTGCAGGTGGGCGTGGTCGTCGTCGTGGCGGTCCTCGGGTACGGGCTGGTCGCCTGGATGCTCGACGGCCGGCTGCGCGACCAGTACGGCCAGCGGGCGCTCACCGTGGCGCGCAGCGTCGCCGCCGACCCGGAGATCGCGGCGGCGGTCGCGGTGGACGATCCCGGCGGGCTCGTCCAGGACCGCGCCGAGCGGGTGCGGGTCCGGACGGGTGCCCTGTTCGTCGTGGTGACCGACGGCCGCGGCCTCCGCCTGTCCCACCCGAACCCGCTGGAGCTCGGCCGGCACGTGAGCACCGACCCCTCCGACGCCCTCGCCGGGCGGGAGGTCGTCCGCGTCGAGCGCGGCACGCTCGGCCTTTCCGCGCGCGGCAAGGTGCCCCTGTACGGGCCGGGCGGGCGGATCCTGGGCGAGGTCAGCGTCGGGTTCGACGCCCGCGCCATCGACCGGGAGCTCGGCCGCCTGCTGCGCGAGATGTCGCTGTTCGTCGCCGGCGCCGTCCTGCTCGGCGTCGTCGCGTCCGCCGCGATCGGCCGCAGGCTGAAGCGCCAGACGCTCGGCCTCGAACCGTACGAGCTGGTGGAGCTGGTCCACGAGCGGGAGGCGGTGCTGCACGGCGTCGGCGAGGGGGTCGTGGCCGTCGACAGCGCGGGCAGGGTCGCGGTCTGCAACGACGAGGCGTCCCGGCTGCTCGGCGTCGCGCCGGAGCGCGGCGCGCCCGCCGGGGGCCTCGCCCCGGAGGGCGCGCTGCGGGACGTCCTGACGGGGCGGCGCGACGCCACCAACCTCTTCGTCACCGCCGGGGAGCGCGTCCTCGTCGTCAACCGGCGGGAGGTCCGCAGGCACCGCCGCGACCTCGGCGCCGTCGTCACCCTGCGCGACCGCACCGACCTGGAGACCCTCGCCCGCGAGCTGGACTCGGTCAGCACGCTCTTCGACGCGCTCCGCGCGCAGCGGCACGAGTACGCCAACCGGCTGCACACCCTGTCCGGCCTGCTCCAGCTCGGCCACAGCGAGGAGGCCGCCGACTACATCGGCACGCTGATGGAGGACGCCGCGCGCCGCGCCCCGGCGCCCGACAACCTGCCCGACCCCGTGTCGGACCCGTACCTGCGCGCCTTCCTGTCGGCGAAGTCGGCCGTCGCGGCCGAGAAGGGCGTCCGGCTCGACATCGGCGCCGGCAGCTACGTGCCGGGCCGCGTCGCCGACCCCCTGGACGTGACGACCGTCGTCGGCAACCTCGTCGACAACGCCGTCGAGGCCGCGCGGCTCGGGCGGCGCCGGCCCGCCCGCGTCGAGGTCGAGCTGCTCGGCGACGGCCCCGACCTGCACGCCACCGTCACCGACTCCGGCGACGGGCTGCCGGACGGGCTCCGCGAGGCCGTCTTCGACGACGGCGTCTCCACCCGCGACACCGCGGCGGGCCGCTCGCGCGGGCTCGGGCTGGGCCTCGCGCGCCGCACCGCCCGCGCCCGCGGCGGCGACGTGACCTTCGTGGACGCGGGAACGGGCGGGCCGGACGGGGGCGGGGCCGTGGCGGTCGCCCGGCTCCCCGGGGTGCTGGGCGCGGAGGCGGTGCGATGATCGACGTGCTGGTGGTGGACGACGACTTCCGCGTCGCGCAGGTCCACGCCGGATTCGTGGCGGCGCTGCGGGGCTTCGCGGTCGCCGGGCTCGCCCACAGCGCCGCGCAGGCCAGGGCCATGGCCGCCGAACTGCGGCCCGCCCTCGTCCTGCTGGACGTCTACCTGCCGGACGCCTCGGGCCTCAGCCTGCTGCCCGAACTCGACGCCGACGTCATCATGGCGACGGCGGCCGCCGACCCCCGCGCCGTGCGGGAGGCGTTCCGGCACGGCGCCCTGCACTACCTGGTCAAGCCGTTCACCGCCGCCGCCCTGAACGAGCGCCTCACCGCCTACGCCCGGTACCGGGAGGCGCTGGCCGGCGAGAACGAGCTGTCCCAGGCGGCTCTCGACGGCGCGGTCCGCGCCCTGTACGCGCCGCTGCACGCCCGCACGCCCGTGCCGAAGGGCCAGTCGCCGGTGACGACGCGGCTGGTCAGCGACGCGCTCCGGCGGGCCGACGAGCCGCGGTCCGCGGCCGAGATCGCCGACCAGGTCGGCATCTCCCGCGCCACGGCGCAGCGCTACCTCGCGGCCCTCGCCGAGGCCGGGCGGGTCGTCGTGACGCTCCGCTACGGCGCGACGGGCCGCCCCGAGCACCAGTACGCGTGGTCGCCGCGGTAGAGGCCGGCGAGGACCTCCTCGATGCCCGCCTCGCGCAGCGAGATGTCGCGGACCTCGTGGTCGCGCGCCAGCGCGGCCACGACGGCGGCCGCGTTCGCCGCGTTCGGCAGCCGGAGCCACTGCCGCGGCCCCTCCACCCGCTCGGCCTCGATCCCGTCCAAGGTGATCGGCGGGGCCGGCCGCGCCAGCTCCACGACCAGCGTCCGGTCGGCGTCCACGGTGCGGCGCAGCTCGTCCAGCCCCCCGTCGTAGGCGAGCCGGCCGTGGTCGATGATCATGACGCGGCGGCAGAGCCGCTCGATGTCGCCGAGGTCGTGCGTGGTCAGCAGGATCGTCGTGCCGCGCTCGGCGTTGACGCGTTCCAGGAAGTCGCGGACGGTCGCCTTGCTCACCACGTCCAGGCCGATCGTCGGCTCGTCCAAAACGAGCAGCTCCGGGTCGTGCAGCAGCGCCGCGGCGAGGTCGCCCCGCATCCGCTGGCCGAGGCTGAGCTGCCGGACCGGGGTGTCCAGGAACGGCTCCAGCTCCAGCAGCGCGGTCAGCTCCGCGAGCCGGGCCCGGTGCGCGGCCGCCTCGACGCGGTAGAGCCGCCGGACGAGCGCCAGGCTGGAGCGCAGCGGGAGGTCCCACCACAGCGTGGTCCGCTGCCCGAACACCACCCCGATGCGGCGCGCGAGCGTCGTGCGGCGCCGCGACGGGTCCAGCCCGCACACCCGCAGCGTGCCGGACGACGCGGTGAGGATGCCGGTCAGCATCTTGATCGTCGTCGACTTGCCCGCCCCGTTCGGGCCGAGATAGCCGACGAACTCGCCCCGCTCGACGGTGAAGGACACCCCGTCCACCGCGCGCACCCGCCGCCGCGTCCGGCGCAGGGCGCCCGAGCGCGCCCGCACGGTGAACGACTTGACGACGTCCTCGGCCTCGATCATCGGCACCGCCATCAGCTCCCTGTCGATCGGTAGTGCCGCAGGCCGGCCCGCCACGCCGTCGCCGCCGCCGCGCACAGGGCGGCGGCGACCGCCGGGGAGGCGAACCGCGCCGCGTCCGGCAGCCCGAGCGGATCGGGCCGGTCCAGGACGTACAGCGCGGGCTGCCAGTTGACGAACGCCAGCGGCACGGCGAACGTCACCCCGCGGACCAGGTCGCGGGCGAACATGGTCATCGGGTACTGGGTGAGGAACGCGCCGCCGTAGGTGACCGACTTGCTCGCCCCGTGGCTGTCGACCAGGACGAACTGCACCGCGGCCGTCAGCACCCACAGCCCGCCGAAGATCGCCGCCCCGGACAGCACCATCACCGGGACCATCGCGAGCCGGCCCGGCGTCCAGGCGACGTCCAGCCGGCCGAGCGCGTACCCGAGCACCAGCACCGCCGGGACGAGCTTGCCGAGCCGCCGGGGCGTGAACCCCTCCGTCGCGATCTGCACCAGCGGGCTCACCGGGCGCACCAGCATCGCGTCGAGCGTCCCCTCCCGCACGTGGGCCCCGAGCCGCTCGGTCGTCCCGAGGACGATGTCGGACAGCGCGAACGACAGGGCCGACGTGCCGTACAGGAACAGGACCTCGTACACGCCGAACCCGGCGATGCGCGGCGCCCGCGAGAACAGCACCATGATCGCGGCGGCGTCCAGCACGGAGACCACCGCCGTGGCCAGGCCGAGCAGCACCATCGACACCGGGTACTGCGCCGCCGCCCGGATCCACGTCCAGGCGAGCAGCCCGTACACGCGCAGCGCGCCGGTCACCGCGGGATCAGCCACCGTGCACCACCAGCCTCCGCCGGGCCGCCCGCGTGGCCAGCGCGCCCGCCCCGAGCAGCAGGGCCGCCCACCCCGCCTGGAACGCCAGCGCGCCCGCCAGCCCGGCGCCGTCGTACCGGCCGAGGAACACGTCGGCCGGCACCTGGATCTGCGCGGACCACGGCAGCGCCTCGGCGATCTCACCGAGGCGGCCGGGGAACACGACGAGCGGCAGGATCATCCCGGAGAAGAACAGCGACATGACGAGGGTGACGGCGCTCAGGCCGCGGTCGTCGTGCAGCCAGAACATCCCCATCGCCACCAGGTAGCGCAGCCCGAAGCTGACGACCGTCGCGAGGACCAGCGCCACCGCGAACGCCGCCAGGTCCGCCGGGGCGGGCCACCGGAACGGGAACGCCAGGGCGCCGGCCACCAGCGGCGGCCCGGCGCGCAGCACCAGCGAGCTCGCCGCGCGGCCGAGGTCGTGCGCCAGCCACCAGCCCTGCAGCCCGGCCGGCCGGTGCAGGTCGATCGCGACGTCCCCGTTGCGGATGCGCTCGGTCAGCTCCATCCCGCCGAAGACCTGCACCGGCCCGATCAGCGCCTGGGTGACGAAGCAGAACGTCACGGCGTCGGCGGCCGCGTACCCGCCGAGGGACGGCCGGACCTCCCAGAGCGCCAGCAGGACGTAGGCGCGCATGAAGCCGAACATCGTGTTGGTGAGCGACTCGGTGAGGGATCCGAGCGGATAGGCGGTGTGGCGGCGGAACCCGTACCACCACACCCACGGAAGAACACCCACTTGCCGGAAGCCTAGACAGGCGGCGCGGCTCCGACCACGTACTTTCGCACAGAACCGGGCCCCCGGCCTGGCGCGCCGGGGGCCCGGTCCACGGGCGGGGGAGGGTCAGCCCTGCGTGATGTCGGGCTTGATCGGGGAGTAGAGCCAGTCCTTGAAGAACCCGCTCAGGTCCTGCCCGGCGACCTGCTGGGCCAGCGCCGTGAACTGCTCGGTCCTGGCGTTGCCGTACTTGTGCTGGGCGTACCACGTGCGGAGCAGCGTGAAGAACTTCTCCTCGCCGATCTTCTCGCGGAGGAACTGCAGCATCATGCCGCCGCCGCTGTAGACGCGGTCGTTGAACATGGTGTCGCGCTGCGGGTCGGCGGTGAGCACCGACCAGTACGGGCGGCCTTCGCGGTCGGGGAAGGGGCGGGCGGCGTAGGTGGCGCGGGCCGCATCGTGCACGGACCGGCCGCCGTGCACCTCGGTGTAGTACCACGCGGACCAGGTGGCGAAGCTCTCGTTCAGCCACACGTCCTTCCAGCGCGCGGGCGAGACCGCGTCGCCGTACCACTGGTGCGCCAGCTCGTGCGCGATCGTGCCGGTGCTGCGCACGGCCGAGTACACCGGCTTGCTCTGCGTCTCCAGGGAGAACCCGAGCGGCTGGCCGTTGAAGCGGGCGTCGTCGGCGATCGCGCCGGTGCTGGAGAACGCGTACTGCCCGAACGTCTTCGACCAGAGGTCGGTGACCTCGCTGGTGGTGTCGTAGAAGAAGTTCACCGCGTCCGGCTGGCTCGCCAGCAGTTCGGGGTCGACGGCCGTGTAGTTGGGGACGCCGCCGGGCGTGCGGCCCTGCTTCACGTTCCACTTGCCGATGTCGATCGTGGTGAGGTAGCTCGCCATCGGGCTGTCCTCGCGCCAGGTGAAGACCTCGGCGCGGGTCTTGGCCGCGCGGCGGCTGAAGGCGGCGACGGCGGAGCGGTGCCCCGTCGGGCGCCCGTTGGCGACGGCCGTCAGGCCCTCCGGCACCCTGATCGTGTAGTCGTAGGTGGCCTTGTCGCTCGGGTGGTCGTTCACGGGGAACCAGGTGCTGGCGCCGTTCGGCTCGCCGCCGACGAACGCGCCGTCGGGGGTGTGCAGGAAGCCGTAGGGGGAGCCGAACACGATCGGCGAGCCCACGATGGTCTGCGGCACGCCGCCGTACCTGATGACGGCGGTGAAGGTCCGCCCCTTCCGCAGGCCCTGGCGCGGTGTGATGACCAGCTCCTGGCCGTGCCGCTCGTAGCGGGCCCGGCGCCGGTCGACCCAGACCTTGTCGACGTCCATACCGGACAGGTCGAGGTCGAACCGCGACAGGTTCTGGGTGGCCCGCGCGGTGACGGTCACGGTTCCGTCGAGCTGGTCGAAGTCGGGGTCGTAGCTCAGGTCCAGCGAGTAGTGCCGGACGTCGTAGCCGCCGTTGCCCTCCAGCGGGAAGTAGGAGTCGCCGACACCGGGTGCGCCGGGGGTGAAGCGTCCTTGGTGTGCGGGCCCGTCCGCGGCGGCGGCGGGCGCGAGCGCGACGACGCTCACCGCGGCGACGGCGAGCGGCAGCATCCTTCCGGGGATCGCCCGGGATCGGATGGACCGGGGGTGACGCGCCATCAGGGGTCCTCTCTCAGAGAGATCGACTGGCGGGGCTCACGATGCGCCCCTCCGGCGGCGCCTGTCGAGGTCCATTGCCGAATGTGGCCGGAACGTGAGGAGGGACCACGGAGGCGGGAAGGGAGGCGCGAGGCGTCCCGGGACACCGGAAGGCCCCCGCGGGTGTAGGGACGCGGGGGCCTTCGGGGTCCTGGGGATCAGGCCGGAGAGCGGGGCCGGCGGCGCCGGCCGGCGAGGGTCAGTGGAACTGGCCCTCCTCCGTCGAGCCCTTCAGGGCCGTCGTGGAGGACTCGGGGTTGATCGCGGTGCTGACCATGTCGAAGTAGCCGGTGCCGGCCTCGCGCTGGTGCTTGACCGCGGTGAAGCCCTTCTCGGCCGCCGCGAACTCGCGCTCCTGCAGGTCGACGTAGGCCGTCATGCCCTCGCGGGCGTAGCCGTGCGCCAGGTCGAACATGCCGTAGTTGAGCGCGTGGAACCCGGCCAGGGTGATGAACTGGAACTTGAAGCCCATGTGGCCGAGCTCGCGCTGGAACTTCGCGATGGTCGCGTCGTCCAGGTGCGCCTTCCAGTTGAAGGACGGCGAGCAGTTGTAGGCCAGCATCTGGTCCGGGTACTCGGCCTTCACGGCCTCGGCGAACTTGCGGGCCTGCTCCAGGTCCGGGGTGCCGGTCTCCATCCAGATGAGGTCGGAGTACGGCGCGTAGGCCTTGGCGCGGGCGATGCAGGGCTCGATGCCGTTGCGGACGCGGTAGAAGCCCTCGGCGGTGCGCTCACCGGTGATGAACTCGCGGTCGCGCTCGTCCACGTCCGTCGTGATCAGGGTCGCGGCCTCGGCGTCGGTCCGCGCGATGATCAGAGACGGCACGCCCGAGATGTCCGCGGCGAGGCGGGCCGTGTTGAGGGTCTTGATGTGCTGCGAGGTCGGGATGAGGACCTTGCCGCCGAGGTGGCCGCACTTCTTCTCGGAGGCCAGCTGGTCCTCCCAGTGCACGCCCGCGGCGCCCGCGGCGATCATGCCCTTCATCAGCTCGAAGGCGTTCAGCACGCCGCCGAAGCCGGCCTCGGCGTCGGCCACGATCGGGGCGAGGAAGTGCGTGTCGCCCTCACCCTCGGCCCACTGGACCTGGTCGGCGCGCAGCAGCGCGTTGTTGATCCGGCGCACGACGGCCGGGACCGAGTTCGCCGGGTAGATGCTCTGGTCCGGGTAGGTCTGGCCCGCCAGGTTGGCGTCCGCCGCGACCTGCCAGCCGGACAGGTAGATGGCCTTCAGGCCCGCCTTGACCTGCTGGACGGCCTGGAGACCCGTCAGCGCGCCGAGGCTGTGGACGTAGTCCTCCTCTTGGAGGAGCTTCCACAGCCGCTCCGCGCCGAGGCGCGCGAGGGTGTGCTCCTCCTGGACCGAACCGCGGATGCGGACGACGTCCTCGGCCGTGTAGGTCCGCTCGACGCTCTTCCACCGCGGGTCGGTCTCCCACTGTCGCTGCAGCTCTTCGGCTGCGCCCTTGAGGCGACTTGCGCTCATCGTCTTGCCCTTCCGTGTCGTCCCCTGGGTGCTCGTTCACGACTATGCCCGGACCGCAACCCCGTTATGAACTGGCGAGTAACAGAAGAAGTGCGAAATTTCCGCTATGATGAAGCGGTGACGACCTTGCGGACAGAAGAACCCCTCAACTTGACGAGTGACGTGGATCTCGTCACGTTCGGGCAGCGCCTCCGCCACCTGCGGCGCGCCCGCGGCCTGACCCTGTCGGAACTCGGCGAGCGCGTCGGCCGCGCCCCGTCCCAGCTGTCCCTGCTGGAGAACGGGCGGCGCGAGCCCAAGCTCTCGCTGCTGCAGGCCCTCGCCACCGCGCTGGAGTGCCCGGTCGAGGAGCTGCTGCGCCGCCAGCCCCCGAGCCGGCGCGCCCAGCTGGAGATCCAGCTGGAGGAGGCCCAGCGCGACCCGCTGTACCGGACGCTCGGCCTGTCGCACCTCAAGGTCGGCAAGCGGATGCCCAACGAGGTCATCGAGCACATCCTCGCCCTCTACGGGGAGCTCAAACGCAGCCGCACCAAGCCCACCGCGAGCCCCGAGGAGGCGCGCAAGGCCAACGCCGAGCTGCGCCGCCAGATGCACGAGCGCGGCAACCACTTCGCCGACATCGAGCGCGTCGCGTCCCAGACGCTCGACGCGGTCGGGTACCGGCGCGGCGCGGTGTCGCAGGGGCTGCTGATGACGCTGGTCGGGCACTTCGGGTTCAGCCTGCAGTACGTCCAGGACCTGCCCCGCTCGGTCCGGTCGGTCACCGACCTGCGCAACCGGCGGATCTACCTGGAGCGCGAGCAGCTCGGCATGCACACGCCGCGCACGATCCTGCTGCAGACCCTCGGGCACATCGCGCTCGACCACGACCAGCCGCGCGACTTCGCCGACTTCCTGCGCCAGCGCGTCGAGGCCAACTACTTCGGCGCCGCGATCCTGATGCCCGAGCGCACCGTCGTGCCGTTCCTGCAGGAGGCCAAGGCCGCGCGGGAGCTGTCGGTGGAGGACCTGGCGGACGTGTTCTCCGTCTCCTACGAGATGGCCGCGCACCGCTTCACCAACGTCGCGACCCACCACCTCGACCTCCAACTGCACTTCACCAAGAACGACGAGAACGGCACGATCTACAAGGCGTACGCCAACGACGGCCTGGCCTTCCCGCAGGACGAGGACGGCGCGATCGAGGGCCAGCGGATGTGCCGGGAATGGGCCGGGCGGCACGTGTTCGGCGCCGCGGACCGCTACTCCGTCTACTACCAGTACACCGACACCCCGAACGGGACGTACTGGTGCCTGTCGCACATCGACCCCAGCCACGAGCGCGACTTCGCGATCACGCTGGGCGTCCGGTTCGAGGACTCCCGCTGGTTCCGCGGCCGGGAGACGACCCGGCGGGTCAGGTCGGCCTGCCCGGACGGCGACTGCTGCCAGCGGCCCCCGAAGGCCCTGTCCGACCGGTGGGAGGGGATGGCGTGGCCGTCGGCGCGCGCGCACTCGCACGTCCTGTCGGTCCTGCCGCCGGGAGCGTTCCCCGGCGTCGACGAGGCGGACGTCTACGAGTTCCTGGACCGGCACGCCGCCGAGTGACGGGCGTGTTGTGGCGCCGTTAAACCTTCGGGTCGGTTCGCCGATCGCGGCGCGAACGGTGAATGATCTGGGGGGATCCGGCGTTTCCTGGTAGGGGAGGGGACACCGGCCGCAGGACGCCCGGTCCCGGTCGCCCCGCACGGAAGGGAGAGCGCGTGCTGCCCGAGGTCGCGTCGTGGTTGGCCCGCCGTACGAGCGCGGCGGAGGACTGGCCGCCGCGCCTCCTGCTCGCCGCCAAGGGCGCGACGAGGATCAGCGTCGTGCTGCCCGCGCGCGACGAGGAGGCGACCGTCGGCGCGATCGTCGCGGCCGTCCGCACCGACCTGGTCGAGCGGATCCCGCTGGTGGACGAGATCGTGGTCGTCGACTCCCGCTCCGCCGACCGGACCGCCGCCGTGGCCGCCGCGGCCGGCGCCGAGGTGGTGGCGCAGGACGCCGTCCTGCCGGAGCAGGGCCTCATGTCCGGCAAGGGCGAGGCCCTGTGGAAGTCCCTCGCCGTGACGTCCGGCGACCTGATCGTGTTCGTGGACGCCGACCTGCGCGAGTTCACCTCCTCCTACGTGACCGGGCTGCTCGGCCCGCTCTTGACCGACCCGTCCGTCGGCTACGTCAAGGGCTGCTACGACCGGCCGCTGGTCGAGGGGGAGCGGCGCGTCGAGGGCGGCGGGGGCCGGGTGACCGAGCTGGTCGCGCGCCCCCTGATCAACCTCCACTGGCCCCTGCTGGCCGGCGTCATGCAGCCGCTCGGCGGCGAGTACGCGGGGCGCCGCGCGCTGCTGGAGCGGCTGCCGTTCGTGACCGGCTACGGCGTGGAACTCGGCCTGCTGCTGGACGTCTACCAGGACTCCGGGCTCGACGCGATCGCGCAGGTCGACCTCGGCCGCCGGATCCACGCGCACCAGTCCACCGAGGCGCTCGGCGCGATGGCCGGCCAGATCATGCTGACCGCCTGGTCGCGGCTGGAGCGGCACGGCCGGATGATCCCCCTCGCGGCCCCCTCCACCGGGCTGACCAGGTTCCGGCGCGCCGCGGACGGGCACGACGCCCGCACGGCCGATGTGGCCGTGGGGGAGCGTCCGCCGATGATCGAGGTCCCCGGCTACAGCGCCGCTCGATCCATCTCGCCGGGCTGCGGTTAGCGGCCTCCGCCGCTCCCGCGCGGCGCCTCCGCCCGATGTGTTACCCGTGGTAACTCCAGATGGTGCTACCGTTGGTAACAGGCGATATTGGAGAGAGGGTCAATTAATCATGACGAGTGCGGAGCAGACGCCGTTCTCGCTGGAGCCCAGCGAGGACGTTCGCGAGGTCAGGGACTGGGTGCACGAGTTCGCCAAGGACGTCATCCGCCCCGCCGCCGAGGAGTGGGACGAGCGCGAGGAGACCCCCTGGCCGCTCATCCAGGAGGCGTCCAAGGTCGGCATCTACTCCCTCGACTTCTTCGCCACCCAGTGGCTGGAGCCGACCGGCCTCGGCATTCCGGTGGCGTTCGAGGAGCTGTTCTGGGGCGACGCGGGCATCGCCCTGTCGATCGTCGGCACCGGCCTCGCCGCCGCGTCCGTCGCCGCCGTGGGCACGCCCGAGCAGGTCAGCGAGTGGGTGCCGCAGATGTTCGGCACCACCGACGACATCAAGCTCGGCGCCTTCTGCGCCTCCGAGCCCGACGCCGGCAGCGACGTGGGCTCGATCCGCACCCGCGCCGTGTTCGACGAGGCCAAGGACGAGTGGGTGCTGAACGGCACCAAGACCTGGGCGACCAACGGCGGCATCGCCGACGTCCACGTCGTCGTCGCCTCGGTCTACCCCGAGCTCGGCAGCCGCGGCCAGGCCAGCTTCATCGTCCCGCCGGGCACCCCGGGCCTGCGGCAGGGCCAGAAGTTCAAGAAGCACGGCATCCGCGCCTCCCACACCGCCGAGGTGATCCTGGACGACGTCCGGATCCCCTCCCATCTGATCGTCGGCGGCAAGGACAGGTTCGACGAGCGCATCGCGCGCACCCGCGAGGGCAAGAGCTCCAAGGGCCAGGCCGCGCTGAAGACGTTCGAGACCACCCGCCCGTCGGTCGGCGCGATGGCCCTCGGCGTCGGCCGCGCCGCCTACGAGTACGCCCTCCAGTACGCGCAGGAGCGCGAGCAGTTCGGCAAGAAGATCGGCGACTTCCAGGCCATCGCCTTCAAGCTGGCCGACATGAAGTGCCGCCTCGACGCCGCCCGCCTGATGGTGTGGCGGGCCGCGTGGATGGCGCGCACCGGCAAGGACTTCCAGAACGCCGAGGGCTCGATGGCCAAGCTGATGGCCAGCGAGATGTCGGTCCACGTCACCGAGGAGGCCATCCAGATCCTCGGCGGCAACGGCTACACCCGCGAGTACCCCGTCGAGCGCATGCACCGCGACTCCAAGATCTTCACGATCTTCGAGGGCACCTCGGAGATCCAGCGCCTGGTCATCGGCCGCACCGTCACGGGACTGCCCGTGCGCTAGGCGCCTCTCCGCGTCGGAGCGGGAACGTCCGGGGCCCGGCATCGGTGATCAGTGACTTCGCGATCGCCGGCGCCGGGCCCTTCGCTGGCCGGATCGTGCCGCGGGAGAAGTGATCGCTTCGAGGGGTTGACGGTGGAATTGTTCACGCTCACAATCGACCTACGCAACGCCCCCGGGCGCCGGCGCGATCGCAGAGGAGGAGACGTTGTCGCAACAGGGACCGTCGAATCCGCCGATCATGGCCGATGTCGCCCAGCTCGCCGGGGTGTCGCACCAGACGGTGTCGCGGGTGGTCAACAACCATCCGAACGTCTCGGCGCGCACCCGCGCCCGCGTGCAGGCGGCGATCGCCGAGCTCGGCTACCGGCCGAACCCGGCGGCCCGGACCCTGGTGACCCGGCGCTCCAGGACGCTCGGCGTGATCAGCTTCGAATCCACGCTCTACGGGCCGGCGTCGATGCTGCACGGCATCGAGCAGGCCGCCCGCAACGCCGACTTCTTCGTCAGCATCGTCAGCCTGCGTGCGATCACGCGGCGGGCCCTGCTGGACGCGGTCGGGCGGCTGGCGGAGCAGGCCGTCGAGGGCGTCGTGGTGATCGCCCCGCACACCTCGACGAACGACGTGCTGGCGCAGGCCGGCCGGCTCGTGCCGCTGGTGGGGGCCGGGTGCGGGCTGACCGCGCGGGTCCCGATGGCGGCCATCGACCAGCGGGCCGGCGCGGTGGCGGCGACCCGCCACCTGCTCGACCTCGGCCACCGCACGGTCCACCACCTCGCGGGACCCGGATCCTGGCTCGACGCGGTGGGCCGGGCCGAGGGGTGGCGGGCCACGCTGGCCGAGGCCGGCGCGCCGGTGCCGGAGATGCTGTCCGGTGACTGGAGTGCCCGCTCGGGCTACGAGGCCGGCCGGCGGCTCGCGGAGGACCCCGAGGTCACGGCGGTGTTCTGCGCCAACGACCACATGGCCCTGGGCGTGCTCCGCGCGCTGCACGAGGCCGGCCGCCGGGTCCCCGAGGACGTCAGCCTGGTCGGCTTCGACGACATCCCGGAGGCCGCCTACTTCATCCCGCCGCTGTCCACGGTGCGCCAGGACTTCGGCGAGCTGGGCCGCCGCTCGCTGGAGCTGCTGGTGCAGCGCCTGAACGAGCCCTCGGGGCCGCCGGGAAATGTGCTGATCCCGCCGGAGCTGGTGGTCAGGTCCAGCGCCCGGCCGACCCCGCGGCCCTGACCCGACCGATGCCCTCCCCGACTCTGCTGACGAGGAAATTGTGAGCGCTAACATCCCGCCGGACGCCTGCGTCGTCGGCGTCGACTTCGGCACGCTGTCCGGGCGGGCCGTCGTCGTCCGGGTCGCCGACGGCGCCGAACTGGGCGGCGCCGTCCACGACTACGCCGACGCGGTGATCGAGCGGGAGCTGCCCGGCACGGGGGAGCGGCTCCCGCCCGACTGGGCGCTGCAGAACCCCGAGGACTGGCGGGCCGTGCTGCGCACCGCCGTGCCCGCCGCGATCGCGGAGGCCGGGGTGGACCCGGCCAAGGTGATCGGGATCGCCACCGGCTTCACGGCCTGCACGGTGCTCCCCGTCCGGTCGGACGGCACCCCGTTGTGCGAGCTCCCGGACCTGGCCGGCAGGCCGCACGCCTGGCCCAAGCTCTGGAAGCACCACGCGGCCCAGCCGCAGGCCGACCGCATCACCGCGCTGGCGCACGAGCGCGGGGAGAAGTGGATCAAGCGGTACGGCGGCCGGATCTCCTCGGAGTGGCAGTTCGCCAAGGCGCTGCAGGTACTGGAGGAGGATCCGGACACCTACCGGCGGACGGAACGCTGGATCGAGGCCGCGGACTGGATCGTCTGGCAGCTGTGCGGCCGCGAGACGCGCAACGCCTGCACGGCCGGCTACAAGGGCGTCTACCAGGACGGGGCCTACCCCTCCGCCGACTACCTGGCCGCCCTCCACCCCGGTTTCGCCGACTTCGCGGCCACCCGGCTGGCCCATCCGCTCTCCCCGCTGGGGTCGCGGGTGGGCTCGCTGACCGCCGAGGCGGCCCGCCTGACCGGGCTGCCGGAGGGCGTCGCGGTGGCCGCCGGCAACGTCGACGCCCATGTCACCGCCCCGGCCGCCCGCGCGGTCGAGGACGGGAGGCTGCTGGCGATCATGGGGACGTCGACCTGCCACGTGGTCAACAGCGCCGTCCTCGCGGACGTGCCGGGGATCTGCGGTGTCGTGGACGGCGGCATCACCGCCGGGGCCTACGGCTACGAGGCCGGGCAGAGCGCGGTGGGCGACGTCTTCGCCTGGTGGACCCGCATGACCGGACAAGACCACGACGACCTGGCGGCCGCGTCCGCCTCCGCGCCCGTCGGCTCGCACGGGCTGGTCGCGCTGGACTGGATGGGCGGCAACCGGTCGGTCCTGGTCGACCACCACCTGTCCGGCGTGGTCGTGGGCATGACCCTGGCCACCCGGCCGGAGGAGGTCTACCGCGCGCTCATGGAGGCGACGGCCTACGGGACCCGCGTCATCGTCGAGGCCTTCGAGGCGGCCGGGATCCCGATCGGCGAGTTCGTCGTCGCCGGCGGGCTGAAACGCAACGCGGCGCTGATGCAGATCTACGCCGACGTCCTGCGCCGGCCGGTCTCGATCGCCGCCTCCGACCAGGCGCCCGCGCTCGGCGCCGCCATCCACGCCGCGGTCGCGGCGGGCGCCTACCGCGACGTGCCGGAGGCCTCGGCGGCGATGGGCCGGGTGGTCACCGCGGCCTACGCGCCGGACCCGGCCAGGGCCGGGGCCTATGACCTCCTCTACGCGGAGTACCGCGAACTGCACGACCACTTCGCCGCCCGGGGCGAGGCGAGCAGCGCGGTCCTGCACCGGCTGCGCCGGCTGCGCGACGACGCGCTCGGCTCGAAGGGAGACCTCTGATGCCCGGTACGCCCGCCGAGCAGGTCCGCGCGCTGCGGCGGACCGTCAGCGACCTGCACGCGGAGCTCGTCAGGTACGGGCTGGTCGTGTGGACGGCCGGCAACGTCTCCGCCCGGGTCCCCGGGCACGACCTGATGGTCATCAAACCCAGCGGCGTCTCCTACGACGACCTGTCCCCGGACGCGATGGTGGTCTGCGACCTGGACGGCGCGGTCGTCGAGGGCGACCTGCGGCCATCGAGCGACACCGCCGCCCACGCCTACGTCTACCGGCACATGCCCGAGGTCGGCGGGGTGGTGCACACCCACTCCGCGTACGCCTGCGCCTGGGCCGCCCGCGGCGAGCCGGTGCCCTGCGTCCTGACCGCCATGGCCGACGAGTTCGGCGCGGAGATCCCGCTCGGCCCGTTCGCGCCCATCGGCGACGACTCGATCGGACGCGGCATCGTCGGCACGCTGCGCGGCCACCGCTCCCCGGCGGTGATCATGCGCAACCACGGCGTGTTCACCATCGGCGCGGACGCGCGGGCCGCGGTCAAGGCCGCGGTGATGTGCGAGGACGCGGCGCGGGCGGTGCACCTCGCCCGCCAGCTCGGCGATCCCGTCCCGCTGCGGCCCGAGGACATCGACCGCCTCCACGACCGCTACCGGAACGCCTACGGACAGCGTCCATGACGAGCGAGTCCATGACGAACGAAGGGAGCGGCCACGCGATGGCACCGACCGTCTGGTTCCTCACCGGAAGCCAGTCCTTGTACGGCGAGGACACCCTCCGCCAGGTCGCCGAGCAGTCACGGCGGATCGCCCAGGCGCTGGACGAGGATCCGGGCATCCCGGCGGCGGTGCGGTGGCGCCCGGTCCTGACCGAGCCGGAGGCCATCCGGCGGACGATGCTCGAGGCGGGCGCGGACGACGACTGCGTCGGGGTCATCACGTGGATGCACACGTTCTCGCCCGCGAAGATGTGGATCGCCGGGCTGAACGCGCTGCTCCGGCCCCTGCTGCACCTGCACACGCAGGCGAACGCGGCGCTGCCGTGGGCGAGCATCGACATGGACTTCATGAACCTCAACCAGGCCGCGCACGGCGACCGGGAGCACGCCCACGTCCAGACCCGGCTCGGCATGGCGCGCACCACGGTGGCCGGGCACACCGACGACCCCGCGGTCCGCGCGCGGATCGGGTCCTGGGTCAGGGCCGCACGCGGCGCCGCCGACCTGCGGACGCTGCGGCTCGCCCGCTTCGGCGACAACATGCGGGACGTCGCCGTCACCGAGGGCGACAAGGTCGAGGCGCAGATCCGGTTCGGCGCCTCGGTCAACGCGTTCGGCGTCAACGACCTCGTCGCGGCCGTCGACGCGGTACCGGACCACCGGGTCGGCGACCTCGCGGCCGAGTACGAGGAGTCCTACGCCGTCGCCCCCGAGCTGCGGTCCGGCGGCGAGCGCCACACGGCGCTGCGCGACGCCGCGCGGATCGAGCTCGGGCTGCGCGACTTCCTCGCCGCCGGGTCCTACCAGGCGTTCACCACCAACTTCGAGGACCTCGGCGGCCTCAGGCAGCTGCCGGGCATCGCCGTGCAGCGCCTGATGGCCGACGGCCTCGGCTTCGGCGCGGAGGGCGACTGGAAGACGGCCCTGCTGCTGCGGGCCCTCAAGAGCGCCGCCGCGGGACTGCCCGGCGGCACCTCCTTCATGGAGGACTACACCTACCACCTCGTCCCGGGCCAGGAGCTCATCCTGGGCGCCCACATGCTGGAGGTCTGCCCCTCCATCGCCGCGGGCGTGCCGAGCTGCGAGGTGCATCCGCTGGCCATCGGGGGCCGGCAGGACCCGGTCCGGCTCGTGTTCGACGCGGCGCCCGGACCGGGTCTCGTCGTCGGGCTGACCGACCTCGGCGACCGGTTCCGGCTGGTCGCCAACGAGATCGACCTGGTGGGGCCGCCGGAGCCGCTGCCGCGGCTTCCGGTGGCCCGGGCCGTGTGGGCGCCCCGCCCGGACTTCCGCACCTCCACCGAGGCCTGGCTGTCGGCCGGGGGACCGCACCACACGGTGCTGTCCCAGGCGGTCACCACCGAGATCCTGGCCGATCTCGCCGAGATGACGGGTGTGGAGCTGCTCGTCGTCGACCGCGACACCGATGTCGCCCGGTTCCGCCGCGAGATGCGCTGGAACCAGGCGTACCACCGCCTGGCGCAGGGCTTCTAGCCGCCAGGACACCCCCCACCCCACGAGATCTGTGAGGAAACCCGTCCCATGACCAGATCACGCTTCGCAGTACGGCTGGCCGCGCTGGCAGCGCTCGCCGGCGCCGCCATCGGCGGATTCGCCCCCTCCTCCACGGCGTCCGACCGGCACCTGAAGGCCGGGATCGCCAAGGACCTGTTCGGCACGATGCCCGACGGCACCAAGATCTGGCGCTACACGATGACCAACGGGTCGACGCGCATCCGCGTCATCACCTACGGCGGCATCATCCAGACCATCGAGACGCCCGACCGGCACGGCAGGCTCGCCAACATCACGCTGGGCTTCCCGACCCTGTCGGACTACCTCACCAAGAACAGCACGTACTTCGGCGCGCTCATCGGCCGGTACGGCAACCGCATCGCCAAGGGCCGGTTCACGCTCGACGGGCAGACGTACCAGCTGACGACCAACAACAACGGGAACACGCTGCACGGCGGCACGACCGGCTTCGACCAGCGCGTCTGGTCCGCGACCCCGTACACCGCCGGCGGCAACGTCGCGCTCCGGCTGTCCCACACCAGCCCGGACGGCGACCAGGGCTTCCCCGGCACCCTCAAGACCGACGTGACCATCTCCGTCACGCGCGGCGACGCCATCCGGTTCGACTACCGCGCCACCACCGACAAGGCGACCGTCGTCAACCTCACCAACCACTCCTACTTCAACCTGTCCGGCGAGGGCAGCGGCACGGTCTACGACCACCGGCTCCAGATCAACGGCTCGCGGTACACCCCCGTCGGCTCGTCGGAGCTCATCCCGACCGGAAAGATCGCCCCGGTGCGCGGCACCCCGCTGGACTTCACCAGGTCCACCGCGATCGGCGCCCGCATCCGCACCGGCTTCGACCAGCTCCTCTACGGCCAGGGCTACGACCACAACTTCGTCCTCGACGGGTCCGGCTGGAAGACCGCCGCGCGCGTCAAGGACCCGGCGAGCGGCCGGACCCTGTCCATCTCCACCGACCAGCCCGGGCTCCAGTTCTACTCGGGCAACTTCCTCGACGGCACGCTGGTCGGCACCGGCGGCCGCGTCTACCGGCAGGGCGACGGGTTCGCGCTGGAGACCCAGCACTTCCCCGACTCGCCGAACCAGCCGGGCTTCCCCTCGACGGAGCTGAAGCCCGGACAGGTCTACCGATCCTCGACCGTCTACCAGTTCGGAGCCTGACATGACGCGCATCGATCCCGCGGTCGAAGAGGCCGTCGACACCCTCGGCCTGCCCGAGCCCACCCGGCGCCGGCTGCTGAGCGGCGCCGGCCTGGTCAGCGCGACGGCGGCGGCGTCGGCGCTGCTGGCCGCCTGCTCCTCGGACAACAAGAGCTCGGGCTCGGGCAGTGGCGGGCCCGGGCAGTTCCCGAAGACGCCGAAGTGGAAGTTCGTGTTCATCAACCACGTCACGACGAACCCGTTCTTCACGCCGACGCAGTACGGCGCGCAGGACGCCTGCGCCCTGCTGGGCGCCTCGTTCCAGTGGACGGGCTCGCAGAACTCGGCGGTCCCCGAGATGGTCAGCGCCACCAACGCGGCCATCTCCGGCAAGGCCGACGGGATCGCGGTCGCCGTGGTGGACAAGACCGCGTTCCGGCAGCCGGTGGACAACGCGCTGAAGGCCGGGATCCCGGTGGTCTCCTACAACGCCGACGGCGCCAAGGACGATCCCGGCACCAGCCGGCTCTCCTACATCGGCCAGGACCTCTACACCTCCGGCTACCAGCTCGGCGCCAAGATCGCGGGGCTGATGTCCGGGGGAGACGCGGTCGGCTTCATCGCCACCCCGGGCTCGCTCAACATCCAGCCGCGCATCGACGGCGCGCAGGACGCCATCAAGGCCTCCGGCAAGCCGATCAAGTTCACCTCGGTGGCCACCGGCGCCGAAGTGCCCAAGGAGCTCTCGACGGTCGACGCGTACGCCCAGGGCCACAAGGACATCAAGGGCATGTTCGCGGTGGACGCCGGCTCGACCGAGGCCATCGGCAAGGTCATGCAGAAGTACGGCCTGAAGAGCAAGGGCGTGGTCTCGGGCGGGTTCGACCTCACCCCGGGCACGCTGAGCGCCGTCAAGTCCGGGGACCTGGACTTCACCATCGACCAGCAGCCCTACCTGCAGGGGTTCCTGCCCGTGATGGCCCTGTGGTTCTACAAGCTGTCCGGCGGCCTGGTCTTCCCCCCGATGACCAACACCGGCCTGACCTTCGTCAGCAAGGAGAACGTCGGCCCGTACCTCACCACCAAGACCCGGTACGAGGGCTCCAGCACGGCCCAGCAGCTGGTGTCGCGGTCGGGTCCCATCGCTCACGTCTGACGAGAAGGAGCACGGAGTGAGCGAAAGCACCGTACGGGACAAGGCGGCGACCCCGGGCACGCCACCGCGGCGTGCCCGGGGGCTGCCCGCCCTCGCCACCGACGCGTTCCTCCGCCGCCGGGAGGCGACCATCCTCCTGGTGGCGCTCGGACTGCTGATCTACTTCCAGACCGCCAAGTCGGTCTTCCTGAGCCACGACAACCTGGTCAACGTGTCCCAGGGCACCGCGCCCTACGCCATCATCGCGGTCGGCGAGGTGTTCCTGCTCGTCAGCGGCGAGATCGACCTGTCGGTCGGGATGGTCTTCGCGCTGGCGCCCTTCCTCGTGCACTACATGGTCGACTTCTCCGGCGTCTACCCGATCATCGCGATCGTGCTGGCGATCCTGGCCGGCGCGCTCATCGGACTGGGCAACGGGCTGGTGACGGTCGTCTTGAGGGTCCCGTCGTTCGTCGCCACACTGGGCTCGATGTTCCTGGTCCAGGGCATCATGCTCACCACCTCGCACGCCTACCCGGCGCAGATACCCGAAGCGGCGGAGGGCCTGGCGGGCTGGTTCGGGCGCGCCCCCTGGGCCGAGCTGACCTGGTGCCTGCTGATCGTCGTCTTCTTCCACCTGGTGCTCACCCGCACGCGGTGGGGCCTGCACACGGTCGCGACCGGCGGGAACCCGCTCGGCGCCGCCGAGGCGGGCATCCGGACCGGCCGGGTCAAGATCGGCAACTTCATGCTCACCGGGGCGCTCGGCGCCTTCGCCGGCATCCTGGAGGCCTTCCGGGTCGGGTCCATCGACCCGAGCTCGGGCGGGGCGAACGCGATGTTCATCGCGGTGTCGGCCGCGGTCATCGGCGGCACCGCCCTGGCCGGCGGCTCGGGCACCGTCATCGGCGCGCTGCTCGGCGCGCTGGTGCTGGCCGAGATGCAGAACGGCTTCAACCTCATCGGGATCAGCGCGAACCCGTTCAACATCATCCTCGGGTCGGCGATCATCATCTCGATGGTGCTGAACGTCCACCTGGCCCGGCTGCGAAGGGCGGGGCGCTCATGAGCGACGCGCTGCGGGTGGAGAACATCGGCAAACGCTTCGGCGGCGTGGAGGCCCTCGCCGACGTCACGCTGCGCCTGGGCAAGGGCGAGGTGCTCGGCCTCATCGGCGACAACGGCGCCGGCAAGTCCACCCTGATCAAGATCATCAGTGGGTTCCAGCGTCCGGACACCGGCCGCATCCTCATCGACGGCACCGAGGTGAGCCTGCGCTCGGTGGACCACGCCCGCTCGCTCGGCGTCGACACCGTCTACCAGGACCTCGCCCTGGTCAACGAGCTCAGCGTCTACCACAACATGTTCCTCAACCGGGAGCTGGTGCGCTGGCCGCTGCTCAGCAACCGCGCGATGCGCCGGCGCGCCGCCGAGCACCTCGCGGACATGGGGGTGCGGATCCCGTCGGTGGACGTCGAGGTCGCCAAGCTGTCCGGCGGCCAGCGGCAGGCCATCGCGGTCGCCCGCTCGGTGTACTCCGACGCCCGGATCCTGCTGCTCGACGAGCCGCTGGCCGCGATGGGCGCCAAGGAGGGCACGATGATCCTCGACCTGGTCCGCGACCTCAAGGAGCGCGGCGAGGTCTCGATCATCATCATCGCGCACAACTACGCCCAGGTCCTGGACGTCTGCGACCGGGTCAACCTCCTGCAGCACGGCCGGATCGCCTTCGACAAGCCCACGTCGGAGACGTCCCTCCAGGAGCTGACCGACCTGGTCGTGGCCGACTACCGCCGCAGCCGGGGGCTGTAGGCGCCTTCGGGCCGGGCCGCCGGGTCCGGCCCGAAGGCGTCCGCGCCGCATGTTCCGGCCGGCGAGCGCGAGGGTCCGGTGCGGGGCGGTGGCCAGCCGTGGTCACCTGGGCGGACGGTCGCGCGGCGGCCGCCCGGAGATGCGCGGGGCGTCCCACGTGGGGCTCAAGGGGAACCGGCGGTGTCAAGGGCGAAGAACGCTGCGCGGTGGCAGTTGGTAAATGTCGTGATTCGCCATAGTTGAGTGGCGTAGGCGCTGCTTGTCTCTAGATCGGCCGGGCGACCCCTCCGGCCGATCCCCCCGAGACCGGGCCCTCCGGCCCGCCTCCAGGAGGCAATGGTGCCCAGGAAACGCTGGACCGCGGCGACCGCGCTGGCGGCCACCGGAACACTCCTCACAGTCGGCCTCGCGGTCCCCGGACGAGCCGAACCGCCGCCTCCCCGCCCGAAGGCGCCGGGGGAGCACACCGAACTCCCCGACAAGGACGCGCGGCCCGGGCGCCTCGCCCCGACGGGCCGCCAGGTGGACGCGGCCCGCGGCGTGACCGTGCGGTGGAACAGGCTCGGCACCCCCGCCTCGGTGACCGGCGCGGGACCGCTGGCCGGCGGCCTGCCCGGCGACCCGGAGAAGGCCGCCCGCGCGTACCTGGCGGGCCACCGGGACCTGTTCGGCCTCGACGCCGCCGCCGTCGGCGCGCTGGAGAAGGTCGCCGTCAACCCGATCGGCGAGGGCGCGGCCGTGCTGCTGCGCCAGCGGTTCGGCGGACTGCCCGCCGGCTACGACGGCCTGGTGGCGGTCGGCGTGTCGGGCGGCGAGGTCGTCTCGGTCACCTCGACCCTCTCCCGGGACGGCGCCGCCCCGGCGCCCGCCACGCTCTCCCAGAAGGACGCGGTGGCCGCCGCCGGGCGGGACGCGGGCATCAGGGCGTCGGCCGGCGACCCGCGCAAGGCGCGGCTCGTCGCGGTGCCCACCGCCGAGGGCGTCCGCAGCGCCTACCAGGTCACCCTCATCGACGGCTCCGGCGCCGAGCCGAAGGCCGTCACCTCCTACGTCGACGCCCGGACCGGCTCGGTGCTCGTGCGGGAGAACCTCGTCGACCACGACAGCGACAACCCGCGCTGGGCGGTGTTCCCGGCGACCCCGTCCGGCGACTACTCGTCCCGCGACACCAGGCAGACCTGGTGCTTCGCTCCCGCGGCGGGATGCACCCCCGTCGGGGGCGACCCCTCCAGCGGACGTCCCTGGGACGTCGACCCCGCGACCGGCGCGTCCAGCACGACCAGCGTCGGCAACTCGGCGAGGACGTACGAGAACCGCGCGAGCAGCGACCCCTTCACGGTCGGGACCCGCACCAGCGCCCCCAGGTCCGACCGGAACTACACCTATCCGTGGACCAACCAGTGGCACACGAGCAAGTGCGACCCGGCGACGCTGGACAGCCCGCAGGAAGCGGACCTGGAAGCGGCCATCTCGAACCTGTTCGTCCAGCACAACCGCATGCACGACTGGTCCTACCGGCTCGGCTTCACCGAGTCGGCCTGGAACATGCAGGCCGACAACGGTGAGCGCGGCGGGCGGGGCGGCGACCCCGAGCAGGGCAACGCGCAGGCCGGGGCGCGGTTCCCGACCGTCCGCGACAACGCGAACCAGATCACGCCGCCGGACGGGACCCCGGCGATCACCAACATGTACCTGTGGCAGCCGGTCGCGGGCTCGTTCTACCCGCCCTGCACCGACGGCGACTTCGACATGAGCGTCATCGGGCACGAGTACACCCACGCCATCTCCGGGCGCATGATCGCCGGGCCGGACGCCGGGTGGAGCGGGCCGCAGGCGGGCGCGATGAACGAGAGCACCTCCGACCTGTTCGCCATGGAGTACCTCAACGAGTACGGGCTGCGCCAGCCCGGCGAGACCCCGTACGTCGTCGGCGGGTACGTCACCGGCGACCGGCGCGCCGGGATCCGCAACTACGACATGAGCCGGAGCCCGCTGAACTACGCCGACCTCGGCTACGACCTGGTCGGCACCCAGGTCCACGCCGACGGCGAGATCTGGACCGCGACCCAGTTCGACCTGCGCCAGGCGTTCGTCCGCCGGTACGGCGCCGGGAGCGCCGCGCTCCAGCGCAAGTGCGCCGACGGGGCCGTGCCGGTCGCGAAGTGCCCCGGCAACCGGCGGTGGGCACAGGTGTCGTTCGACGCGCTGCTGCTCATGGCCAGCGGCGCCGTCAGCTACGTCGACCACCGCAACGCCCTGCTGGCCGCCGACACCATGCGCTTCGGCGGCAAGGACCACGAGATGATGTGGAAGGTCTTCGCCGAGCACGGCCTCGGCAAGGACGCCGCCAGCAACGGCCCCGCCGACGCCGACGCGACGCCGAGCTTCGCCTCGCCCCTGTCGCGCAACGCCCAGGTGCGGCTCACGCCGCTCGGGGACGCCAAGGGAGGCAAGGTCCGACTGTACGTGGGCGACTACGAGGCCCGCGCGGTCCCCGTCGCCGACACCGACCCGGCGACCCCGCTCGGCGACACCGTCGCGCTCACCCCGGGCCGGTACTCCTTCGTCGCGGTGGGCGCGGGCTTCGGGCACCGCAGGTTCACCGCCTCGATCGGCGCGTCCCAGCGGACCCTGCCGGTCGTGATGTCCCGCAATGAGGCCGCGGGCGCCAACGGCGCGACGGCGACCGGTGACGGCGCGTCCCAGGCCGCGCTGCTGGACGAGACCGAGGCGACCAACTGGCAGTCGGTGACGGCCCCCGTCGCCGGGCGCCAGGTCACCGTCGACCTTGCCGGCGACCGTCCGGTCAGGGTCGGCCGGGTGCAGGTCAGCGCGATGCTGCGGCCGTCGGTGGCGGGCGACCCGGAGGGCGCGGGCGGCACGCAGAACCGGTTCACGGCGCTGCGCGCCTTCCGGCTGCTGGCCTGCGACGCCTCCAAGGCCGACTGCGCTCAGGCGGCCTCGTACCGCACCGTCTACACCAGCCCGTCCGACGCCTTCCCGGCCGACCGGCCGCGGCCCACGGCGCCCGACCTGATCATGCGCTCGTTCGACCTGCGGGACGTCACCGCGACGCACCTGCGGTTCGAGGTGGTCTCCAGCCAGTGCACCGGCGCGCCGGCCTACGCGGGTGAGCAGGACAACGACCCGCGCTCCGGCACCGACTGCGCCACCGCGAGCCCGAGTGCGGGGATCGTCCGGACCGCCGAGCTCCAGGCGTTCGCCCGGTAGGCGGACCGCGCGGGCGGGGGGCGGAGGACATCCGCCCCCCGCTTCGCCCTGCCCCCGGCGGGCGCGCCTCACCGCCCAGGCCAGCCGGTGTTGTCACCGGGTAACACCCCCGGATACCGTGCTGTCCATGACGAGTACGGCGGGCCGGCCGGGGCCCGGATCACGGCGTGATCCCGGTCGCCGCCGCGCCCTGCTGGAGGCCGCCGACCGGGTCATCCAGCGGGAGGGGCCCGAGGCGTCCATGGCCGCGATCGCCGCGGAGGCCGGGATCAGCAAGCCGATCCTGTACCGCCACTTCGGCGACAAGAGCGGCCTCTACCAGGCGCTGGCCGAGCGGCACACGCGCAAGCTGATCGAGGGGATCCGGGACGAGTTCTCCCGCGGCGACCCGATCCGCGACCGCACCCGCTCCACCATCGACACCTACCTGGCGACGATCTCCAAGAACCTCAACCTCTACCGGTTCCTCATGCACCGGGCGAGCGCCGAGGACACGGCCACGCACAGCGCGATGAGCACCATGATCCGGGACGTGAGCCGGGAGCTGGCCGAGGTGATGATCGCCGAGGGCGAGATGGCGGACCGCACCCGCGCCTACGTGTGGGGGCACGCGATCGTCGGCATGGTGCAGACGGCCGGCGACTGGTGGCTCGACCACTCCGACGACGTGCCGCGCGAGGCCGTCGTGGACGGCCTCGTCGACCTCGTCCTCGGCGGGCTGCCCGCCGCCGCGTCCGAGGCCCGCGGCCCCCAGTTGTCCGACGACCCACGATTCCCGAGGTGACCGTGCAGACCGACGTGCAGACCCAGGCGCAGAGCGAGGCGCGGCCCGAGCCGGACGTGCGGACCGAGCGGCGCCCCTGGGGGCGCTTCGAGCGCTTCACGCTCAACGAGCCGTCCACCGTGAAGATCATTCACGTGGAGCCGGGGCAGCGGCTCAGCCTGCAGCGGCACCGGGACCGCGACGAGATGTGGGTCGCGCTCGACCCCGGCGCGGTCTTCGAGGTGGCCGGGCGCCGCATCCTGCCGGAGGTGGGGGAGCGGGTTCTGATCCGCGCCGGGGACACCCACCGGCTCGGCTCGGACGGCCCGGCCGTGCGCGTCATGGAGATCGCCTTCGGCCGGTTCGACGAGGACGACATCGAGCGCCTCGAGGACGCCTACGGCCGCGCCTGATCCTCCCGGGCCGGCCCGTCCGGCGCCGCGCCCTCCCGGGGCGGCGCCGTGGTGCCGGCGCCGTCGGCGAAATGGCAGGCGACCGCCTGGGGCGGCCCGCCCCGGGGGACGAGCGCCGGCGTCTCCCGCTCGCAGACGTCGGCGGCCATGTAGCAGCGGGTGCGGAACCGGCACCCGCTCGGCGGCTCGGCCGGGGACGGCACCTCCCCGCGCAGCACGATCTCCCCTGCGTCGCCGTCCGGCCGGTCGCGGACGGACGGCGCCGCCGACAGCAGCGCCCGCGTGTAGGGGTGCTGCGGGTCGCCGAACACCTCGGCGGCCGGGCCCTGCTCCACGACCGTCCCGAGGTACATGACGGCGACGTCGTGGGCGATGTGCCGGACCACGTCCAGGTCGTGGGAGATGAACAGGTACGCCACGCCCAGCTCGGCCTGCAGGTCGGCCATCAGGTTGAGGATCTGCGCGCGGACCGACACGTCCAGCGCGGACACGGCCTCGTCGCACACCAGGAGCTTCGGCCGCAGCGCGAGGGCGCGGGCGATCGCCACCCGCTGGCACTGGCCGCCCGACAGCTGGTGCAGGTGCCGCGGCCCGTGCTCGGGGCTCAGGCCGACGAGGTCGAGCAGCCGCGCGACCTCGGCGTCCTCCCGGTCGCGCGGCACGATCCCGGGATGGACGCGCCAGCCCTCGGCGATCACGGCGGCGACGGTCATCCGCGGGTTCAGCGACGTGTAGGGGTCCTGGAACACCATCTGCAGGTCGCGGCTCATCCTGCGCCGCCGCCGGGCGGGCACCGACGCCAGGTCCGCGCCCGCGAACTCGATCGACCCGGCGAACGCGGGGCGCAGCCCGACCACGGCCCGCGCCAGCGTCGACTTGCCGCACCCGGACTCGCCGACGACGCCGAGCGTCCGCCCGGCCCGGACGGCCAGGTCGATCCCGGCGACGACGGGCACCCGCCGCCGCCCGAACCCGTGCCGGCCGGGGCGCTCGTACCCCGCCTCCAGGCCGCTGACCTTAAGCACGACCTCGGTGTCCTGGGCGGTGGCCGTCATCGGGGCTCCTCGCTGGGCTGGGAGGCGACGACCTCCGCGGAGTGGTGGCAGGCGACGGCGCGGTCGCCGTCCTCGGCGAGCGGCGGGTCCTCGGTGCGGCACCTCTCGGTCGCGAACGGGCAGCGCGGGTGGAACGCGCAGCCGCCGGGCCGGTGCCGCGGGTCCGGCGGGACGCCCTCGATCGGCTTGAGGCGCCCGCCCGACCCGGCGTCGGGCACGGCCTCCAGCAGCCCGAGCGTGTACGGGTGGGCGGGACGCGTGTAGACGGCGTCCAGCGGGCCGCGCTCCACGATCCGCCCCGCGTACATGACCGCGACGTCCTGCGCGACCCGCGCCACGACGCCGAGGTCGTGCGAGACCAGCAGGGTCGCGAGGTCGGCCTCCCGCTGCCGCCGCGCGAGCAGCCGCAGGATCTGCGCCTGCACGGTGACGTCGAGCGCGGTGGTCGGCTCGTCGGCGAGCAGGACCGACGGGCCGAGCGCGAGCGCCATCGCGATCACCGCGCGCTGCCGCATGCCGCCGGAGAACTCGTGCGGGTGGTCGCCGTAGCGGCTCTCGGCGTCGGCGATCCCGACCTCGCGCATCAGCGCGACCGCACGCTCCCGGGCCTCCCGCCGGCCGAGGCCGAGGCGCCGCCGGAAGGGCTCGGCGATCTGGGCGCCGACGGCGAAGCCGGGGTTCAGCGCCGCCATCGGATCCTGGAAGATCATCGCGACGCGGCCGCCGCGCGTCTCGCGCCAGCGCCGGGCGGAGAACCCGGCCGTGTCCTCGCCGTCCAGGACGACGGCGCCGGACGTGACCTCCGCGCCGGGCGGCAGCAGCCCGATGAGCGCGAGCGACGTCAGGCTCTTGCCGCTGCCCGACTCGCCGACCAGGGCGAGGACGCGGCCGCGCCGCAGCCGCAGGCCGACGCCCCGCACGACCGGCGTGACCTGCCGCCCGGAGCGGAAGCCGATGTGGACGTCGCGCAGCTCCGCGGCCACCTCCCCGGCGGCCGGAGCGTGCGCGTGATCGACGGCTGGAACGGTCATGTGCGCCTCCATGGGATGTGCGCCATCAGAGCTGGGAGCGCGGGTCGGTGAGGTCGCGGAAGGCGTCGCCGACGAGGCCGACGCCGGTGACGACGGCGGCCAGCGCGAGCGCCGGCATCGTGGAGATCCACCACGCCGAGCCGAGGTAGTCGCGGCCCGCCGAGACGGTCGCGCCCCACGACGCCTGGTCCGGCGGGATGCCGAGGCCGAGGAAGCTCAGCGACGCCTCCGCCACCATGACCAGGCCGATCTGCACGGTCGCCGCGACCAGCAGCGGCTGCCAGCACGACGGCAGCACGTGCCGGAACAGGATCCGCGCGTGCCCCGCGCCGAGGACCCGCGCCGAGTCGACGAACTCCAGGTCCCGGGTGGCGAGCGCGGACGCCCGCACCACCCGGGCCAATATCACCCAGCGGGTCACCGCCAGCGTGATCACGATGTTGGTGACGCTCGGGCCGAGGACCCCGGCGATGAGGATGGCGAGCAGGATGGACGGGAACGCCAGCTGCACGTCCCCGAACCGGGACAGGACGGCGTCGGTCCAGCCGCCGAAGTAGCCGGACACCAGCCCCGCCACCAGGCCCACCGCGCCGCCGATGAGCACGGTGGCGGCGCCGACCAGCAGCGACACGCGGCTGCCGGCGAGCAGCGTCGTCAGCAGGTCCCGCCCGAGCTGGTCGGTGCCGAGCCAGGCGACCGACCCGTCCCCGAGCCGGGACCCCGGCGCCAGCAGCCGGTGCGGCAGGTCCGTCGCGACCGGGTCGTAGGGCATCAGCACCGGCCCGAACACGGCCGCCAGGACGAACAGCCCGACGATCGCGAGGCCCGCCCACGCCCGCGCGGGCAGCCTTCTCCGCCGCCGGGCCGCGGGGACCGGGATCACGGCGGGAGCGATGGCGCTCATGCGTCCTCCGTGTGGGGGACGATCCCCCACGCCCCCTGGTTCGTTGCACTCATGCGTTCTCCGGAGTGAGTCGTGGATCAAGGGCGACGCACAGGACGTCCACGAGGAGGTTCAGCGCGATGTAGGAGACCGTGATCGTGACGATCGCGGCCTCGACGACGGCGTAGTCGCGGTTGGTGATCGCGTCCACCATGAGCGAGCCGATGCCCGGCCAGGAGAACACGACCTCGATGATGACCGCATTGGCGATGAAGTTGCCCATCAGCAGCCCGAGGACGGTGACGACGGGCAGCGCGATGTTGCGCGCCACGTGCACGTACATCACCGCGCCCTCGCCGGTGCCCTTGGCGCGGGCGGTGCGGACGTAGTCCTTGCCGCTCTCCTCCAGCGCGCCGTTGCGGACGAGCCGGGCGAGCCAGCCGACGAACGGCAGCGCCAGCGTCACCGAGGGCAGGATCACCGCCTCGGGGCCCCCGCCCGCCGTGCTCGGCAGCCAGTTCAGCTGCCGGGCGAACAGCAGGATCAGCACGATGCCGAGCCAGAAGGACGGCACCGCCTGCCCGACCAGCGAGCCCGTGGAGACCAGCAGGTCGAGGATCCGGCCGGGCCGCCGCGCGCACAGCATGCCGAGCGGGTAGCCGGCGGCGAGGGTGATGACCAGCGCGAGCGCGGCCAGCGTCAGGGTGGCGGGGAACCGGTCGAGGACGGCGCCCATCGCGCCGCCGCCGAGCCGCCAGGAATCGCCGAAGTCGCCGCGCAGGATCTCGCCCATGTGCGCGAGGTACTGCCGCCAGAGCGGGTCGTCCAGCCCGAAGTCGGCGCGGACGGAGGCGAGCTGGGCGGGACTGGCGTCCGGCCCGAGGATCAGCGTCGCGGGGTCGCCGGGGACGACGCGGACAACGAGGAACACGACCGTGATGGCGCCCCACGCCACGATGAGGGCCTGCCCGGCGCGCCTCAGCAGGAACCGTCCCATCAGCCGCCTCCGTTCGCGGGCCGCGACGAGTCGCGGACGACCAGTTCCGCCGGCAGCAGGGTCTGCCGCGGCGAGCCCGCGGCGGACTCGCCCGACATCCGTTCGAGGAGCCGGTCCACCGCGGTGGCGCCGACGTCCGCGGCCGGCAGCCGGACGGTGGTGAGCGGCGGGGCGAGGTAGGCGGCGAACGGGTGGTCGCCGTGCCCGGCGACGCGGACGTCGCCGGGGATGCTCAGCCCGTGCTCGGTGAGCGCCCGGTACACCCCGAGCGCGAAGTAGTCGTTGCCGGCCAGGACCGCGGCGCCCGGCTCGATGCGGGCGGCGAGGTCCCGCCCGATCTCGTAGGAGTCGACCGGGTCCCACGGCTGGGAACTGGCCTCGCGGCGCCGGGTCGGCACCTTCACCATGTGGTCGTCGCGGAGCGCGATGCCGTGCTCGTCCAGCACGGCCCGGAACCCCCGGACGCGTTCCGCCACGGGAGAGATGTCCAGGTCCTCCTCGACCAGGTACAGGTCGCGGGCGCCGCCGGCCACCAGGTGCTCGGTGGCCCGCCGGGCGCTGTCGTAGTAGTCGACGCCGACGAGGTCGGTGTCGAGCCCCGGCAGGTCGCGGTTGAGCAGGACCACGGGCGTCCCGGACTTGCGGAGCCGGTCCCAGTGGTCGATGCCGTGCTGGACGGGCACGGCGAGGACGCCGTCCACGCCCCAGCGCATCAGCTCGTCGACGACGCGGCGCTCGTTGTCGACGCTGTCCTCGGTGACCATCAGCATCAGCGAGTAGCCGCGGACCCGGCCGCGCTCCTCGATCGAGCTGATCAGGCGCGTGTAGAAGGGGTTGGACGGGTTGGTGATGACCAGCCCGAGGGTCATCGCGTTGCCCTGCACCAGGGACCGCGCCATCGTGTTCGGCACGTATCCGAGGCGCTCGGCCTCGGCCCGGACCCGCTCGCGGGTCTCGGGGCTGACCGCGTCCTTGCCGGCCAGGGCGCGGGACACGGTGTTGACCGACAGGTCGAGGGCGGCCGCGATGTCCCGCAGGGTGGCCCTGCGGCGGGGTGTCATGGGGTCCTCCTGACCGCGGACAGGTCCGGCTGGTTGTTGGCGGCCGGGGTGAAGCCGGTGAGCCCGGTCCGCACCCCGTAGGCGGTGGTGAGCGCGGCCGGGAAGATTCCGACCGCGTCGTTCCAGATCGTCTCGCAGGCCCGCCCGTACAGCTCCTCGCGCCGCTTCGGGTCGGCGGCCTGGCCTGCCTCGGCGAGCACCGCGTCCAGCCCGGGGTTCTTGTAGCCCATCCGGTCGGCCTTGGAGGTGTAGAGCCGGCCGAGGGTGAACGCGGCGTCGCCGGTCGTCACGGTGTTGGTCTGCAGCTCCATGTCCCAGTCGAGGGAGTTGAGGCGCTGGAGCCACTGGGCCTTCTCGATGCTCTGCGGCCTGACCTCGACCCCGATCCGCGCCCACGCCGAGATCATCGACTGGGCCAGCTCCCGGGCGAGCGGGCCGGTGGCGTCGAACCACATCATCGTGGTCTCGAAGCCGCCGGCCAGCCCGGCGTCGCGCAGCGCCGCCCGGGCCGCGCCCGGATCGTGCCGGTACGGCGCCTGCTCGGCGTACCCGAAGACGGTCGAGGGGATCGGCGCGCGCATCTGCTCGGCGCCCGCGCCGAACAGCCTCCCGACGATCTCCTCCATGTCGAGCGCCTGCCACATCGCCCGCCTGACCCGCGGGTCGGTGAAGGGCTTGCGCTTGCAGTTGAACCACGTGAGGTAGTAGGTCCAGCTCGGCACCGTCTCGACCCTGACCCCGCGCCGCCCCCGCACCTCGCCGAGCTGGTCGGACGGGACGGGCCACAGCAGGTCGACGTCCCCGTTGCGCAGCGCCGTGATCGCGCTGGAGGTCTCGGCGATGAACGGCATCGAGATGCCGGGCGTCCCGGCCCGGCCGCCCCAGTACCCGTCGAACCGGGCCAGTTCCACGCTGGTCGACGGGGTGAAGCCCGTGACGCGGAACGGCCCCGAGCCCACCGGGCGGCGCTTCTGCGCCGGGTCGGCCACGCGCCGGGCGGGCACGATGAACAGCAGCGTCAGGTTCACCGGAAGGGTGCCCATCGGGCCGTCCGTCACGAACACGACCCGGTGGTCGCCGTCGGCCCGCGCGGACTTCACCGTGGCCCACAGCGCGGACTGCGCCGACTTCACGGCCTTGGTGCGCTCCACGCAGGCGACGACGTCCCGCGCGGTCAGCGCGCCCCCGTCGTGGAAGCGGACACCGGGCCGCAGGTCGAACACCCATGTCGTGTCGTCGGTCCGCCGCCACGACGTCGCGAGGCCCGGCGCGAGCCGCCCGCCCTCGTACCGGACGAGCGTGTCGAAGACCAGCCGCTTGACGATCAGCGACGCCTCGTCGACCGCCGTCCCCGCGTTGTAGGGGTCGAGGTCGGTGACCGGCTGCCCGAACGCGGCGCGCAGCGAGCCGTCCGGCGCGGCCGCCGCCCCCGGCGCCGCGCAGCCGCCGAGGGCCACGGCGGAGGCGGCGAGGCCGGTCAGGGCGAGGAACTCGCGCCTGCGCACGTCCATGACGGCTCCTCTCAGCTCTTCAGCGCGAGGTAGATCATGACCTTCGCCGACGCCTCGCCGCCGCCGTCGCCCTCGACGGCGCCCTTCAGCCGCAGCCAGCCGCCGAAGCCGGACGACTCCCAGGTGACGAGGTCGTCGGCCACCTCCCGCTCGGGCTCCAGGTCGCACCAGTGCAGGCCGTCGGGGGAGACCTGCGTGGTGACCCGCATCAGCGCGCCGGTCCCGGTCCGCTCCAGCGTCCGGACGAACCAGCGGGCCTCCGCGGCCCACGCCGCCTCGTAGGGCTCGGTCGTGAAGGCGCCCGCGAGGGTGCGGCTGCGCTCCAGGACCGCCGTGAACGACTCGCGCATGCTCAGGGGGCTCCTCACCAGTCGACCGAGATCAGGACGGAGTCCAGGTACAGGAAGTTGCGCACGTCGGTGTGCGTCCTGACCGAGACGTAGAAGTTCAGCAGGTTCTGCAGGGAGCCGTACTCCTCCTCGTACGGCGGCACCGGCACGTCGCGCATGTCGTAGACGGTGTCGTTGACCTGCAGTTCGATGTTCGAGCGCGTGTTCGTGTCGATGAGCCAGCGCACGTAGTGCCAGTTCACCTTGGTCGGCACCTCGTTGTAGCAGAGCTCCTGCGGGCCGCCGAACGGCTTCCAGTGGTCCGGGTCCGGGGCGGTGAAGTCCGCGGTCGGCGGCAGCTTGATCTTGCCTTCGAAGTGCTCGCGCGGGGTCGGCTCGGGCACCGTGGGGTACACCCACTCGCGCCGCAGCCGGTTCTCCAGGTCGGTGTTCAGATAGCGGGCGACGCAGTGGTAGCGGACGCCGTCGCAGATGTCGGTCGCGATGGTGAACGCGCCGAACTGCTGCTCGGACGGGTGCAGGTTCGCGTCCCACTCCCCGGCGCCCGCCTTGTGCGCCGCCTGGTTCTCCTCCGACGCCGCCTCGGTCTTGAACGTCAGGTACGCCTCGAACTGCACGCGCCCCCGCCCGGCCATCGTGAGCCGCCGGATCGCGACGCCGGTGTGCCCGGCGAGCGGGCGCGTCGCGACCTTCAGCGCGTACGTCCCGGACATCGCGCCGTGCGTGCCGACGTCGAAGAAGTTGCAGGAGCTGAGCTGCGGCGGCCGGAAGTCGCGCATGTGGTCGTCGACGGTGTCGAGGTTCCCGTGCCCGTCGTAGTTGCCGAGCAGCTCGATCCAGCCGTGGGTGCCGGAGTTGAAGTCGTCGTGGACGAGGATCCGGTCCAGCGGGTTGAAGCGCGACAGGGCGGGGTCGGCCCGGCGCAGGTGGTCGGCCGGCGACCGCTCGCTCGCGGGGGTGGTCATCGGGTGGGCTCCTGAATCCTCACGGTGGCGTGCACCATGTTGTGGTCGGACCGCAGCAGGTCGCGGGGCTCGCCGGCCTGGGCGGTGGTCTGCGGGACGAGCGTCCACTGCAGGACGCGCGTGCCGTTCCGGACGAAGATGTGGTCGATCTTGTCCGCGGACCTCGGCAGCGGGATCTTCCCGCCGTTGAACGAGGCGTACTCGGCGCCGGTGCGGCGGTTCGCGGGCGCGGCCTCGAACGAGTCGGCGTAGCCGGCGTCGGAGAACGCGTCGTAGGCGCTGTGGCCGTCCTCCTTCGAGGCGGAGTTCATGTCCCCGGCGAACACGATCGGCAGCCGCCGGGTGTAGGCGTTGTCGCGGGTGAGGTACTCGGCCGTGCGGCGCGCGTCGAGGTAGCGGACCTCGTCCCAGTTCTTGGTCCAGCCGTTGGGGTCGGTGGCGCCGTTCTTGCGGTACTCCAGGTGCATGTCGACGACCACGAACCGCATCCCGTTGCGCAGGTCGCGCAGGGTGTTCCAGGTCATCGTCTTGCCGTAGATCTCGGTGGAGTCCGGCAGCCACAGCAGGTCGTGGGGGAGCGGCCGGCCGCGCTCGTCCAGGTGGGAGAACCGGCGGGCGTCGTAGTAGGTGAAGCGCCCGGCGCCGGACTTCAGCGGGTAGCCCTCCTGCGGATGCCTCGTGCCCGCGTAGTCGGCGGGCGCCTCGGCGTAGCCGCGGGCGCGCATCGCCTCCGTCAGCGGCGCGCGGAACGACTCCACGTCCACCCCGGGCTGCGTCGGGGTGGCGTTGTTGCCGATCTCCTGGGTGACGACGACCCCGGCGCGCGCCCGGACGATGTCGTCGGCGACCCGCGCGGCGCGCCCGTCGGCCCAGGGTTCGAGCTTGGTGGCGCAGTCGCGGCCGATGGTGTCGACGCAGGCCTGCTCGGTCGGCAGGCATCCGTGCCCGCACGTGTTGTAGGTCGCGATCCGCAGGTCGAGCTTGCGGTGCGCCCGGGGGCCCTCGGCGGCCTGCGCGCTCGTGGCGGGGACGAGCAGGGCCGCGGCGACGAGGGCGGAGGTCAGGGCGGCGAGGGGACGGGCGGGGGGACGCGGGGTCCGCATGCGAGGGGCCCTTCCATTGTCGGGGGCGTCACATTAACGTTAACGTGATCGTTCACACACCATGATTGTTCATCCCTCCTGCTGTCAAGAGCCGAAAAGAAAACGACCCGGCCGTCCGCGTGAGCGGACGACCGGGCCGTCGCCGTGCTTAGCCCGTCGCCGGGCGGGATCAGGTGCTGGAGCTGAGCTCCAGGTCCTTGACCCTCGGGTCGCCCTCGTCGGCGAGGTAGTCCGCCGCGCGCGTGGCGTCCTCGCCGTCCGCGAGCTTGGCCGCCCTGCAGACCAGGGTGCCGGCGACCGCGACCACCACGTTGACGGCGAGCGCCAGCATGCCGACGTACACCGTCGTCTTGGTGTCCAGGCCGAGGTCGCTCAGCGGGTAGGCCGAGCCGCCGAAGTGCTCCTTGCCCTTCACCGGGTTCGGGATCTGGTACAGCATCCACAGGCCCGCCGCCATGCCGGCGGCCCAGCCGGCGATGAGGGCGCCGCGGTGGAACCAGCGGGTGAGCAGGCCGAGCCCGACGGCCGGGAGGGTCTGCAGGATGATGACGCCGCCGATGAGCTGCAGGTCGATGGAGAACTGCGGGTCGAGCGCGAGGATGCACACGACCGCGCCCGCCTTGACGATCAGCGAGACCAGCTTGCTGACCGTGGCCTCCTGCTTGGCGGTGGCGTCCCGGTTGATGTACTCCTTGTAGATGTTGCGGGTGAACAGGTTCGCCGCGGCGATCGACATGATCGCGGCCGGGACCAGGGCGCCGATGCCGACGGCGGCGAACGCCACGCCGGCGAACCAGTCGGGGAACATGTGGTCGAACAGCAGCGGGACCACGGTGTTGGTGTCGGGCTTGCCGTTGGTGCTGATCGGCTTCACGCCCGCCGCGATGGCCATGTAGCCGAGCAGGGCGATCAGGCCGAGGACGAAGCTGTAGGCGGGCAGCGCCGCCATGTTGCGCTTGATCACGTTGCGGCTGCGGCTGGCCAGCACGCCGGTGATGCTGTGGGGGTAGAGGAACAGCGCCATCGCCGAGCCGAGCGCCAGCATCGCGTAATTGAGCTGGCCGCTGCCGGCAATGGTGATGCCGTCGCCGGGCGCGGGGGTCTTGTCGAACTTGGCCTTGGCGGCGTCGAAGATGTCGCCCCAGCCGCCGAGTTTGGCCGGGATGTACAGCACCGCGACGATGATGACCAGGTAGATCAGCACGTCCTTGA
>NZ_JBEZFD010000019.1:0-201176 GCF_040649235.1 Spirillospora sp. NPDC049024
TCAAGGACGTGCTGATCTACCTGGTCATCATCGTCGCGGTGCTGTACATCCCGGCCAAACTCGGCGGCTGGGGCGACATCTTCGACGCCGCCAAGACCAAGTTCGACAAGACCCCCGCGCCCGGCGACGGCATCACCATCGCCGGCAGCGGCCAGCTCAACTACGCCATGCTCGCGCTCGGCTCGGCGATGGCGCTGTTCCTCTACCCCCACAGCATCACCGGCGTGCTGGCCAGCCGCAGCCGAAACGTCATCAAGCGCAACATGGCCGCGCTGCCCGCCTACAGCTTCGTCCTCGGCCTGATCGCCCTGCTCGGCTACATGGCCATCGCCGCCGGCGTCAAACCGGTCAGCACCAACGGCAAACCCGACACCAACACCGTGGTCCCGCTGCTGTTCGACCACATGTTCCCCGACTGGTTCGCCGGCGTGGCGTTCGCCGCCGTCGGCATCGGCGCCCTGGTCCCGGCCGCGATCATGTCGATCGCCGCGGCGAACCTGTTCACCCGCAACATCTACAAGGAGTACATCAACCGGGACGCCACCGCGAAGCAGGAGGCCACGGTCAGCAAGCTGGTCTCGCTGATCGTCAAGGCGGGCGCGGTCGTGTGCATCCTCGCGCTCGACCCGCAGTTCTCCATCGACCTGCAGCTCATCGGCGGCGTCATCATCCTGCAGACCCTCCCGGCCGTCGGGCTCGGCCTGCTCACCCGCTGGTTCCACCGCGGCGCCCTCATCGCCGGCTGGGCCGCCGGCATGACCGCGGGCCTGTGGATGCTCTACCAGATCCCCAACCCCGCCAAGGGCAAGGAGCACTTCGGCGGCTCGGCCTACCCCCTCAGCGACCTCGGCCTGGACACCAAGATGGCGATCTACACCGGCATGCTCGCACTCGCCGTCAACGTGGTGGTCGCGATCGCCGGCACCCTGGTCTGCCGCGCCGCCAAGCTCGCCGACGGCGAGGACGCCACCCGCGCGGCGGACTACCTCGCCGACGAAGGCGACCCCAAGGTGAAGGAACTCGACCTGTCCGCTTCCACCTGACCCTCTCCCCGACCCAGCGGCCCGTGGCGGCGCTCCCGAGCGTCCGTCACGGGCCGCTCCCGCTCTCCCCCTCGGGCGTCAAGGAGGCAGGTCGACCGCTTAGCCGGAGTCACCGCGTGGTGGTCTTCGGGCGGGGGTTGAGGGCGGCGAGGAGGGCGCCGCCTAGGCCCTTGGCGGAGGCGGCCAGGAAGGTCGTCCAGTCGAAGTAGTCGCGCCACAGCGTGATGCGGTCGTCGTGGACCTCGAAGGTGCCGCAGACCCAGAACTCGGCGCGCCAGGAGCCCCTCTCCAGGACGTCGGTGCGCTCGGTGAGGACGACGGGGCCGTTCGCGGCGATGTTGCGGACGCGGGCCTCGAAGCCGGTGCCGTAGCGGGTCATGGCGCGCAGGGTCTTCTCGACCGCGTGGCTGCCGCGCGCGGGCGGGAGCGGGACGTTCTGGTAGACCATGCCCGGGGCGGCGTGGGTCATGGCGCGGTCGACGTCGAGGTCCTCGAGTGCGGACAGGAAGTCGGTGACGATCTCGATCTCGGTCATGGCGCGTCCCTCCGAAGGTCGGTGGAACCACCGTAATGCGGGAGAATCCTGGGATGCAGTTCGGCGTACTGGGACCCGTCGAGGTCCGGGCCGGCGAGGCCGCCGTGCCGGTGGGCGGGCCGCTGGTGCGGGCGTTGCTGGCGATGCTCCTCCTCGACGCGGGACGGATCGTCCCGACCGAGCGGCTCATCGACGGCCTGTACGGGGAGGACCCGCCGAGCGGGGCGGCCAACGCCCTGCAGTCGCAGGTGTCGCGCCTGCGGCGGGGGCTGGGCGACGCGGCGCTGGTCGAGGGGACGGCCGCCGGGTACCGGATCGCCGTGCGGCGGGAGGACGTCGACGTCCACCGGTTCCAGCGGCTCGTGGCCGACGCGAAGGCGGCCGGGCGGCACGAGGCGGCCGGGCTGCTCCGGGAGGCGCTCGGCCTGTGGCGGGGGCCCGCGCTGGCCGACGTGTCCGCGCCGTTCGCGGCCGGGCAGGCGGCGCGGCTGGAGGAGGAGCGGGCCTCGGCCGTCGAGGAGTACGGCGAGGCGATGCTCGCCGAGGACCCCGGCGCGGTGGTGCCGGTGCTGCGCGACCTGGTCGACGCGCAGCCGCTGCGGGAGCGGGCGCGGGCGCTGCTCATGCGGGCGCTGCACCGGAGCGGGCGGCAGGCCGAGGCGCTCGCGGTGTTCGAGGACGGCCGGACGGTACTGGCCGAGGAGCTCGGCGCCGACCCGTCGCGGGAACTGGCGGACGTCCACCTGGCGATCCTGCGCGGGGAGGCTCCGGCGGCCGTCCGGCCGAACCTGCCGGCGCAGCTCACGAGCTTCATCGGGCGGGAGGAGGAGCTGCGCCGCGTCGGGAAGATGCTCGCGGACGGGCGGCTCGTCACCCTGCTCGGGCCGGGCGGCGCGGGCAAGACGCGGCTGGCGATCGAGGCGGCGGGGCGGTACGGCGGCGAGGCGTGCTTCGCCGACCTCGCGCCCGTCGCCGGGGGCGAGGTGGCGAACGCGGTGCTCGCGGCGCTCGGGCTGCGCGAGGGCGGGATGCGGCCGATGCCCGGCGAGCAGCCGCCGGACGCGGTGGAGCGGCTGGTCACGGCGTTGGAGGGGCGGCGGGCCCTGCTCGTCCTGGACAACTGCGAGCACGTCGTCGCGCCCGTGGCGGAGCTGACGCACCGGCTGCTGAGCGCGTGCCCGGAGCTGCGGGTGCTGGCGACCAGCCGGGAGGCCCTCGCGATCACGGGTGAGGCGTTGCGGCCGTTGCCGCCGCTGAAGGTCCCGCCCGTCGACGCGCGCCCGGAGGAGCTGCCCGGCTATCCGGCCGTGCGGCTGTTCCTGGACCGGGCCGAAGCGGTGCGGCCGGGTTTCGCGGTGGACGGGGCCAACGCCGCGGCCGTCCTCGCGATCTGCCGGGCGCTGGACGGGCTGCCGCTGGCGATCGAGCTGGCGGCGGCGCGGCTCAGGTCGCTGCCGGTGGCGGAGGTCGCGACGCGGCTGGACGACCGGTTCCGGCTGCTGTCGCGCGGCAACCGGACGGCGCCGCGGCGCCACCAGACGCTCCGGGCGGTCGTGGAGTGGAGCTGGGACCTGCTGGACGAGGCGGAGCAGACCCTCGCGCGGCGGCTGACGGTGTTCGCCGGGGCGTTCACGCTGGAGGCGGCGATGGGCGTGTGCGGCCTGGACGACGCCGACGACCTGCTGGTGGAGCTGGCCGACAAGTCGCTGGTGCAGAGCGACGGGTCCCGGTACCGGATGCTCGACACCGTGCGGGCGTTCTGCGCCGAGCGGCTCGCCGCGGCCGGTGAGGCGGAACGCTTCGAACGGGCCCACGCCGAGTACTTCGCCGACCTCGCCCGCCGCGCGGAGCCCCACCTGCGGGGCGCCGGCCAGCTGGAGTGGCTGGGGCTGCTGGCCGCCGACCACGGGAACCTGCACGCGGCGCTGCGGCGGTGCACGCGCGCCGACCCGGTGCTGGCGCTCCGGCTCATGGCGCCGCTGTCGTGGTACTGGTGGCTGCGGGGACGCGTCGAGGGCGCGCCGCTGGCGTCGGAGCTGCTGGACGTGGTCGGCACCGATCCGCCGGAGGGGCTCGGCGAGGAGTACGTCCTGTGCGTCACGAACGCGGTGTCGGGCGGTGCCACGGGCGAGCGCGCGGTGGCGTGGCTCGACCGGGCCGCGGAGCTGCTGCGCGGTATCGACGGTCCGGTGCGGTACCCGGCGGTCATCGTGCTGTGGGCGCTGACCGCGGGGCCCGAGCGCACCGACCACGAGGTCTTCCAGAGGCAGGTCGGGGACGAGCCGTGGACCCGCGCGCTGCTGCGGATGAGCGACGGGTTCCTCGCCCAGTTCAGCGGCGACCTGGCCGAGACGGAGCGTGCGTGCGAGGAGGCGGTGCGCGGGTTCCGGGCCTGCGGTGACCGCTGGGGCACCGCCAACTCGCTCGACCCGCTCGCCCAGCTCGCCGACCGGCGCGGCGACCGGGAGCGGGCCCTCGCTCTGCTGGACGAGGCCCTGGAGCTGGTCGGCGAGCTCGGCGCGCTGGAGGACACCGCCGACCTGCTCTACCAGCGCGCCGCCGTCCACGTCCACGCCGGCGACCTGGACGCGGCGCGGGCGGACTACGAGCGCGGCGTCGAGCTGGCCCGCCGGGCCGGCACCCCCGACAAGATCGCCGGGGGGTGCAAGGGGCTCGGCGACGTCGCGCGGCTGCGCGGGGACGCCGCCGAGGCGCGCCGGATGTACGAGGCGGCGGTGACCGGCTACTCCTCCGAGCGCTTCATCGCCGCCGGCGTGCGGGGCGCGGCGCTGGTCGGGCTCGGCTGGCTCGCGGCGGACGAGGGCGACGCCGCACGGGCCGGGGCCCTGCTGCGCGAGGCGGTCGACATGTCGTTCGACCACCCGATCTTCGGCTACCAGGCGGACGCGGCGGTCGCCCTGGCGGGCCTGGCCGCACGGGACGGGGACGGGGAGCGCGCCGCACTGCTCCTCGGCGCGGCCATGGCGCTGCGGGGCGTCGAGGCGGCGGGCGACCCCGACACCGAGCGCGTCACGTCGCAGGCCCGGGCCCTCCTCGGCGGCGACGCCTACGAGGCGGCCCACACCCGGGGCGCCGCCCTCCCCCGCGAGAAGGCCCTCGCCCTGCTCACCGGCGGCTGACCGGGCGGCGCCGGCGCCGTCAGCGGACGGTGCGCGGACGGTCAGCGCGGCCCGCGAACCTCACGGGCATGAACTCCTCAGCCCGCAAGTGGGGCACCTTCGCGATCTGCCTCCTCGTCGCCCTCGTGCCGAACATCGACCTGACCGCGCTGAACCAGGCCGTCCCGCACCTGTCGGCGGACCTGCACCCCTCGGCCACGCAGATCCTGTGGATCGCCGACGCCTACGGGTTCGCGCTCGCCGGCCTGCTGATCACCATGGGCGGCGTCGGCGACCGCATCGGCCACAAGAGGCTGCTGCTGATCGGGACGGCGGTGTTCGCCGCCGCGTCCGCCGTGACCGCCTACGCGCCGAGCGCCGAACTGCTGATCGCGGCCCGCGCGCTGCTCGGGGTCGCCGGGGCGACGCTCATGCCGTCCTGCCTGTCGCTGCTGCGGCGCGCGTTCACCGAGCCGAAGGAGCGGACGATGGCGGTCGGCGCGTTCAGCGGCGTCGCCGGGCTCGCGGTCGGGCTCGGCCCCGTCATCGGCGGCGCCCTGCTCGACCACTTCTGGTGGGGCTCCGTCTTCATGATCAACGTGCCGCTGATGGCGGTGGCGTTCGTCGCCGGCGCGGCCGTGCTGCCCGAGTCGCGGGGCCCCGTGCCCGGCCGCCTCGACCTGCTCAGCGTGCCGCTGTCGGTGCTCGGCGTCCTCGGCCTCGTCTACGCGATCAAGGAGGCCGCCGCGCACGGCGTGGACGAGCTCCAGGTCCCGGTCGCGGCGCTGGTCGGCGCCGTCTCGCTCGCCGCGTTCCTCGTCCGGCAGACCCGCGCGGCCGAGCCGCTGATCGACGTCCGGCTGTTCCGCCGCGCCGCGTTCACCGGGTCCATCGGCACCAACATGTTCGCGATGTTCGCCCTGGTCGCCCAGTCGCTGATCTTCTCGCTGTTCTTCCAGCTCGCGCTCGGCTGGTCGCCGCTGAAGGCGGGCCTGGCGGGCCTGCCCGGCGCCGCGGGCGCCATGATCGGCGGCGCCGCGCTCGCCCCGCCGCTCATCGGCGCGCTCGGCCGCGCCCGCGTCGTCGCGCTGGGCATGCTGGTCTCCGCCGGCGGCTTCGCCCTCTTCACGACGATCGGCCTGCACACCTCCTACTGGGCGATGGTCCCCGCGATGCTGCTGTCCGGCATCGGGATGGGGCTCGCGATGACGGTCACCGCCGACACCGTCCTCGCGTCGGTCCCGAAGGACCGCTCCGGCGCCGCGTCCGCGATCTCCGAGACGGCCACCGAACTCGGCGGCGCGCTCGGCATGGCCGTCCTCGGCAGCGTCCTGAACGCGGTGTACCGGAACGTCCTGGACCTGCCCGCCGGCGTCCCCGCCCCGGCCGCCTCCGCCGCCCGCGACTCCCTCGGCGCCGCGCTCCAGACGGCCGCGAACCTGCCCGGCACCCTCGCCGCCCAGGTCGCCGCCGCCGCCCGCGACGCCTTCGTGGACGGCATGCACGCCGCCCTCACCTGCAGCGCCGGCTTCGCCGTCCTGGTCGCGGCCTTCGCCCTGATCACCCTCCGGAACGTCCCCAAGGTGATCCCCGAAACCGAGGAGCCCGAGCTCGTCTCGGCCCACTGACCGCCGTGGCCCCGCCCGGACGACGGGCGGGATCACGGTGTGCCCGGAAGGTCCCGGCCGTTTCCCCGGACCGGAAAATGTGATATCACTTTGCTATGTCGGTGATAACTCGGGAGAGGGAGGAACGGATGGGGGACGCGGCGGCGGGGGTGGAGATGCCACGGCCGAAGATCAGTGAGTGGGCGGCGGCGGACCGGAGCGGGTGGGGGATGCTCGGGGGTGCGCTGCTGCTGGTCCTGGCGGGAGCGGCGGCGGTGGTCGCCGGGGTGCTGGTCGGCGGGGCCGCCGCCTTCTCGGCGGGGGTCGTGGTCGGGTCGCTGCTGGGGGTGGCCGGGCTGGTCGTCTCGGTGGGGCTGACGCCGGTGGCGCCCGGTGAGGCGCGGGTGCTGCAACTGCTCGGGCGGTACAAGGGGACGGTGCGCACCGACGGGCTGCGGTGGGTGAACCCGCTGACGGAGCGGCGCAAGGTGTCGACGCGGATCCGCAACCACGAGACCGGGCTCGCGAAGGTCAACGACCTGGACGGGAACCCGATCGAGATCTCGGCCGTGGTGGTGTGGCAGGTGGCCGACACCGCGCGGGCCGTGTTCGAGGTGGACGACTTCGTGGAGTTCGTGGCGTTCCAGACCGAGGCCGCCGTCCGGCACATCGCGGGCAGCTTCCCCTATGACGCCCACGACCGGACCTCGCTGCGCGACAATGCCGACGAGATCACCGGGCAGTTGTCGGAGGAGCTGGCGCAGCGGGTCGCGTCCGCCGGCGTGAAGATCATCGAGTCGCGGATCACCCGGCTGGCGTACGCGCCGGAGATCGCGCAGGCGATGCTGCGCCGGCAGCAGGCGGGCGCGGTGGTGGCGGCGCGGCAGCGGATCGTGGAGGGCGCGGTCGGGATGGTGCAGCTCGCGCTCGACCGGCTGGACGAGGAGAACGTGGTCGACCTGGACGAGGAGCGCAAGGCGGCGATGGTCAGCAACCTGCTGGTGGTGCTGTGCGCCGACCGGGACGCCCAGCCGGTGGTCAACACCGGCTCGCTCTACCAGTGACCGCGGCGACCGGTGGCGGAGCGCAAGAAGATCCTGCTGCGGCTCGACCCGGCCGTGCACGACGCGCTGGCGCGGTGGGCCGGGGACGAGCTGCGCAGCACCAACGCGCAGATCGAGTTCCTGCTGCGCAAGGCGCTCGCGGACGCGGGGCGGATGCCCGGGTCGGCGGGACGGATGCGGAGGCCCGGGCGGCCGCGCAAGGCCCGGGACGATGACGAGGGAAGCCCGCCGGAGGGCGGGGGCGAGGACTAGCCATGGTCGATGTTCCGGACTCGCTGCCGGCGCGGATGTACCTGCTGGCGTACGACCTGCGCAAGCAGCGGATGACCAGGGGCGGCGCGCGGCTCGGCTACGTGCTGCGCGCCGCCGCGCTGACCGAGCTGTACCTGGACGGGCGGCTCGGCGAGGAGCGGCGCAGGCCCGTCCCGGGAACGCCGGGCGACGACCCGTACGGCGTGCTGGCGCAGATCGCGGCGTCGCGGCCCCGGTCGTGGCAGCACTGGGTGCGCAAGGACGCCCGGGCCATCGTGCCGGCGGTGCGCGGCGAGCTGGTGCGCGGCGGCTGGATCAGGGTCCGCTCGCGCAGGGTCCTCGGCCTGTTCCCGCGCGACGAGGTCACCGTGAAGGACCCCCGGGTGGTGAAGGCGCTGTGGGGCGGGGCGTCGTCGGCGCTGCGGGGGCGTCCGGTGGCGCACGTGAACAGCTACGACGCCGCGGCGGTGGCGCTGGCGGCGGCGGGCGAGCTGAAGACCGTCCTGCCGGGGGCGGACCGGCGGCGGCACCGGCGGCGGATCGACGAGCTGACGGCGCGGACCGGGCCGGCGGCGGTCGCGGTCCGCAAGCTGGTCCGGCAGCTGAACGCGGCCGCCGCCGGGGGCTGACCCGCGGGGCGGGGCAAGTGCGGGTTCCTACAAGATCCCGGACGCCGAACTTGTATCGGGCGCCAACGGCGGCGGTACGGCGCGCACCATAGCCTGCTCGGACATGGACCCCGAACGCCTGATCTATCCCCTCATGAAGCATGTGGTCATGGGACCCGCGATGCGCGTCGCGTTCCTGCCGAGCGTGCGCGGCCTGCGGCACGTCCCGCGGATCGGGCCGGTGATCCTCGCGGCGAACCACCTGGCGTTCCTCGACTCGTTCGTGCTGCCGCTGATGGTGCCGCGGCGGGTCCACTTCCTCGGCAAGCACGAGTACTTCACCGGGACGGGCCTGCGGGGCCGCGCCACCGCGACGTTCTTCCGCAGCGTCGGCGCCATCGCGGTCGACCGGTCCGGCGGGCGGGCCGCGCTCGACGCGCTGGAGACCTCGGCGGCGGTGCTGGAGGGCGGCGGCGTGTTCGCGATCCACCCCGAGGGCACGCGGTCGCCGGACGGGCGGCTCTACCGCGGCCGGACGGGCGTGGCGCGCCTGGCGATGCGTACCGGGGCGCCCGTCGTCCCGGTGGCGATCGAGGGGACCGACAAGGTGCAGCCCCGGGGGCAGGCCGTCCCTCGGCCGGGCCGGATCGGGCTGCGCATCGGCGCGCCGATGGACTTCCGCGACCGGGACAAGGGCGTGCCGCGCGGCCGGGCGGCCCGGGAGGTCACCGACGAGATCATGGAGGCGATCCAGCGGCTGTCGGGCCAGGAGTACGTGGACGAGTACGCGCCGAGGCCCGCCGACCCGCGCTGACCGTCCGTCCCATGTTTCATCGCGGCCGGTGGGGCACGATTCATGGGGACGGATGGAGATGATGTGGAAATCACCATGGACCTCGTGCTTCCGCGGGACGTGGCCAGCGTTCCGGCGACGCGAAAGCTCCTGGACGCGGCGCTCGCCGCGCTCGGTGTCGAGGGCCACATCCGCGACGACATCGAGATGATGCTGACCGAGGCGTGCACCAACGTGATCAAGCACGCCGAGCACGGGGCGGACTACACCGTGCGGGCGATGATCCAGGACCGGCGCTGCGTGATCAAGGTGATCGACTCCGGCACGGGGTTCGACGCCGCGCGCTTCGCGCCGCCCGACCCGTCCGCGGAGAACGGGCGCGGACTGATGATCATGCGGGCGCTGGCCGACGACGTCCGGTTCGCCTCGTTCCCCGAGGACGGGGCGCTGGTCGCGCTGGAGAAGCGCCTCACCTACGGGGAGGACAGCCTGGGCGGGCTCCTCACCGCCGACAGCGAGCTCCCCCTCGGGGACGGCTCCCGGCCCGGTTCCGACGAGGTCGCGAGGCGGCTGTTCGAGATGGCGCGCGCCGGCGACACGCGGGGGATCCTGTCCCACGTGGACGCCGGGGTGCCGGTGAACCTGTCCGACCACCGGGGCGAGACCCTGCTCATGCACGCGGCCTGCCACGGGCATCCGGAGACCGTCCGGGCGCTCACGCTGCGCGGCGCCGACCCCGACCGGGCCAACGACCTCGGCCACCGGCCGCTCGCGGGCGCGGTGTTCAAGCGGGAGACCGAGGTCGTGCGGGCCCTGCTGGAGGCGGGGGCCGACCCGCTGGCGGGGTCGCCGTCGGCCGCCGACACCGCGCGGCTGGTCGGCGACACCGAGCTGCTCGCCTGGTTCGAGGAGGTCGCTCCCCCGCCCGCGTGAGCCTCAGCGCCGGACGCGCAGCACGACCAGCGCCACCAGCAGCGCGGCGGCGGCGAAGGCCGCGCCGGTCGCGAACGCCGCGTCCATCCCGTCGACGGTCCCCGCGAGGCCGCGGCCGGACGAGGAGGACCCGTAGGCCGTCACCATGACGGCCGAGCCGAGCGACCCGCCCGACCACAGCATGGTCTGCGCGACCCCCGCCGCCGCACCCGACTGCTCCGGCTCGACGCTGCCCAGGATCGTCGCGTTCAGCGGCAGGATCGACAGCCCGCCGCCCGCCCCCATCAGGACGAACGGCGCCAGCAGCGCGCCGGCGTAGCCGTCCCCCGGCGACAGCAGCGACAGCCACAGCAGCCCGGCGCCGACGAGGAGCGTCCCGGCGACGACGAGCGGGCGGGCGCCGAGGCGGGCCAGCAGCCGCGGCGCGGTCCGCACGACGAGGAACTGCATCCCCACCATCGGCAGGAACGCGGCGCCGGCGCGCAGCGGCCCGTAGCCGAGCACCTGCTGCAGGTACTGGGTGAGGAAGAAGAACGAGCCGAACATGGCGGCCGCCAGGCACAGCTGGGTCAGGTAGGACGCGGCGCGGTCGCGGCCCGTCAGCAGCCACAGCGGCATGACCGGGCTGCCGGCGCGGTACTCCACCGCCACGAAGGCGGCGAGCAGGGCGGCCGCCGCCCCGAACGCCGCGACCGCCCGGCCGTCGCCCCAGTCGTCGGACCCGACCCGGATCAGCGCGTAGACGAGGGCGGTCATGCCGGTCGTGGACACGACGGCGCCGAGCACGTCGAAGCGGCCGGGGCGGCGCGGCGTCTCGGTGAGGACGCGCGGCGCGGCCAGGGCCAGCGCCAGGCCGACCGGGACGTTCACGAAGAACACCCAGCGCCAGGACCCGGCCTCGGTCAGCACCCCGCCGACGATCATGCCGACGGCGGCACCCGCGCCGGTCACCGCGGAGAAGACGCTCAGCGCGCGGACGCGGGCCGCGCCCGCGAAGTTCGTGGCGATCAGCGCCATCGCGCTCGGCGCGGCGACGGCGGCGGCGACGCCCTGGGCGGCGCGGGCGGCCAGCAGCCACCAGCCCGCCTCCGCGAGCCCGCCGGCCAGCGACGCGGCGGTGAACAGCACGATCCCGGCGGTGAAGGCGCGGCGGCGCCCGAACACGTCCCCGGCGCGCCCGCCGAGCAGGAGCAGGCCGCCGAATGCGAGCATGTAGGAGTTCTGGATCCAGGCGAGGCCCCCGGTGGTCAGGCCGAGGCCCGCCCGGACGTCCGGGAGCGCGATGGTGACGACGGAGGTGTCCAGGCCGATCATGAGCTGGCAGCCGACGATGACGGCGAGGACGGTTCCTGCACGATGATGGAGGGGCGGCGCGGCGGCGCCGGGAGGTGTCGACTCCCGGGGTGCGGCCGTCCGCCCGTGGGCTGCGGTCAAGGGGAACCTCTCCGAAAATAAGGAACGGCGACGTACACTATGTGGGGAACGTACCACCGATGCGCACGAAAGAGAACGCTAGCGTTCACTATTTTCGGGATCGTGCCGTGACTCCTGCGAACCTCGGGAACCCGAAGGCCGCCGCGACCGACGCGGCGCCCGCGACCCGGCGCCGCGGCGGCGACCTGGAGGCGGCGATCTTCGACGCCGTGTTCGCCCAGCTGGAGGCGGTCGGCTACCGCGGGCTGACCATGGAGGGCGTCGCGAACGGCGCCCGCACCGGCAAGGCCGCGCTCTATCGGCGCTGGCGGTCCAAGGACGAGCTGATCACCGACGCGCTCAAGCACGCCCTGCCCGAACCGCCGACCGCGCCGGCGACCGGCTCGGTGCGCGAGGACATGCTCCAGATCCTGGGCTGCCTGCGCGACACGCTGATCGCCTGCCGCGGCGCCGCGTTCCGGGTGCTGAAGACGGAGAGCGACGAGGGGATGGGCCTCGTCCACGACGTCGTGCGCGACCGGCTGTCCAGGCCCGTCCGCGAACTGCTCTACGAGGCGCTCCAGGAGGCCGCCGCTCGCGGGGAGATCCGGCCGGACGCCGCGACCCGGCTGATCTCGGACGTCGGCCCGTCCGTGATGGTGTACCGGAACCTCACCGAGGGCGGCCCGATCACCGACGACGACCTGGCGACGCTCGTCGACGAGGTGCTGATGCCGATCGTCCGGCCCTGACGAGAGCTCCGGCCCTGACGAAAGTCGGGGGCCGCGGCGGCCGTTCGTCCATGACCGGGAGGGGGGCCGCGGCCGCGAGGCTGCGGGGATGCGATCACCTGTCTCCCGCCGCCTGCTCCCGGCCGCGGCCGTCCTTCCGCTCGTCCTGACCGCGTGCGGCGCCTCCGCCCACGCGGTGAAGACCGCCGGCACCGCGCCCGCGACGTTCGAACTGCCCCGCCCCACCGGCCCGCACCGGGCCGTCGGGACGACCGAGCTGCACCTCGTGGACGCCGGGCGCCCCGACCCGTGGGTGCCCGGCCGGACCCGCGAGCTGATGGTCGGCGTCTGGTACCCGGCCGCGCGGGCCTCGGGGCCGGCGGCGCCCTACCTGCGGCCCGGGGTCGCGCGGGCGCTCTCCCAGGTCGACGCGCTCGGCGTGTTCAAGGCCGGGACGGTCGACTGGGCGGCCACCCGCACCCACGCCGCGGAAGGCGCCCCCGCCGACGCGCGCCGCGCGAGGCCCGTCGTGCTGTACTCCCCCGGGTTCGGCGTCCCACGCGCGCTCGGCACCACGCTCGCCGAGGAGCTGGCCAGCCGCGGGTACGTGGTGGTGACCGTGGACCACACCTACGAGACGGCCCCGGTCGAGTTCCCCGGCGGGCGCGTCGAGCCGCAGCGCCTGCCGCCGCAGGGCCCCGAACGGCTGAGGACCGCGCTGGACGCGCGCGTGAAGGACACCCGGCTGGTCCTCGACCGGCTCGCCGCCCTGCGAGGCGGCCGCAACCCCGACGCCGAGGGGCGGGCCCTCCCCCGCGGTCTCGGCCGGACGCTCGACCTGTCCCGGGTGGGCATGGTCGGGCACTCCGCGGGCGGCATCGAGGCGGCCGAGGCCATGCGCACCGACCGGCGCGTGGACGCGGGCATCGACATGGACGGCACCATGCAGTACGCGGAGAACGACTTCGTGGAGGTCGCCGAGACCGGGCTCGACCGCCCGTTCATGCTGATGGGGGCCGCCACGGGCGGCTCCCCGCAGACGCACCTGACCAGCCCGTCCTGGGGCTCGTTCTGGAGCCGCTCGACCGGGTGGAAGCGGGACCTGAACGTGCCCGCCGCGAGCCACTACTCCTACACCGACGTCCAGTCCGTCCTGCCGGCGCTGGACGAGAAGCTCGACATTCCGGCCGAGCAGCGGGCCGCCCTCGTCGGGACGGTCGATCCGGCCCGGATGACGGCGTCGCTCCGGGCCTACGTCACGGCGTTCTTCGACCGGGCGCTGCGCGGGCGGCACCGCCCGGTCCTCGACCGCCCGTCGGCCCGCCACCCCGACGTCCGGTTCATCGGCTGACCAGGCCGTGCGTCCCCTCGCCGTCGGGCAGGATGAGCTGGCGGCGGGGGTAGGGCATCTCGATGCCCTCCTTGGCGAAGCGGCGGTGCAGCCGCTTGACGAACTCGTGCTTCAGGCGGAACTGGTCGCCGAACTCGTCGGTCCGCAGGATCACGGTGAAGCCGATCGACGAGTCGCCGAAGGTGTGGAACCGCACGAGGGTCTCGGCGTCCTTCACGCCGCCCTGAACCTCGTTCATGACCTCCTGGCCGACCTCGACGACCACGCTCTCGACGCGTTCCAGGTCGCTCTCGTAGGCCACGCGGGCCTGGATCAGCAGCGACATGTCCTCGGCGGGGCGGTGGTAGTTGGTGAGGATCGTGTCGGAGAACCGCTGGTTCGGGATGACCTCGATGTTGTCCGACAAGGTGCGGATGGAGGTGTTGCGCCAGTTGATGTCGACGACGTACCCCTCCTGGCCGCTGCTCAGCTTGATGTAGTCGCCCGGCTCGATCGTCTTGGACGCCAGGACGTGCACGCCCGCGAAGAGGTTGGCCAGTGTGTCCTGGAGGGCGAGCGCGACCGCGAGGCCGCCCACGCCCAGGGCGCCGAGCAGCGGCGAGATCGAGATCCCGAGGCTCTGGAGCATCACCAGGATGCCGACGCACATCACCACGACCCGGGTGATGTTGGCGAAGATCGTCACGTTCGCCGCGACGCCCTGCCGGGCCAGCGCGATCGAGGTGACCGAGCCCGCGATCAGGCGGGCCATCGCCAGCGACACGACGAGGATGGCGGTGGCCGTGAGCACCTTCGCGGTCACGTCCAGCGTGCCCCGGGGCAGTTCCAGCACCTTGGCCGCGCCCCACAGGCCGAGGAGCACCGAGACCGGCACCGCGAGGTCCTTGACCAGGCGGGCGGCCAGGTCGTCCCACGCCCAGCGGGTGTCGCCCGCCCGCCGGAACAGCCTGCCGGTCAGCAGCCGCAGGATCACCGCGATCCCGACCGCGATCACCAGCACGGCGACCGCGGCCGCCCCTCGCTGCCAGCTCAGATCGCCCAGGTGAACACCCATGACGCGGAAGATTCCTCCTCTGTCCGGCGGCTGCGCCGCATGCAAAAGGTCCGTTTTGCGGAGTTAGCGTCCACGATCGTAGTGAAGACCGGGGGCGCTGCGAGGCACATCACGGGACATGTGACTGCAAGGCCCGCGGACCTGCCGGTTACGATCGATCAAGTGGTGAGTGTGGGAGTGATGCGCCGGCTCGGGGTCACGGCGCTGGGACTGCGGAACGGCCCCCACCGGGTGACGGTCGAGCGGGACCTGGAGGTGCCCGCCGCCGACGGCGTGACGCTGCTGGCCGACCGGTACTCGCCCGCCGACGTCGAGCGGGCGCCGACGGTGCTGGTCCGCTCGCCCTACGGGCGGCGCGGGCCGTTCGGACTCATGTGCGGGCAGGGGTTCGCCTCGCACGGCTTCCAGGCCGTGGTGCAGAGCGTGCGCGGCGGCTTCGGGTCCGGCGGCGTCTTCGAGGCGCTGGACGAGCGCGAGGACGGGCTCGCCACCATCGAGTGGCTGAGGTCGCAGCCGTGGTTCGGCGGCACGTTCGCCATGCACGGCCCGAGCTACCTCGGCTACGTCCAGTGGGCCGTCGCCGCCGAGGCCGGGCCCGAACTGAAGGCGCTGTCGATGCAGGTCACGGCGTCCACCTTCCGGGACGCCGTCAACGTCGGCGGCACGTTCGCGCTGGAGTCGGCGCTCATCTGGGTCGACCTGACCGCGCGGATGAAGAACTCCCTGTCGGGCATCACGACCGGCATCATGTCGCCGCGCCGCGCCCGCCGCGCCACGCTCTCGGGACGCCCGCTGGCCGAACTCGACCGGCTCGCGACCGGCGGGCAGCAGCGGTTCTTCCAGGACCTGCTGGTCAACGGCCCCGACACCCCGTTCTGGGACAAGCGCGACTTCAGCACCACCGTCTCGCACGTCACCGCGCCGGTGAACATGACGGGCGGCTGGTACGACATCTTCCTGCCGTGGCAGATGAAGGACTACGCGGCCCTCCGCGCGGCCGGCCGGCGCCCCTACCTGACGATCGGCCCCTGGTTCCACGCCGACCAGCGCATGATGCGCGGCTCGGTCAACGACTCCATCGCATGGTTCCGGGCCCACCTGCTGGACGACCCGTCCGGGCTCCGCGCGCAGCCCGTCCGGCTCTTCGTCACCGGCGCGGACGAGTGGCGCGAGTTCCCCGACTGGCCCGTCCCCGGCATGCGCGAGGAGCGCTGGCACCTGCAGCCGGCGGGCGCGCTGTCCCCCGGCGAGCCGCCGGAGTCGGAGCCCGACTCCTACCGCTACGACCCGAACCACCCGACGCCGTTCCTCGGCGGGCCCACTCTGCTCGGTGAGACGCACCCGTCCACCGACCAGCGGCGCCTGGAGCGCCGCCGGGACGTGCTGACCTACACCTCGGGCGTCCTGGACGAGGACCTGGAGGTCATCGGCCCGGTCACCGCCGACCTGCACATCCGCTCGAACCGCGAGCACACCGACTTCGTCGTGCGGCTCTGCGACGTCACGCCCGAGGGCGAGTCCCTCAACCTCTGCGAGGGCATGCGCCGCCTCGTCCCCGGCTCCCCGGAGCCGGGGGAGGACGGCGTCCGCCGCGTCGCCGTCGAGCTCTGGCCGGTCGGCCACCGCTTCCGCCGCGGCCACCGCGTCCGCGTGCAGGTGGCCAGCGGCGCCTACCCCCGCGTGGCCCGCAACCCCGGCACCGGCGCCCCCATCGGCACGGCCACCGAGATGCTCACCGCGGACCAGGAGATCTTCCACGCGCCCGGCCACCCGTCCGCGATCACGCTGCCGGTCGTCTCCGGCGAGGTCAGCCCCGACGGGCCCTGAGCGCCTCCAGGGCCTTGTCGGCGTGGGCGTTCATGCGGATCTCGCTCCTGACCACCGCGAGGACGCGGCGGTCGGTGTCGATCACGAACGTCTGGCGCTTGGTCGGCATGAGGGCCAGGGACCGCTTGACGCCGAAACGCGCGCGGACCTCTCCGGACGGGTCGGACAGCAGCGGGTAGCCGAGCGAGTGCGCGTCGGCGAACTCCTTCTGCTTGGCGACCGGGTCGGCGCTGATGCCCACCGGGTGGGCGCCCGCCTCCGCGAGCTCGGCGACCAGGTCGCGGAAGTGGCAGGCCTCGGCGGTGCAGCCGGGGGTCATGGCCGCCGGGTAGAAGAACAGGACGACGGGGCCCTTCGCCAGCAGGCCGGTCAGGCTGCGCACCTCGCCCGTCTCGTCGGGGAGTTCGAAGTCGTCGACGACGTCACCGGGGTTCATGGCTCGAACCTAGCCGAGGAGGGCGGAGACCTCCCCGGGGGCCCAGTGGCCGCGCGCGCCGGGACGGGCGGCGAGGTAGGCGCCGGCGCGGGCGGCGGACCAGCCGTGCGCCTCGCGCAGGCCGCGGCCGAGCATCGCCAGGTAGGGGGCGGTGGGCGCGTTCGGAGGGTGCGGCTCGGGCGAGGTGAAGGTGAGCATGGGGCGGCCGCCGAGCTCCCCCACCTTGAGGACGGTCTCGTAGCGCCCGGGGCCGAGGCGCTGGCGGCCGCGGGCGAGGGCCTCGCCGAGGTCGTGGTCGGCCCCGACGCCGCGGCGCATCTCCTGGGACAGGACGTCGCAGAACTGGCGGCGGGTGAGCAGGTAGGCGCGGGCCGCGGCGCGCCCGGGGAGGTCCGGGTCGTAGAAGGCCATGCCGCCGCCCCAGGTCAGGGACGTCAGCGCGAAGTAGATGCCGCCGGGGACCGTGACCGGGCGCTCGGCGCGGGCGGGCCGGGGGTCGCGGCAGCCCGTGTAGTGGCGGGCCCCGCCGCTCGGCCGCCCGCCGGCCAGGTAGCAGCGGAACCTGTCCCGGAACAGGTTCGAGCCGTACGCCACGTACCAGATCGGTTCGTCGTCCATCTCTCCCAGTATCGCCGCAGGTGAGCCGCTCGCGGAGGGGCACGGAGGTAGGTATTCCGTTTCGTCGGGTTTGACGAACAGGAGGGAGGGATAGGAAACTGTCCGAGCAGGTGTCTACGACGCAGATACCTCCGAGCTTCCCCTGTGTAGTCCCGGAGGATCCGTCATGCATCGCCCGCTTCACATTGCTCTGGTGTCCGCCTCCGACCTCGACGGCGAGCACCTGCAGTCAGTCCACGTCCGGGATCTCGCTCGTTCGCTGACCCGTCCGCTCGTCGCCGACGGTGAGCCGAACCAGGTCACGGTCTACACGCGCCGCCAGGACAGGTCCGCCCGCGGCCGCGTCCGGCTCGCCCAGGGCGCCGCCCTGGTGCACCTCGACGCGGGGCCGGCCCGCCCGCTGTCCGACGACGAGCTGCTCCAGCACCTTCGCGACTTCGCCGACGGGCTGCGCCGCCGCTGGTCCGGCTCGGCGCGCCCCGACATCGTGCACGCGCACGGCTGGATCGGCGGCCTGGCCGCCTGCGCCGTCGCCCGCGAGCTCGGCATCCCGTTCGTCCAGAGCTACCACGGCGTCGCCGCCGTCGAGCGGCAGGCCGGACGCCAGGTCCACCCCCACCGCGACCGCCTGGAGAAGGCCATCGGGCGCGACGCCGACCTGGTCCTCGCCGGGCACACCGAGGAGGCCTCCGCGGTCGTGCGGATGGGCGTCCCGCGGCCGTCGGTCGCCGTCGTCCCCTACGGCGTCGACTCCGAGCTGTTCAGCCAGGTCGGCCCCGCGATGCCGCACGGCGGCCGAGCCCGCCTCGTGATGGTCGTCGACGACCTCGGCGCCGAGGTCGAGACCGCGATGCGCGCCCTGGTGCACGTCCCCGACGCCGAGCTGGCCGTCGCGGGCGGCCCGGAGCGCGAGGACCTGGAGCAGGACGCGGGCGTCCACCGGCTGCGGATGCTCGCCAAGGAGCTGCACGTCGCCGACCGGGTCATCCTCCTCGGGCGGCTGCCCCGCAAGTCGCTGCCGAAGCTGCTGCGCACCGCCGCCCTCGCGCTGTCCCTGGCCCCGCTCCAGCCGTCCCCGACGGCGCCGCTGGAGGCCATGGCCTGCGGCGTCCCCGTGGTGGCGACCCCGGCCGGCGGCAACGCCGACGAGGTCCTCGACCACATCACCGGCATCCACGTCCCGCCGGGGCGCCCGGTCGTGATCGGGCGGGCCGTCCGGCAGCTGCTGTCCGAGGAGACCACGCTGCACGGCTACTCCATCGCCGCCGGCGACCGCGCCCGCTCCCGCTACTCGCTGGAGCGGATCGCCGCCGAGACGCTCCGGGCGTACCTGAAGGTGCTGCCCGTCCCCGAGCCCGCCGCCGAGGAGGACGAGGCGGAGCAGGAGAGCGCCAAGGCCCCCGCCCTCGCGAGCTGACGCGCACCGTCCCCACGGGCCCCGGACCCTCCTCGGATCCGGGGCCCGTCCACGTCCCCCGGGGTGGGATACTCGACCGGGATGACCAGAAGGGGCAGTTCGTGCTGATCGGCAGGGCGGCGGAACTCGCCGAGCTGACCGCCGCGCTGGACCGCGCCGCGGCGGGCAGCGCCGGCGTCGTGCTCGTCAGCGGGGACGCGGGGGTCGGCAAGACGCACCTGGTGTCCGCGCTCACCGCCGCCGCCCAGGTCCGCGACTGCACGGTGCTCGTCGGGCAGTGCGCCGAGCTGGGCGAGAGCATGCCGTACCTGCCGCTCACCGACGCGCTGTGGGCGGCCGCGCACGCCGGGAAGGCGGAGTCGGAGAAGCTGTGCGCCGCGCTCGACGCCCGGCCCGCGCTCGCGCGCCTGCTGCCGGACGGCGAGGGAGGTCCCGGCGCGGGCTCCGAGCTCGGCCAGCAGCAGCTGTTCGGCGCGGTGCTCGGCCTGCTCGGGGAGCTGGGCGACGACCGTCCCGTCCTGCTCGTCCTGGAGGACCTGCACTGGGCCGACCGGTCGACGCGGCACCTGCTGACGTTCCTCAGCCGCGTCCTGCAGCGCGAGCGGGTCTGCCTCGTCGGCACGTACCGGTCCGACGACCTGCACCGGCGGCATCCGCTGCGGCCCGTCGTCGCGGAGCTGCTGCGGCTGCCGAACGTCACGGGGGTCGAGGTCCGCCCGTTCGGGCCGGGCGAGACCGCCCAGTACCTCGCCGAGCTGGCGCACGGGTCCGCCCCGGTCACGGCGCGGACCGTCGAGCGGGTGCACCGCCGGTCGGAGGGCAACCCCTTCTACGCGGCCGAGCTGTACTCCTCGGGCCTGGACGTCGAGGACGACGGGGCGGCCGGGCTGCCGTCCGCGCTCGCCGACCTGCTGCTGTCGCGGATCGAGCGGCTCTCGGACGCGGGCCAGCGCGTGCTGCGGGTCGCGGCCGTCGCGGGCCGCCGCGTCGACGACGAGCTGGTCCGCCGCGTGTCGGGGCTGGACGAGGCGACCGTCGGCGAGGCGCTGCGCGAGGTGGTGTCGCACCAGCTGCTCGTCCCGTCCGGCGCCGGGTACACGTTCCGGCACGCGCTGCTGCGGGAGGCCGTCTACGGCGACCTGCTGCCCGGCGAGCGGACCCGGCTGCACGCCGACTTCGCCCGGCTCCTCGCCGGCCTCCCGGACGGCACGCGCGGGTCGGCCGCCGAGCTGGCGCACCACAGCCTCGCCGCGCACGACCTGCCCGCCGCGTTCGCCGCCTCCGTCCGGGCGGGCCGCGAGGCCGACCGCCTCGCCGCGCCGGCCGAGGCCTACGAGCACTATGACCGGGCGCTGGAGCTGTGGGACGCCGTCCCGGACCCGGAGGCCGCGGCGGGCACGGACCGGATGCGGCTGTCGCTGGCGGCCGCCCAGGCGTCCGCGCGGGCCGGCGAGCTGCGGCGGGCGGTGCACCGGCTGCGCCGGATGGTCGCCTCGGCCGATCCCGCCGACGTGCGGCTCGGCTGCCTGATGCGCGAGCACCTGGCCGCCTACCTCGGCGACCTCGACGAGGACAGGGAGTCGCAGGCGGTGGCGCGGGAGGCGGTCGCGATGCTGCCGGCCGACCCGCCGACCGTGGAGCGCGCCGGCGCGCTCGCCACCTACGCCCGGACGCTGATGTACCGGGACCCGGACGGGGAGATGCCCGGGTTCGCCGAGCGCGCGATCGAGACCGCGCGCCGGGCGGGGGCCCCGGGCGCCGAGGCCAGCCTGCTGGTCACGCTCGGCGTGTACCGCGAGTCGCGGGAGGCCGGCACCGGAGTCTCCGAGCTGTTCGCCCGCGCCCACGAGCTGGCCGCGGCGGCCGGCGACAGCTCCATGATCGCGATGCGGGCGCTGTTCCACCACGCCCGGTCGAAGTTCGACCGCGGCGACCTCGCGGGCGCGGTCCGCGCCGCCGACGAGGGCGTGAAGTACGCGGTGGACAACGGGATCGTCTGGAGCACGTTCGGCATCGTGCTGCGGTGCCTGCGGTACCTCGTCCACTACACGTCGGGGAACTGGGCGGAGGCGGAGCGGCTCGCCGACGATTTCACGGTGCAGGTCGTGCGGACGCCCGAGGCGCAGGTGTCGGCGTACGCCCTGTTCCTGGAGGTCGCGCAAGGCGCCCCCACGGTCGAGGAGCGGCTGCGCTGGATCGCTCCACTGTGGGGCCAGGACGGGTTCCTCAACTACCTCGCCCGGGGGCTCGCCGCCGAGCACGCGCTTTGGCGCGGCGACCCGGACACGGCGGCCGAGCACGTCCGCGACGTCTTCGACACCATCTACGTCGACACGATCGGGGCGATCCGCGTGGCGGCGACCGGGCTGTGGGCGGAGGCGGACCGGGCGGCCCGCGCCCGCGCCGCCGGCGACGAGGAGGCGCTGCGGGCGGCGCGGGAGGCCGGCGACGCGCTCCTGCGGGTCGCGCGCAGCGTCGTGGCGGTCAACGTCGACGGGCGGCCCCGTACCTGGCTCGGCTGGGAGGGGCAGGGCTGGCTGGCCCGCGCCGAGGCCGAGCGCCGCCGCCTGGACGGCGTCCACGACGTCGACCTGTGGCGCAGGACGGCCGACCTGTTCACCTACGGCGACGCGGACGGCGGGTTCGTCTACGAGGTGGCGCGGTCGCGTTGGCGGCTGGCGGAGGCCCTCGCCGAGAACGGGGACCGGGACGAGGCCGCCGTGCAGTGGCGGGCGGCCGTGCAGGCCGCCGAGCGGCTCGGCGCGAAGCCGCTGCTGGGCGCGCTGCGCGACCTCGGCGCCCGCGCCCGGCTCGGGACCGGCCGCGCGGGGGCCGCGGCCCGGACCGGCCCGGCCGGCCCGCTCGCCTCCCTCACGGGGCGGGAGCGGGAGGTGCTGAAGCTCGTCGCCGAGGGCCGCAACAACCGGGAGATCGCGGCGGCGCTGTTCATCTCCCCCAAGACGGCGAGTGTGCACGTGTCGAACATCCTCGGCAAGCTGAGCGTCTCCAGCCGCACGCAGGCCGCCGCCATCGCCCATCGCGAAGGAATCTGATCTTGCAATGGCGGCCCGGGCGCCGCTAATCTGCTTTTCGTGACTGCCGGGTCGGCCATGGGCCACGAGCGAGTGAGGTTCCCGGCCTCCGAGTGAGGCCGGCGCGGGCCCGAGGCCCGCCTTTCCACTCCCCCTCTTTCTTACTTTCCGCGCGAGCGGCGCGCTGCGCTCCCAGCGAGCCGCGCCCTGCCTTCCGCGCGCATAACGCTACGTCGTCAGGCATGCCCGCGTCTTCGGCATGCCTGAACCCGCCTTTCTCAAGCCACGGCCGCATGCCCCTTTCCGTGGCTTATTCGCCATGCCCGAAAACAGCCATGCCCGAAATCGGTACAGGAGACAGATGGATTTCAACAAGCAGATCATCGAGGAGTTCCGCGCGAACGGCGGGCGGGTCGGCGGCCCGTTCGAGGGCGGGCGGCTGCTCCTGCTGACCACGACCGGGGCGCGGACCGGCGCGCCGCACACGACGCCGCTCGGCTACCTGCCGGACGGCGTCGGGCGCGTCCTCGTCATCGCCTCGGCCGGGGGCGCGCCGCGGAACCCGGCATGGTTCCACAACCTGGTCGCGAACCCGCGCGTCACGGTCGAGAGCGGCGTCTTCACCTACGAGGCCGACGCCGTCGTCTTGGAGGGCGGCGAGCGCGACCGCGCCTTCGCGCGGGCCGCCGAGGCCGATCCCGGGTGGGCCGAGTACGAGGCGAAGTCCGGGCGGACGCTGCCCGTCGTCGCGCTGGTCCAGGTCGCCGCCGGGCCGCCCGCGGGGCCGGAGTCGCCGTCCGCCATGCTCCTCGCGGTGCACGGCGCGTTCCGCAGGGAGCTGGAGCTGATCCGCAAGGAGACCGCCGCGTCGGGGGCCGCCGTGGGCGCGCAGCTGCGGGTCAACTGCCTCACGCTGTGCCAGGGCCTCGGCCACCACCACATGGGCGAGGACCAGCAGATGTTCCCGCTGCTGGAGCGTCGGCACCCCGAGCTCGGGCGGGCACTGGCGGGCCTGCGGGACGAGCACGCCGTGATGAGCGGGCTGCTGGACGAGCTGCGCCGCGTCCTCGACGCCGGCGACCCCTCGTCCCTGCTCTCCGAGGTGGACCGGCTCACCGCCGCGCTGGAGGCGCACCTCGACCACGAGGAGGAGCGCCTCCTCCCGCTCCTCGACACCCTCGTGTTCTAGCGCGCCTCCCGGGGGGGCGGCCCGCTACTCGGTACGGCGGACGCGGACGGCGTCGACGGCGATGGCCACCAGGATCATGGCCCCGCCGATCATCTGGATGTAGTAGGCGGACAGGTTGATCAGCTGCAGCCCGACCTGGATGACGCTGATGAGCAGCGCCCCGCCCAGCATCCCCGCGATGCGCCCGCGTCCGCCCGTGAGCGAGACGCCGCCGATCACCGGCGCCGCGACCGCGTACAGCAGGAGGCTGTTGCCGACGGTGACGTTGACCCCGCCCAGGTACGAGGCCGACAGGAAGCCGGCCAGCCCGCCGAGCGCGCCCGCCGCGACGAACGCGCTCAGCCGGACCCGGCGGACCGGAATGCCCGCGACCAGCGAGGCGCCGGCGCTGCCGCCCGTCGCGTACAGGTTGCGGCCCCACTGGGTGCGCCGCAGCGCGACCGCGGCGGCGGCGTAGGCCACCAGCAGCGCGACGGGCATGAGCGGCCAGCCGCCGACGGTCGCGCTGCCGAGATAGGTGAACGCCGTGTCGTCGATCACCAGGGTCCGCGCCTTGGTCAGGCCGAGCACGGCGCCCTGCAGGAACAGGCCCATCGCCAGCGTCGTGATCAGCGAGTTCATCCGCAGCAGCGCGACGAAGACGCCGTTGAGCAGCCCGATCAGCGTTCCGGACCCGACGACGGCGAGGATCGCGAGCACGCCGGGGACGTGCAGGTGCTGGATCAGCATCGCGCCGACCATGCCGCTGAACGCGAGGTTCCCCGTCACCGACAGGTCGATCTCGCCGACCAGCAGGGCGAACGACACCGCCAGCACCAGCACGCCGAGGGAGGTGGCCTGGACGAGGATGTTCTGCAGGTTCGCGGTGGTCAGGAAGAAGGAGTTGAACACCCCCGTGACCAGGCTGAAGATGATGATCAGGGCCCAGACGACGTTGTCGAGGCCGAACCGGAGGACGTCGAAGCGGTCCCGCCGCAGCGGCGGCGCGGCGTCCAGGGTCTGGGTCATGGGTCAGCCTCCAACGTGCTGGGCGGTCGCGACGGCGGACAGCGTCAGGTCGTCGCCGGTGAGCTCCCCGTCGACCGATCCGCCGGAGAACAGGACGGCGCGGTCCACCAGCCGCGCGGTCTCGTCGGGGTCGTAGGCGCGCACCAGGACGGCCACGCCGTCCCGCGCCACCCGGTCGATCAGCCGGTGGATCTCCTCCTTGGCGGCGACGTCGACGCCGACCGTCGGCTCGTCCAGGACGAGGACGCGGGGCTCGCGGGACAGCAGCCGCCCCATCAGCACCTTCTGCTGGTTCCCGCCGCTGAGCCGGTTGATCTGCTGGTCCGGGCCGGTCATCACCACCGCCAGGTCCCGCCGCACGCGCTCGGCCCCGTCGCTCATCCGGCGCAGGTCCAGCAGCCGGTGGCGGCCGCGCGGCCAGTGGCCGAGGTGGACGTTGTCGGCGATGGACATCTGGGCCGCCACGCCTTCCGCGATCCGGTCGTGGGTGAGGTACGCGATGCCCGCGCGCAGCGCGGCGCGCGGGCGGCCGGTGGCGACCGGGCGGCCGTCCACCAGGACCTCGCCCGCGGTGGCGGGGGCCAGTCCGGCGAGCACCCGGAGCAGTTCCTGGGCGCCCGACCCGGGCAGCCCGACCAGGCCGACGATCTCCCCCGCCCGGACGCTCAGGTCGACCGGCCCGTGCCCGCCGAACCGCAGCCCGCGGACGCCGAGCCGCTCCCGCCCCGCCCCGGCGTCCGTCCGGTCCCGGTGGAACTCGTCCACGGCCTCGCCGCTGACCAGGGCGGACAGCGTCTCGGCGGTGAGCGAGGAGACCCGCTTGCCGCTCCGCACCGCCCGTCCGTCCCGCAGCACGGTGTACTCGGTGCAGAGCTGGCGCACCTCGTCGTTGTGGTGGGAGATGTAGACGAACGTGCGGCCCTGCTCGGCCAGCCGCCGCACCCAGCCCATCAGGTCGCGCCGCTCGCCCATGGTGAGGCCGGTGGTGGGCTCGTCCAGGATGACGAGGCGGCCGTTCCCGACCAGGGCCTTGACGATGCTCAGCCGGCGCCGCTCGCCCAGCGACAGCTCCCCGGCGCGGCGGCGCGGCGGGATACGCAGGTGGTGGGCCTCCAGCAGGTCCGCGGCCCGCTCGTCGGCCGCCCGCCAGTCGACCAGCCCGCGCCGCCGCGGCAGCGCGCCCAGCAGGAGGTTCTCCGTCACGGTCAGGTCGGGCAGCACCTCCGAATGCTGGTCGAGCAGCCGGATGCCGGCGCGCCGGCGGGACATCGCGGAGTCGTGCGTGACGTCCTGCCCGTCGAGGGTCAGCGTGCCCGCGTCGGGCCGCACCAGGCCCGCCACGATCCCCGCCAGCGTCGACTTCCCGGCCCCGTTCTTGCCCAGCAGCCCATGGATCGCGCCCCGGTCGACGGTGACGGTGACGTCGTCGAGCGCGCGGGCGGCCCCGTACGTCTTGACGACGCCCGAGGCCTCCAGCAGCGGCCTCGTCACGACTGGGTCTCCTTGAGCCCCCACTGGTCGGTGACGATGTTCGCCCAGTGCCGCGGGTCCTTGGAGTTGTCCTTGGTCACGAAGTACGGCGGGATCGTCATGATCGGGCCGGACGGCCCCTTGGCGACCGCCGCGTTCTCCCAGAAGTACTTCTTGTTCTGGTACGGGCCGAGCGGGACGTCCTTGCCCTTGACCGAGTACTTCTCCAGCATCTCGATGCAGATCTGCACGTAGGCGACCGGGTCCTGGGCGATGTCGGCGTCCAGGTCGCCGGCGCGGATCCACTCGTGGGCGTTCGGCGAGCCGTCGATGCTGGTGAGCACGATGTGCTTCTCGTCGCCGACCTTGAAGAACCGGTTCTGCGACTGCATGGCCTTCTTCGCGTCCGGCAGGAAGATGTCGGTCGGCAGGTGGATCGCGTCGAGGTCGGGGTACTCGCGCAGCGTCGTGTTCACCACCGACAGCGCCTGCGCGTGGTCGTTGTTCTGCGGGCGCGAGACGACCTTGATGCCGGGGTACTTGGACTGGATCGTCTGCTCGAAGCCCTCCTTCCGCTGGCGCAGCGCGACGGCCGTCAGGCTGCCGTAGGCGTTCAGGACGGTCCCGCGCGGCGAGCCGTTCCTGGCCTTGAGCAGTTCGGCGGTCTTCTCCGCGGCCATGACGCCGGACTGGCGGTTGTCGAACGTGACGGAGATGTCGACCTCGCCTCCGGTGAGCGGCGTGTCGACCATGCCGACGGGGATCTTCTTGGTGTCGGCCTTCCTGGTGAGCGGGACGAGGACCTCCGAGTCCAGCGCGTCGGAGATCAGGTAGCGCGGCTGCTGGAGGATGAGGCTGTTCCAGTCGTTGACCTGGGCGGAGGAGTCGCCGTTGGCGTTCTTGCCGACGAATCCCAGGCCGCGCTTCTTCGACTCCCGCCTGGCCGTCTCCTGGAGGACGACGAAGAAGAAGAACGACAGGTAGCCGGTCTCCCACGCGAGCGTCTTGCGGCCGGCCGCCGCGCCGGCGGAGCCGGACGAGCAGGCGTTCAGGAGCGGCGCGGCGGCGAGGCCGGTCAGGCCGAGGGCGCCGGACCTGAGCAGATCCCGGCGCGATGCGTCGAGGTTTGATGTGAACATGACCTGTTACCTCCGACGGTTCGTCACGTCGCTGGATGTGTTTCCAACATCGCTGGAGTGATTGTTAACACATCGGCGTGGGTCTGAGAAGAGGCGCGACGCCACCCGTCCGCGATGGATCCGGCCACCGAGCGGTTCGGGTTCAGCCGATGAGACCAAACTCGATCAGGAAGAACGGTGGAGTCGGTGGCGGCGGCGGGCTCCTGGCCGAATCCGGGCCGAAGGCTTGATTACTTAACATTCCGACTGTTAACGTCCCTCGTCGTATCTCACCCCGGTGCACGGAGGGACCTCGATGCCGCTCCCACCCGACGTCAGACGGCTCGTCGACCGCTTCGCCGGGGAGCCCCCGTTCACCGAGCTGGGGCCGGACGGCGCCCGCGCGGCCTACGCCGCCCGCATCCGGGACCTCTTCGGCGAACCGGATCCCGCCGCGCCCGGCCTGGACCGCGAGGACACCGTCCTGGACGGGGTGCCGGTGCGCGTCTACCGGCCGTCCGCGAGCACCGGGCCCGCGCCGGGCATCGTGTTCTTCCACGGCGGCGGCTGGGTGATCGGCGACCTCGACACGCACGACGCCCACGCCCGCGCCATCGCGGCCGGGCTCGGCGCGGTCGTGGTCTCCGCCGACTACCGGCTGGCGCCCGAGCACCCGTATCCGGCGGCCCTGGAGGACTGCTGGGCGGTCACCCGGCGGGTGGCCGGCGATCCCGCCGCCTTCGGCATCGACGCCGGCCGGCTCGGGGTCGCCGGGGACAGCGCGGGCGGCAACCTCGCCGCGGCGGTCGCCCTGGCGGCCCGCGACGCGGGCGTGCGGCTGCGCGCGCAGCTGCTCGTCTACCCGGTGACGGATCCGACGATGAGCCGCGCGTCATACGCGGAGTTCGCCGAGGGGCACTACCTGACCGCGGACGCCATGCGCTGGTTCATCGACGCCTACCTCCCCGATCCGGCGACGCGGACGCTGCCCGGCGCCGGCCCGCTGCACGCGCCGGATCTGGCCGGGCTCGCCCCCGCCCTGGTCGTGACGGCCGAGTACGACCCGCTCCGCGACGAGGGCGCCGAGTACGCGGAGAGGCTGCGCGCGGCGGGGGTCGCGGTGCGGGAGATCGCGGTGCCGGCGACGGTGCACGGCTTCCTGGAGTTCGTCGAGGTCGTCCCGGAGGCCCGCGGCGCCCGCGACGAGATCATCAGGGATCTCGGGCGGCTGCTCGGGGCCTAGAGGAGGCCGCGGCCCGCGATCAGCGGCAGGTCCAGGGCGGTGAGCAGGCCGGGCGGCGCCTCGACGACGGCGGGGACGGCGTTGACGAGGCGCATCGCGGTCGCCTTCAGGCCCGCGGTGTTGTGGTCGCCGTCGGTGCCGAGGAGCCGCAGGTCCACCGTGTAGTTCGGCTCGCCGCGGACCTCGACGCGGTAGCAGCCCGCGCCGGCGGGCTGCGGCCAGTCGGGGGCGAGGTCGTCGCGGAGCCGGGTGACGTGCTCCAGGACCACGGCGGCCTCGCCGCCGCGCATGCCCCGCACCTCGAACCGCAGGGCGGCGGCGGTGCCCTTCTCGATGGCCCCGGCGGAGACGGCGAAGGTCTCGGGCGCGGGCAGGCGGGTGTGCCACTCGGCGATCTCGTCCAGCTCCACGCCGAGGCCGGCGGCGATCTGCCGGACGACGCTCCCCCACGCCATGGTGAGGACGCCGGGCTGCAGGAGCATCGGCACGTCGTCCAGCGGGCGGCCGAAGCCCATGATGTCGAACAGGACCGTCGCCTGGTCGTAGGTGTTGTAGTTGAGGATCTCCATGCAGCGCACCTGGTCGATGCGCTCGCTGATGCCGGTGACGGCGAGCGGCAGCACGTCGTTGGCGAAGCCCGGGTCGATCCCGTTGACGAAGATGGACGCGCCTCCCGCCGCGGCCGCCTCCCGCACCGGGTCGGACATCTCCGGCGGGACGACGCCGTCCGGGAACTGCAGGAACACCGGGCTGCTGGAGACCACGTTCACCCCGGCGCGCAGGATGCGGCACAGGTCGTCGATCGCCTCCATCAGCCTGACGTCCGCCATGGAGGTGTAGACGACGCAGTCGGGCCGCAGGGCGAGCAGCGCGTCGGCGTCGCCGGTGGCGGTGACGCCGAGGTCGCGCCCGAGGCCCGCCAGGTCCCCGGCGTCACGGCCGGCCTTGGCGGGGTTGGAGACCCACACGCCCGCGAGTTCGAGGTCGGGGCGGGCGTCGATGCCGGCGATCGCGTGCCGTCCGACGTTGCCGGTGCTCCACTGGACGACGCGGTAGGTCACAGGTCCTCCAGGCCGAGGTCGAGGTTCGGGGCGTCGATGCCGCCGTCCACGCGCAGGACGCTGCCGGTGACGTAGGCGGCGGCGGGCGAGGCGAGGTAGAGGACGGCGGCGGCGACGTCCTCGGGCTCGCCGACGCGGCGCAGCGGCGTCCGGCGCTCCATCTCGGTGCGCAGGTCGTCGTCGGTCATCACGATGTCGAGCGCGGACGTCGCGACGGAGCCGACGGCGATGCCGTTGACCCGCACGCGCGGCGCCAGGTCGAACGCGGCGAGCCGGGTGTAGTGGGCGAGGGCCGCCTTGGCGCTGCCGTAGGCGAGGTAGCCGCGGCCCGCGAGCCGCCCCATGGCCGAGGAGATGTTGACGACGCTGCCGCCGCCGTCCGCCTTCAGCAGGTGCGGGACGGCGGCCCGGGTCAGCGCGTGCGCGGTGGCGACGTTGAACCGGAACGCCTTCTCCATGTGCCGGGGCGAGGTGTCCAGGAAGGCGGCGGGCATGGCGCCGCCCATGTTGTTCACCACGATGTCGAGGCGGCCGAACTCGGCGGCGGCGAGGTCCGCCAGCTCGGCGGCGGCGTCGGGGTCGGACAGGTCGGACGGGACGACATGGGCCCGCCGCCCGGCCGCCTCGACCCGCGCGGCCACCTCGTCGAGCTGCTCGCGCGTCCGGGAGGCGATCAGCACGTCGGCGCCCGCCTGGGCGAGCGCGACCGCCGTGGCCGCGCCGATGCCCCGCCCCGCGCCGGTCACCACCGCCGCCCTGCCGTCGATTCGGAACCGGTCCGAGATCACCGGCGTCACCTCCGGTCCGTCGCCTCACCGTCCGCACAGCCTACGCAGGAACTAGAACCTGTTTCAATACCGCCGGGACGGGCGGTGCGTGAGGGGCGCACACCGGCGGGCGGTACATCTTCACGGGTCATTCGTGATGTCCGCTACTAGTCCATTTCCGACATGCCTGCAATTCTTTCCTGAGTGCGTTCCGGCGAGCGGAGCACGAGGAAGGGGAAACCGGCGGTGGACAAAGGGTATGAGCTTTACTGCCTCGCGGACGAGCTCTTCTACGACGCTCCGCCGGTGACCCGTCGAACCGACTTCGAAATCACCCGGCGCGAACTCCCGGACGGCTGGGAGAAGGTCTTCGGGGACGAATGGGTCGTCTATGTTCCGCCCACGCAGCGCGCTCCGGAACAGGGCTGGAAAGTGCATGTCGCCGGCTGCCCGGAAAGCGCCGACGAGGCGCTGGCCGGAGCATGGGAGTACTGCGTCGCCCGCGGGATCGAGTTCAAGCACCTGCGCGGTCCGGGGACGCTCCGCAGGCGCAACGCCAAGTACGCGCCGCGCGGGGCGAGCGGGAAGCTCGTCACGATCTACCCCGCGGACGAGGGCGAGCTGGCGGAGGTGCTCGCCGGGCTCGGCGCCCGGCTGGACGGCCTCCCCGGCCCGTACATCCTCAGTGACCTGCGCATCGGCGGCGGCCCGCTGCACGTCCGGTACGGCGGCTTCGCCGAGCGCCGGTGCCTGGACGAGCAGGGCCGGCTCGTCCCCGCGCTGCGCGACGGCTCCGGGGAGCTGGTGCCGGACCGGCGCGAACCGGTCTTCTCCGTCCCCGATTGGGTGGGCCTTCCCGCCTGTCTGGAATCGCATCTCAAGGCACGCGGAGCCACCACGACGACCGACCTGCCGTACCGGATCGACAAGGCCCTCCATTTCTCCAACGGGGGCGGCGTCTACGCGGCGACCGACACCCGCACCGGGACGAGGGTGGTACTGAAAGAGGGCCGCCCTTACGCGGGACTCGCCGCCGACGGCGCGGACGCGGTGACCCGCCTCCGGCGCGAACGGGAAATGCTGGAAAAGCTGGACGGAATCGACGGCGTGCCGGCCGTCCTCGACTGGTTCACGCTCGGCGAACACCATTTCCTCGTCCAGGAGTTCATCGAGGGGCGCACGCTCAACACCTTCTTCGCCGAGCGGCATCCGATGCTCGACCCCGAGCCAGATCCGGCGAGGACCGCCGAGTACACGAAGTGGGCGCTGCGCGTCCACGAGGGGGTGGAACGCGTCGTCGCCGCGATCCACGAGCGCGGCGTGGTGTTCAACGACCTGCACATGTTCAACGTGATGGTGCGCCCGGACGACTCGGTCGCGCTGATCGACTTCGAGACGGCGGCGCCCGCGTCGGCCGGCGGCCGGCAGACCCTCGCCAACCCCGCGTTCCTCGCCCCGCCCGACCGGCGCGGCACCGAGGTGGACCACTACAGCCTCGCCTGCCTGCGGCTCGCCCTGTTCGCCCCGCTGACCACCCTGTTCGTGATCGACCGGGGCAAGGCGCGGCAGCTCGCCGACCTGATCGCCGAGAACTTCCCGGTACCCCGGGAGTTCCTGGACGAGGCGGTCGCGCGGATCGCCCGGGACACGGCGCCCGCCCCCGCGCCCGCGTTCGTCCCGGACGCCCCCGGCTGGGAGCGCGCCAGGGACGCCCTGTCGAGGGCGATCCTGGAGAGCGCCACCCCCGAGCGCGCCGACCGGCTCTTCCCCGGCGACGTGGAGCAGTTCTCCGGCGCGTCCCTCGGGCTCGCGCACGGCGCCGCCGGCGTCCTGTACGCGCTGGACGCCACGGGCGCCGGGCGCTTCCCGGCCCACGAGGAGTGGCTGGCGGAGCGGGCCTCGAACCCGCGGCGCGGGACCGGGATCGGCCTGTACGACGGCCTGATGGGCGCCGCGTACGTGCTGTCCCGGTTCGGCCGCGAGGACGCGGCGCTCGCCGCCGCCCGGCACTGCCTGGGCGAGCGGTGGGAGCGTCTCGGCGACGACCTCTACGGCGGCCTCCCGGGCTTCGCACTGGTCCTGGACCACCTCGCCGACTTGACCGGCGACGCGTCCTTGCGCGGGGCGGCCCGCAGGTGCGTCGAGATCGTGGCCGGGCGGTCGGACGCCGGGCGGGGCGCGCGTCCGGGACTCATGCACGGCGGGGCCGGGGCGGCGCTGATGTTCGTCCGCGCCTACGAGCGCGAGGACGACCCCGAGCTGCTCGATCTGGCGGCCTCCGCGCTGCGCCGCGACCTCGCCGCCTGCGTCACCGACCACAACGGCGCCCTGCACGTCGACCAGGGCAGCCGGGTGCTGCCCTACCTCGGCCGCGGCAGCGTCGGCATCGGCCTCGTCCTGGACGAGTACCTGGCGCACCGGCCGGACGAGCGGTTCGAGGCGGCCCGCGACGCCGTCCGCCTGGCCGCGATGTCCCGCTACTACGCCCAGCCGAGCCTGTTCAGCGGGCGCGCCGGGATGCTGCTCCACCTGGCCCGGCAGGGCCGCCCGGACGACGCGGCCCGCATTGCGGAGCACGTCCGCGACCTCGCCTGGCACGCGCTGCCGTACGCGGGCGGGCTGGCGATGCCGGGCGAGCACATGTACCGGCTGTCGATGGACCTCGCGACCGGCACCGCCGGGGTGCTGCTCGCGCTCGGCGCGGCCCTGCACGACCCGGCCCCAGGACTGCCGTTCTTCGGGACGGCGCACCGACCCTCCGTGGGAGCCCCCACGGCGGCCACCTCTATCCAGCCCGAAAGGAGGTGAAGAACATGGCGCTTCTCGACCTTCAGGGGATGGTGAGCGAGAACGGCGGCGACGGCGGCAACAGCAGCCTGAGCCTGCTCTGCCACAGCTCCCACAGCATCACGATCTGCCTGTGATGACGCCGGCGGCCATGGCCCCCTTCCCGGGGCCATGGCCGTCGCCGTGTTTGGAGACCCCATGACCTCCCTTCCCGCGGCGGCCGGCGCGGACCGGCTGCTGCTGCGCGCCGCCGGGCACGCCCGCGCATGGACGGCGCTCGTCGGGGCCGCGGCGCTGGCGGACGCGGCGGCGGCCGTCCTGCTCCCGTTCGCGCTGGCCCGCGCGATCGACGCGGTCCCCCCGGGCGGGGCCCCGGCCGCCGCCGCGCTCTGGCCCTGCGCCGCCCTCGTGGCGGCGGCCGCCGCGGCGGAGGTGCTGTCGGAGCTCGCGACCGGCTGCACTGCGGCCCGGGCGACCGCGTGGCTGCGGCACACGCTCGTCCGGCACCTGCTCGCGGCGGGCCCCGCGCCGCGCCTCCCCCCGGGGGACGTGGCGGGACGCATGGTGGGCGGCGCGGCCGAGGCCGGCGTGGCGCCCGCCGCCGCGACCGAGGCCGCGGCCGCGCTGCTGCCGGCCGCCGGGGCGCTCGCTGCGCTCTACCTGATCGACTGGCGGACCGCGGCGGCGATCGCGGTCGCGGTGCCTGCGGTGGCGCTGCTGATGCGCGCGTTCGTCCGCGACATCACCGCGTCCGCGCACCGCTACCTCACCGTCCAGGGCACGATCGCGGGACGCCTCGCCGAGGCCCTCGCCGGCGCCCGGACGATCGCCGCCGCCGGCACGGCCGACCGCGAGGCCGCGCGCATCCTGCGCCCGCTGCCCGGCCTGCGCGCGGAGGGCGAGGCGATGTGGCGGGTGCAGGGCGGCATCGCGGCGCGCGGCCTGCTGGCGCTGCTGCTCCTGCAGGTCGCGGCCGTCGGCGTCGCCGGCGCCGAGCTCGCGGCGGGCCGCATCACGCCGGGCGAGCTGGTCGCGACCGTCCAGTACGCCGGCCTCGCCGCCGGGTTCGGGCCCGTGCTCACCCAGCTGCTCCGCCTCGGCCGCGCCCGCGCCGGCGCCCGCCGCGCCGCCGAGGTCCTGGCGTGGCCCGCGCCGACCTACGGCACCGGCGACGCCCCGCCGGGCCCCGGCCGCCTGGAGTTCCGCGGGGTCACCGTCGCCGGGGCGCTGGACGGCCTCGACCTGGCCGTCCCCGGCGGGCGCGCCGTCGCCGTCGTCGGGCGGTCCGGCTCCGGCGCCTCCGCGCTCGCGGCGCTCGCCGGCCGGCTCGCCGACCCCGACCGCGGCGAGGTACTGCTGGACGGCACGCCGCTCCCCCGCCTCGGCCGGGCCGCGCTGCGCCGCGAGATCGGCTACGCCTTCGCCCGGCCCGCGCTGTTCGGCGCGACCGTCCGCGACGCCGTCGCCTTCGGGCCCTCGCGGCCGCCGGACGCCTGGCTGCGCGAGGCGGCGCGGGCCGCCCGCGCCGACGGCTTCGTCCGCCGCCTCCCGGACGGGTACGGAACGCCGCTCGCGGAGGCGCCGCTGTCCGGCGGGGAGCTGCAGCGCCTCGGCCTCGCCCGCGCGTTCGCCCACGCCGGGCGCGTCCTCGTTCTGGACGACGCGACCTCCAGCCTCGACACCGTGACCGAACTCCAGATCACCGACGCGCTGCTCGACCGGTTCGCCGACCGGACGCGCCTGATCGTCGCCCACCGCGCCTCCACCGCCGCCCGCGCCGACCTGGTCGTCTGGCTCGACGGGGGACGCGTGCGCCGGACGGCCCCCCACGAGGTCCTCTGGACCGATCCCGACTACCGCGCGGTCTTCGGAGGCACGGCGTGACCGGCAGGCGGGAGGCGGCGCGGGTCCTGTGGCGCAGCGCCGGGGACGCCGTCCGGGCGCGGCCCCGGGCGGTGGCGCGGGCCGCCGGATGGTCGGCGGTGGAGGCCGTCCCCACGGCGGTGTTCGGGCGGGCCGTCGGTGAGGCCACCGACGCGTTCCGGACGGGACGGACGTCCACCGCGGCGGTCTGGCTCGGCGTGCTCGCCGTGTCCGCGCTGGTCGGGGCGGCCGGGAGCCGGCGGCTGTATCCGGCGCTGGCCGCGATCGTGGAGCCGTTCCGGGACGACCTGGTGCGGCGGGTCGCGACGGGGGCGCTGCACCGGTCGCTGCGGGGACGGCCCGACACCGGCGCGGTCGCGCGGCTCACCCACCAGGTGGAGATCGTCCGCGACACCTTCGGCGGGCTGCTCGTCGTCGCGCGCGGGTTCGTGTTCACCGCCGGGGCGGCGCTGCTGGGGCTGGCGGCGATGACGCCCGAGGTGACGGTGCTGGTGGTGCCGCCGCTGGTGCTCGGGCTCGTGCTGTTCGGGGCGGTGTTCGGCCGGGCCGCCGCGCGGCAGCGGGACCTCGTCGTCGGCGAGGAGGAGATCGCCGAGCGGACCACCGCGCTCGCCGCCGGGCTGCGGGACGCCGTCGCGTGCGGCGGCGAGGACCTGCTGCGGGCGGAGCTGGGCGCCGCGGTGGAGGCGCAGGCGGCGGCCGGGCGCGCGGTGGCGCGGCTCGCGGCGGTGCGCTCCGTCGCGCTCGCGGTGAGCGGCTGGCTGCCGCTGCTGCTGGTCCTGGCGGCGGCGCCGTGGCTGATGCGGCGCGGCGCCACGGCGGGGACGCTGATCGGCGCGCTGACCTACGTCCTGCACGGGTTGCAGCCGGCGCTGCGGACGCTCGTGCACGGCATGGGCGGCAGCGGCCTGCGGCTGGCGGTGACGCTCGGCCGCATCCTGGAGACGGGCGCGCCGGACGCGCCGGACGCGCCCGTCTCCGGGCCCGCCGAGCCCGCGGCGGGGGCGCCCGCGGTGGAGCTGCGCGGCGTGACGTTCGCCTACGGGGAGGGCGCGCGGCCGGTGATCGAGGACCTGGACCTGGTCGTCCCGCACGGCGACCACCTGGCCGTGGTGGGGCCGAGCGGCATCGGCAAGTCGACGCTCGCGGCGCTGATCGCGGGGCTGGCCGCGCCCGGCGCGGGCGAGGTGCTGGTGGACGGGCGGCCGGCGGGCGACCCGGACCGGCGGGTGCTCGTCCCGCAGGAGGCGTACGTGTTCGGCGGCACCCTGCTCGACAACCTCCTCTACTACGCGCCGGACACGGGCCCCGGGGAGGCGGGGCGGGCCGTGGACGCGCTGGGGCTCGCGCCGCTCGTCCGCGACCTCGGCGGGCTCGGGGCGCGGCTGGACCCGGCCGCCCTGACCGAGGCGCAGCGGCAGTGCGTCGCGCTGTGCCGGGCCTACCTCGCGCCGCAGCCGCTCGTGATCCTGGACGAGGCGGCGTACCGGCTCGACCCGGCCGACGAGGCGCGGGTGGAGGAGGCGTTCGCGCGGCGGCCCGGCACGCTGGTGGTCATCGCGCACCGGATCAGCTCGGCGATGCGCGCCCGCCGCGTCCTGGTGCTGGACGGGACCCGCGCCCACCTCGGGCGGCACGCGGACCTGCCCGCGGTCTGCCCGCTGTACCGGGACCTGATCGGGCGCTGGGAGGAGGGCTCACAGCCATCCGGCCTCCTCGGCGATCCGGATGGCCTGGACCCGGTTCTGCGCGCCGACCTTGCGGTTGATGCGGGACAGGTGGTTGCGGACGGTGCCGATCGTCAGGACGAGGTCCTCGGCGATCTCCGCCGCGGTCGCGCCCCGTGACGCCAGGGTGAGGACCTCGATCTCCCGCTCGGTCAGCGGGCTCTGAGCCGAGCCCAGCTCGGTGAACGCCATGTCGGGGTCGATGACGCGCGCCCCGGCCGCGGCCTGCCGGATCGCGTCGACGAGGTCGTTCGGCGAGGTGTCCTTCAGCACGAGCCCGGACGCCCGCGCGGCCACCGCGCGGCGCAGGTCGCCGGTCCGGCAGCGGCCCGCCATGAGGACGGTGCGGCACTCCGGGACGGACTCTCGTAAGGCGCGGGCGGCGGTGAAGCCGTCCAGGTCGGGCAGCCCGACGTCGATCAGGGCGACGTCGGGCCGCCGTCTGCGCGCCGTGCGGAGCACCTGCTCACCGGAGCCGACGGCCGCCACGACGTCGAGGTCCTTCACCCGTTCGAACAGCGCGACGAGCCCGCCGCGCAGCAGCGGGGCGCCCTCGGCGAGCAGAATGCGAATCATTTTCGTCTCCAACAGGGCCACCCGTCCGCGTCCTGAGAAAGAGGAATTACCGAGCACGTTCTGCGCGTCAGGGCGGCGGCCGCGAGACGATACCGGGGATTCGGTCAGCGCGAAATCGAGCTTCCATTGTGTCACCTTCGACAGCCTCGCGACTACTAAAGTCTTACCGGACGGAGCCAACACTATTCACCGCGTCAACGCAAAGACACCGGGGAAACCAGGAATCCAGCGAGGGGTATTCCGCCAATTAGCGTTCGTACACCTGATGGGCCGGAACCGGTTCAGGCGAGGAAATCGAACTCCACGCCGGCGCCCGCGGCGCGGGCGTCGGTGTAGGCCGTCCAGCTGAGCGCGAGGTCCTGCCAGGGCAGCCCGACGGGCGCGTACACCGTGACCTCGCCGTCGTCCGCCCGCCCGGGCGCCCGGCCGCGCAGCAGGTCGCCCAGCGTCCCGGCGGCGCGCACGGCGCCCGGGGGCGCGCCCGCCAGCACCCCCATCTCGGCGGCGAGCGGGACGTCGTCGACCACGACGCGGGCGCCCGCCAGCAGGGCGGCGCCCAGCTCGGCCTTGCCGGGCTCGTCCGCGCCGAGGGAGGTGAGGTGCGTCCCGGAGGCCACGTCGGCGGCGTCCAGGAGGGGGCTGCGCGCCCAGGTGGCCATGACGACGATCTCGGCGTCCCGGACGGCGGCGCGCGGGTCCGGCGCCACGGCCGCGGGCACGCCCAGCCGGGCGCCGTGCCGCGCGGCGAAGTCCGCGGCGCGGCCGGCGTCGAGGTCGCACACGGCGAGGCCGCGCACCTCCCGCAGCTCGCCCAGCCCCCGCAGGACCAGTTCGGCCTGCGCGCCCGCGCCGATCACCGCGACCGCCCCGGCGTCCGGACGCGCCAGGGCGTGGGTGCCGAGCGCGGCGGCGAGGCCGGTGCGCCAAGCGGTCACGGTCGCCGAGTCCAGCTGGGCGAGCAGCTCGCCGGTCCCGAGGTCGTGCAGGCAGACGACGCCGCGCAGCGCCGGGCGGCTGGCCGGGAACTTGGCGTTGACCTTCACCGTGTAGGCGGGGATCCCCTCGACCACGCCCGGCAGCAGCGCCGTCGCCGTGCCCTCCCCGGGCGGCTTCACGACCACGCGGCGGGCCGCGGTCCCGCCGTCCCCGGCCGTGAAGCCGCGGCGCAGGGCCTCCAGGCACCGGGCGGGGTCGAGCAGCGATTCGAGGTCCGAGCGGGACAGAAGCAACGTCACCGGATCATTCTCCCGCGTCCCGGGTAGTGCCGCTCCCGGCGGCCCCTCGCCCAATGGCCCTGTCTACCGGTCAGTACTAAACCGGCCAAACGGGCCATCCTCCCCGGGGATCGACCACGGAACCCGCACCCATTGTGACAATCCGTAGATAGTCGATTGGTCACTTTCTCGCCTTACGTGGACGTTCAGCGATCTTCCAGCATTGCCCGTGACCTCCGGTGCACCACTCGGGTGCGCCCAATCCCCCCTGGAGGCAGAGTGAAGATCCGTTCCAACCGCGTCCGCGGCACCGCCGCCGCCGTCACCGTGGCGGCGTCCGGGCTCGTGGCGACCGCCCTCGTCGCCGCACCCGCCGCGAACGCCGCCCTCGACGCGCCGACCGGGCGCGTCGCCTCCCCGTCCGACACGGGCGGGGTGGCCGCCAAGCTGGCGCAGCGGCTCGGTGACCGCAGCGCCGGCGCCTACGTCGACCAGGCCACGAAGAACCTGGTCGTCACGGTCACCGACGCGAAGGCCGCACAGGCGGTCCGCGCCGCCGGGGCCGTGCCGAAGAGCGTCGCGCGCAGCGGCTCCGACCTGAAGAAGGTCATGGCCGCGCTCAAGCGCGACGCGACCGTCCCGGGCACCGCCTGGGCCGTGGACCCGGCGGCCAACCAGGTCGTCCTCACCATGGACAGCACGGTCAAGGGCGCCGAGCTCAAGAAGGTGCGGAGCGCCGCGGGCAAGCAGGGTGCGGCCGTCCGCACCAAGCGGGTCGCGGGGCAGTTCCGCATGTTCACCGCAGGCGGCGACCCGATCTACACCGGCAGCGCGCGCTGCTCGCTGGGCTTCAACGTCAAGAAGGGGAGCGAGTACTACTTCCTGACGGCGGGGCACTGCACCGAGGCGGGCTCCACCTGGACCGACGAGTCGGGAGGCACGCTCGGCAGCAACGCCGGCAGCAGCTTCCCCGGCAACGACTACGGCATCGTCAAGTACGACTCCGCTCCGGAGGACACGCAGGGCGGCGTCACGGTCAACGGCCAGTTCCAGGACATCACCGGCGCAGCGGACGCCACGGTCGGCGAGACCGTGACCCGCAGCGGCAGCACCACCGGCGTCCACGACGGGCAGGTCACCGCGCTCGACCAGACGGTGAACTACCAGGAGGGCAGCGTCAGCGGCCTCATCCAGACGACGGTGTGCGCCGAGCCGGGCGACAGCGGCGGCCCGCTGTTCGCCGGGTCCAGCGCGGTCGGGCTGACCTCCGGCGGCAGCGGTGACTGCTCCTCCGGCGGCGTCACCTTCTTCCAGCCCGTGACCGAGGCGCTGTCGGCGTTCGGGGCCGAGGTCTACTAGCGGCCCCAGGCGGCCCGCCGGAGCTCCCAGGCGGCGGGAGGCCACGTGAGTTTCGGCCCTGGTCCTTCGGCCTTTCCGGCGGGAGGACCGGGGCCGGACTTCGTTCCGGTCCGGCGCGCGACGGTTTGGTATTGCCGGACTGACCACGGACGCCGCTCCGAGAGTGCCAACGCGCACGCGTCGAATTAGTCATCTTCTGCGTCTTACGTCCGACTTGACGGTTCTTACACCATGTCGGTGACCTCCGGCGCACCACCCGGGTGCGCCCGATCCCCCGTGGAGGCACAAGTGAAGATCCGTCACAGGCGCGTCGGCGCCGCCGCCGTCACCACGGCGGCGGCCGGTCTGGTGGCAGCCACCCTCGCCACCGCCCCCGCCGCGTCCGCGTCCCCCGCCGCTCCCGCCGCCCCCGCCGCTCCCGGCGACGTCGCGACCGCCCTGGCGCACCAGCTGGGCACCCGCAGCGCGGGCTCCTACCTCCAGGACGGCAAGCTGGTCGTCACGGTCACCGACGCGCAGGCCGCGCAGGCGGTCCGCGCCGCGGGCGCGGTGCCCAAGACCGTCGCGCGAAGCGGCTCCGACCTGAAGAAGGTCGAGGCCGCGCTCAAGCGCGACGCGACCGTCCCGGGCACCGCCTGGGCCGTCGACCCGGCCGCCAACCAGGTCGTCCTCAGCGTGGACAGCACGGTCAAGGGCGCCAAGCTCAAGAAGGTCCGGACCGCCGCCGCCAAGCAGGGCGCCGCGGTCCGCACCGAGACCGTCGCAGGGAAGTTCCAGACCTTCACCCGCGGCGGCGAGGCGATCTACACCGGCGGCGCCCGCTGCTCGCTCGGCTTCAACGTCAGGAGCGGCAGCACGTACTACTTCCTCACGGCCGGGCACTGCACCAACATCGGTTCGACCTGGACCGACGGCTCCGGCCGGACGCTGGGCACCAGGGCCGGGACCAGCTTCCCCGGCAACGACTACGGCATCGTCCGGTACAGCTCGACGCCCACCGACACGCAGGGCTCGGTCTACCTCTACAGCGGCACCCGCGACATCACCAGCGCCGGCAACGCGTCGGTGAACCAGACCGTGTACCGCAGCGGCAGCACCACCGGCCTGCACAGCGGCCGGGTCACCGCGCTCAACCAGACGGTGAACTACGCGGAGGGCAGCGTCAGCGGCCTCATCCGCACCACGGTCTGCGCCGAGCCCGGCGACAGCGGCGGCTCCCTGTTCGCCGGGAACACCGCGCTCGGGCTGACCTCGGGCGGCAGCGGCAACTGCTCCTCGGGCGGGACGACGTTCTTCCAGCCCGTCACCGAGCCGCTGTCCAGGTACGGGGTGTCGGTCTACTGACCCTGAAGGAGGCTCCCCCTCAGCGACGGGCCGCCCCCGCCACGGACTCCCGTGGGGGCGGCCCGTCCGCTCACCGCACCGCGGGGACCTCGAGCGTGCGCAGGATCTCGGCGAGCACGGCGGACCGCTGGTCGGCCAGGTAGAAGTGCCCGCCGGGCAGCACCCTGAGCGCGAACCGGCCGCTGGTGGCGCGCTCCCAGCCGCGGGCCTTCTCCTCGTCCACGTGCGGGTCGGCGTCCCCGACGAGCGCGGTGAGCGGGGCGGCCAGCGGCGGGCCGGGCCGGCGGGCGTACTTCTCGATCAGCGTGAAGTCGTTGCGGACGTACGGCAGGACGAGCTCGCGCATCTCCGGGTCCGCGAGCAGCTCGGCGTCGGTCCCGCCGAGCTTCGCCAGCTCGGCGACCAGCCCGTCGTCGTCCTTCTCGTGGACGCGCTCGTCGCCGCGGTCGTCCGGCGGGCGGGCGCCCGACGCGAACACGTGCACCGGGGCGGCGCCGCGCTCCTCCAGCAGCCGCGCCACCTCGTAGGCGACGACGGCGCCCATGCTGTGCCCGAACAGGGCGGCCGGGCGGTCCATCAGCGGCGCCATCGCCCCGGCGACCAGGCGGGCGAGCTGGTGGGCGTCGGTGACGAACGCGTCGGCCATCCGGTCGGCGCGGCCCGGGTACTGGACGGCCTGCACCTCGACGGCCGGGCCGGCCTCCTTGGCCCACGGCCGGTAGAACACCGCCGACCCGCCCGCGTGCGGCAGGCAGAACAGCCGCATCGACGCCCAGGGCCGCGTCTCGGGGCAGCGGAACCAGGTCACGTGATCAACTCCTCCTCCTCGTCCCGGCGGGACGCCACGCGGGGGTCGCGCGGCAGCGGCCACGGCGCCACCCGCGGGTCCGGGACGAGCTTGGCCGCGGTGCTCTCCGCCGCCACCTTGAAGCCCCGCCGCCGGTAGTTGGCGATCGCGTTCGGGTGGTCGAGGCTGCTGGTGCGCAGCCACACCCGTGTGGCGGGTCCGCTGTCCAGGGCCCACAGCTCGCCGCGCTGCCAGGCGCGGCGGGTGCACTGCTCGACAAGGTAGCCGCCGTAGCCGCGCCCCACGAACGCGGGGGTGAGCCCGACCAGGTGGATCTCGGTGTCCCCGCCGGGCTGCGCCTCGATCTCGAAGAAGCCGGCGATGGTGCCCTCGGCCATGGCGATCCAGGTGGACAGCTCCGGCCGCTCCACCCAGGCCTGCCACTGCTCGTACGTCCACGGGAAGCGGTCCGTCCAGCACACGCGGGACCCGACGGTGGCGTACAGGGCGCGGTTGACGTCCGGGGAGGGCAGCCCGGCGAGGGTGAACGTCATCTCGACGCCCGGCAGCGGCGCGGGACGCAGGTCGGCGGCGTCCAGCATCTCCATCTCCCACTCGGTGACCGAGGGGATCCGCAGATGCGCGGTCTCCGGGGGCGGGCCCCCGCCGGCGTCACTCACCCATGGCCTCGACGAGGCTCTTCGGCCGCATGTCCGTCCAGTTCTCGTTGATGTGGTCGAGGCACGCCTGGCGGGTGTCCTCGTCCTTGGCGACCGTCCAGCCGGCGGGGACCTCGGCGAAGGACGGCCACAGCGAGTGCTGGCCCTCGTCGTTGACGAGGACGAGGTAGGTGCCGTCGGGGTCCTCGAAGGGGTTGGTCATCGTCTTTCCCTTTCCGTGGCTATGCGGTCTCAGTGGCTCGTGTGCAGTTTGTCGAGCTTGGCGGCCAGCACGGCGCCCATCTCGGCGGCCGGGCCCGGCTCCATGAGCAGGTGGTGGTCGACGTCGAGGGGGTAGTCCTCGATCTCGCCCTCGACGAGCGGCCCCCAGTTGGAGCGGCCGGTCGGCGAGTCCTCGGTGCGGCCGCGCAGCGCGGTGAAGAAGACGATGTCGCCCCGGTACCGCCCGGGCTCGTACTCCTCGGCCTGGCGGAGCCCGTTCTCGTAGTTGCGGTAGACGTTGACGAGGTCGTCCTCGCCGAGGGTGGCGAGCGCGTCGTCGCGTTCGGCGAGCACCGCCATGATCTGCGCCATGTCGGGGTTGCCGTCCTCGGCGACCATGCGGGCGTCGACGCCGATCGCCTCCAGCAGCTCGGGGAGGACCTCGCGGCGCTCCGACTCGAGGTCCTGGCCGTGGTAGGCGTCGATGAGGGCGAGCAGGGCGACCCGCTCCCCCGCGGCCTGGAGCCGCAGGGCCATCTCGTAGGCGACGAGCCCGCCGAGCGACCAGCCCGCGAGGTGGTAGGGGCCGGACGGCTGGACGGTCCGGATCTGGGCGAGGTAGTCGTCGGCCATCTCCGCGACGGACTCCGGCAGCGCGGAGCGGGTGAACGCGCGGGCCTGGAGCCCGTAGATCGGCTGGTCCGGGCCGAGGTGCCGCTGGAACTGCAGGTAGCCCCAGGCCAGCCCGCCGGCGGGGTGGACGAAGAACAGCGGCGGCCGGGTGCCCGACGTCCGGATGGGCAGCAGCACCTCGAAGCCGAGCCGGTCCTCGGGGTCGCCGACCCTGGTCATCGCCTCGACGGTCTGGTGGGTGAACACGTCGCGGGGGGTGAGCTCGACGCCGGCCTGCCGGGCCCGGGTGGCGAGCTTGAGCGCGGCGATGCTGTCGCCGCCGAGGTCGAAGAAGCTGACGTCGGCGCCGACGCGGTCGAGGCCGAGGACGTCCGCGACGATTCCGCAGAGGCGCTCCTCGTCGGGGGTGCGGGGGTCGCGGCCCGCGGCGGCCTCGCCGTAGTCGGGGGCGGGGAGGGCGCGCCGGTCGAGCTTGCCGTTCGGCCCGACGGGGAACGTGCCGAGCAGGACGAACGCGGCGGGCACCATGTACTCGGGCAGCCGCTCCCTGACGAACTCGCGGAGGCCGTGGCCGGCCGCGGGGAGGTCCGGCGCGATGACGTAGGCGACGAGCGTCTTGGTGCCGGGGGTGTCCTCGCGGGCGACGACGGCGACGTTCGCGACCGCGGGGTGCGCGGCCACCGCGGCCTCGATCTCGCCGAGCTCGATCCGGAACCCGCGGACCTTGACCTGGAAGTCGGCGCGGTCGAGGTATTCGAGGGTGCCGTCCGGCCGCCACCGGACGAGGTCGCCCGTGCGGTACATGCGGTCGCCGGGCGCGCCGAACGGGTCGGCGACGTACCGCTCGGCGGTGAGCGCGGGCCGCCGCAGGTAGCCGCGGCCGAGCCCGGCGCCCGCGATGTAGGCCTCGCCGGCGGCGCCGGGCGGGACGGGCCGCAGCGCCTGGTCCAGCACGTACACGCGCATGTCGTCGATGGGGCGGCCCAGCACGGCGGAGGTCTCGGCGGGGTCGGCGAGCGGGGCCCGCTGCCCGGCGATGGTGGTGTAGGTGGTGGCCTCGGTGGGCCCGTACACGTTGCCGACCTCGGTGTCCGGGCAGGCGGCGAGCACCTTGCGGATCGCGGCCGGGGCGCCGGCCTCCCCGCCGGTGAGGACCTCGCGGAGCCGCGCGAACGCCCGCGGCCGCTCGTCGGCGACGAGGTTGAACAGCGTCGTGGTGAGGAACAGGCCGGTCAGGTCCTCGGCGGCGATGATCTCTTCGAGGGCCTCGCCGTTCAGGTGGCCGGGCGGCGCGACGACGGCCGTCCCGCCGTGCAGCAGCGGCGTCCACAGCTCGTAGAGCGACGCGTCGAAGGCGTGCGGGGAGTGGACGAGGACCCGGTCGTGCGCCCCGCCCCTGAGCCGTCCGTCGGTGGCGAGGTCGACCGCGTCGCGGTGCCGCAGCATGACGCCCTTCGGCACGCCCGTGGAGCCGGAGGTGAACAGCACGCAGGCGAGCTGCTCGGGGTGGCAGGGAACGGCCGGGTCGGTCGCGGGCTGCGTGGCGAGCCCGGGGTCGTCGTCCACGTCGAGGATCCGCGCGGAGGTGTCGAGGCCGGCGACGCGGTCGCGCATCGGCGCGTTGACGACGAGCACGGGCGCGGCGACCTCCGCGACCGCCCACGCCATCCGCTCGGGCGGGTAGCCGTGGTGGATGGGCGCGTACGCCCCGCCCGCCTTGAGGATCGCCAGCGACACCACGGGGATGTCGGCGGACCGTTCGAGGAGCACCGCGACGGGGGTGTCCCGGCGGACCCCGAGGCCGATGAGCCGGTGCGCGAGCCGGTTCGCGCGGGCGTCGAGTCCGGCGTAGGTCAGCGACTCCCCCGCGGCCCGGACGGCGACGGCGTCCGGGGTCCTGTCCCGCTGCTCGGCGAAGCGGGCGGTGAGGGTCTGCGGGCGGCGGGCGGTCACCGGGCCCTGCCAGGTCTCCAGGACGCGGGCGCGCTCCTCGTCGTCCAGGACTGCGATGCGGCCGAGCGGCAGGTCGGGGCGGTGGGCGACGGCCTCCAGGACGCGGACGAGGCGGCGCATCAGGCGGGCGGCGTCGTCCCCGGTGAACAGGTCGGTGCGGTGGTCGATGCGCAGCGACAGGCCGCGCCCCGGGACGGCGGCGAACGTGAGCGGGTAGTGGGAGGCGTCGTAGCCGTCGACGTCGTGGAGGGTGAGGCCGCCGAGGTCGGTGCCGGCGGCGTCCGGGTCGAACGGGTAGTTCTCCAGGACGGTCATGGTGTCGAACAGCGTCCCGGCGCCGGTGAGGCGCTGGATGTCGGACAGGCCGAGGTGGTGGTGCGGCATCAGCGCGGCCTGCTCGTCCTGGAGCCGTGTCAGGGCCTCGGCGACCGTGTCGGCCGGGCGGACGCGGACGCGGATCGGCAGCGTGTTGATGAACAGGCCGATCATCTGCTCGACGCCGGGCAGCTCCGGGGGCCGGCCGGAGACCGCGGCGCCGAACACCACGTCGGCCGAGCCGGTGAGGCTGCCGAGCAGCGTGCCCCACGCCAGTTGCAGGACGGTGTTGAGGGTGACGCCCTGGGCGCGGGCGCGCGCGCCGAGCGCGGAGGTGAGGTCCTCGGTGAGGCGGGTCCGGACGCGTCCGGGGGTGTCGGCGCCGGGCTCGGGCGCGCCCGGGGCGACGAGGGTGGGCTCGTGGACGCCGTCCAGGGAGCGGCGCCAGGCGTCCTCGGCGGCGGTGCGGTCCTGCGCGGCGAGCCAGGCCAGGTAGTTCTTGTAGGGGGCGACGCGCGGCATGCCGGTGTCGTCGCCCTTGGCGAGGTAGAGCGCGAACAGTTCGGTCTGCAGGACGGGCGTGGACCAGCCGTCCAGCAGGATGTGGTGGTTGGTGAACACCATGCGGTGCAGGCCGTCCGCCAGCCTGATCAGCAGGAAGCGCAGCAGCGGCGGCTTCGCCATGTCGAACGGCCGGGCGCGTTCGGCGTCCGCCAGCTCCCGCGCCCTGGCCTCGCGCTCGGCCTCGGGCAGGGCGGACAGGTCCTCGTCCCGCCACGGGAGCTTCACCGCGCGGTGCACGACCTGGACGGGCGAGCCCTCCTTGCGCTGCCGGAACCCGGCGCGCAGGTTGGCGTGGCGGCGCAGGAGGGTCGCGGCGGCGGCGCGGAGGGCGCCGGTGTCGAGCGGGCCGCGCAGGTCGAACACGATCTGCGCGGTGTAGACGTCGCGGCCCGAGTCGTAGAGGGCGTGGAAGAACAGGCCCTGCTGTAGCGGGGACAGCGGGAGGATGTCCTCAAGCTGCGACTTGCTCAATCCAGCTCCCATTCGCCGTCGAGCTCGGCGGCGAGCTCGTCGATCTCCTCCTGGCTGACGTCCACCAGGGACAGGTCGGACGGGGTGAACCCGCCCACGGGCCCGTCCGCGGCGCCGTCCACGACGTGCGCGACGAGGCCGCGCAGGGCCGCGAACCAGCGCTCGGCGAGGTCCTCGACGGCGGCGGCGTCGAACAGGCCGCCCGCCCACGTCCAGGTCGCGGACAGCTCGGGACCGCCCGGCAGGTCGCGGGTGTGCGCGTTGACCTCGATGGCGTGGACGAGGCCGAGCGCGCCGTCCTGCCCGGCGCCGAGGGCGTCGCTGTCCGCCTGGTCCGCGGGCCCCCAGTCGGTGGCCTCGGGCGCGGCGGAGCGGCCGAGGTAGTTGAACGCGATCTGGGGGTGGCCGCCTGCGCGGACGACGGGGTTGAGGTAGCGGAGCAGGCCGTACCCGATGCCGTTGTCCGGGATCTCGCGCAGCTGCTCCTTGACCCGCTTGAGGGCGGTGCCGACCGCCTGGCCGCCCTCGCGGACGTCGGCGGGCGACAGCCGTCCCGGGTCGAGCCGCACCGGATGGATCGAGGTGAACCATCCCGCGGTGCGGGACAGGTCGACGCCCGGGACGATCTCCTCGCGCCCGTGCCCTTCGAGGTCGACGAGGACGGCCGTCTCGTCGCGGGCGCCGCGCTCGCCCCGCCATTCGGCGACGGCGATGGCGAGTCCGGTGAGCAGCACGTCGTTGACCCGGCCGTGGAACGCGGCCGGGACCTCGGTGAGCAGCGGCTCGGTCACGTCGGCGGGCAGGTCGAGGGTGAGGTGCCCCGCCGTCGCGAACGTATCGGTCTCCGGGTCCAGCGGGCGGGAGCCGAGCGCCGGGTCGGGGGTGGCGAGGATGTCGTCCCAGAGCGGCAGCTCCGCGGTCCGGGCGGGGTCGGACGCCTCCGCGGCGAGGCGCTGCGCCCAGCGGCGGAACGAGGTCGGGACGGGGTCGAGATCGCCCCCGGCCCAGGCCGTGACCAGGTCGGGCAGGAGGATCCGCCAGGTGACGCCGTCCACGACCAGGTGGTGGAGGGTGAGCAGGAGGCGCCCGGACGCGGCGGGGCCCGCGTCGAACCAGACGAGCCGCGCCATCGTCCCGGCGGCCGGGTCGAGGCCGAGGCGGGCGGTCTCGGCCTCGGCGGCGAGGACGGCGCGCAGGTCGTCGGGGCCGAGGCCGGAGACGTCCACGCGGCGCACGAGGGGCGCGGCGTCGACGGTGCCCGGCTCGGTCACCTCGAACTCGGCGCCGGCCACGCGGAGGCGGAGCATGTCGTGGTGGTCGAGGAGGTTCTGGAGCGCGGCGGTGAGCCGCTCCGTGCCGAGGTCCGGCGGGACCTGGAGCAGCATCCGCTGGCTGTAGCCGCCGACGGGGCCGCGCAGTTCCTGGAACCAGCGCATGATCGGGGTGGGCGGGACGCGGCCGATGCCCGCTCCCGGCGCCTCGGTCTCGACCTCTTCGCCTTCGCCGACCGGCCTGGCGGTCGCGGCGAGCTCTTCGACGGTCTGGTGCTGGAAGACCTCGCGGGGGGTGATGACCAGGCCGGACTGGCGGGCTCGGGAGACGAGCTGGATGGCGATGATGGAGTCGCCGCCCAGGTCGAAGAAGCCGTCGTCGATCCCGACCCGCTCCAGGCCGAGAACCTCGGCGAACAGGCGCGCCAGCGTCTCCTCCTCCGGCGTCCGGGGCGCACGGGACGATACCTTCGCCGAGAAGTCCGGCGCGGGCAGCGCCTTGCGGTCCAGCTTGCCGTTCGAGGTCAGCGGCAGCGCGTCCAGCTCCACGACGGCGGCCGGGACCATGTGGTCGGGCAGGGCCTTCGCGGCGAAGCGGCGCAGCTCGGCGGAGTCGGTGCCAGACGCGACGACGTAGGCGATGAGGCGGTCGTCCCGGACGACCACCGCGGCGTCGCGGACGTCCTCGTGCCGGGTCAGGACGGCCTGGATCTCGCCCGGCTCGATCCGGAAGCCGCGCAGCTGCACCTGCTGGTCGCCGCGGCCGAGGTATTCGAGGGTCCCGTCCGGGCGCCAGCGGCCGAGGTCGCCGGTGCGGTACATGCGGGTGCCGGGCTCGCCGTGCGGGTCGGCGACGAACCGCTCGGCCGACAGGGCAGGGCGGTTGAGGTAGCCGCGCGCCAGCCCGGGCCCCGCGACGTACAGCTCGCCCAGGACGCCGGGCGGGACGGGCTGGAGCCGGCCGTCGAGGACGTAGACGCGCAGGTCGGGGATGCCGGCGCCGATGGTGCTCCCCGGCGCCGTGGCCGCCTGGACCCGGTCGAGGGCGAGGTACGAGACGTGCACGGTCGTCTCGGTGATCCCGTACATGTTGACCAGGACGGGGGCGTTCTCGTCGTGCCGGGAGTACCAGTCCTCCAGCCGGCCGAGGTCGAGCGCCTCACCGCCGAAGACGACATAGCGCAGCGCCAGGTCCGCGCCCGGGTTCTGCCGGTCGGCCGCCATCAGCTGGTAGAAGGCCGACGGGGTCTGGTTGAGGACGGTGACCTTCTCGGCGGCGAGCAGAGCAAGGAAGTCGTCCGGGGAGCGGGACGTCAGGTAGGGGACGACGACGAGCCTGCCCCCGTACAGCAGCGAACCCCACAGCTCCCACACCGAGAAGTCGAAGGCATAGGAGTGGAACAGCGTCCACACGTCCTCCGGCCCGAAGTCGAACCACTCCTCGGTCGAACGCAGCAACCGCACCACGTTCTGATGCGGGACCACCACACCCTTCGGACGCCCCGTCGAACCCGACGTGTAGATGACGTAGGCGGGGTGGTCCGGCGAGATCGCGACACCGAGGTCCGTGCCCGGAAGGCCGGGGTCGTCCAGGCCTTCGAGATCCTCCGGGCGCAGGGTCAGGACAGGGCGGGCGTCCTCGACCATGTAGGCGATCCGGTCTTCGGGGTAGTCCGGGTCGATCGGCACATACGCCGCGCCCGCCTTCAACACCCCGAGAATCGCCACCACCAGCTCCGCCGAACGCGGCAGAGCCAAAGCCACGAACTGCTCAGGACCCACACCCCGCTCGACCAGCCGCCGAGCCAGACGATTCGCCCGCGCGTTCACCTCGCCATACGTCCACGACACACCCTCGAACGACACCGCCACGGCACCCGGACGCGCCGCAGCCTGCGCCTCGAACAGCGCCGGGATGGTCGTGCGCGGGACGTCGCCGCCCTTGCCACCGGCCCAGCGGCGCAGCAGGGTGCGCCGCTCGCCGCGGTCGAGGATCTCGGCGGTGGTGATGGGCGCGTCGGGATCGGCGACGAGTTCCCGGACGAGGCGCTCGAACCGGCGGGCGACGGCCTGGGCGGTGGCGGGGTCGAAGAGGTCGAGGGCGTATTCGAGCCCGGCCTCGATGCCGCCGGGGGCGCCGTCGTCGCCGTGCCGCTCCTCCAGGTAGAGGGACAGGTCGTACTTCGCGGCGCCCGCCGCGAGGGGCTCGGCGCCGCCGGTCAGGCCGTCCAGTTCGAGTCGCGCCTCGGGGTTGTTCTGGAACGACAGGACGACCTGGAACAGCGGGTGCCGCGCCATCGACCGCGCCGGGTTGAGCACCTCCACGAGCCGCTCGAACGGCAGGTCCTGGTGGGCGTAGGCGGCGAGGTCGGTCTCCTTCACCCGCCCGACCAGCTCACGGAACGACGGATCGCCCGAGGTGTCGGTGCGCAGGACGAGCATGTTCACGAACATGCCGACCAGATCGTCCAGCGCCTCGTCGGTCCGCCCCGCGATCGGCGAACCGATCGGCACGTCCGTCCCCGCGCCCAGCCGCGTCAGCAGCGCCGCGAACGCGGCCTGCATGACCATGAAGAGGCTCGCGCCGCTCTGCCGGGCGAGGGCGAGGAGCTCGGCGTGGAGTCCGGCGTCCAGCTCGAACGCGTGCGTCCCGCCCCGGTAGGACGCCTGCGCCGGACGCGGCCGGTCCGCGGGCAGCGGCAACTCCTCCGGCAACCCCGCCAGCGCCTCACGCCAGTACGCGATCTGCCGGGAGATCAGGCTCTCCGGATCGTCCTCCGAACCGAACAGCTCCCGCTGCCACAGCGTGTAGTCCGCGTACTGGACGGGCAGCGGCGCCCACTGCGGCTCGCGGCCCTCCGCGCGGGCCGCGTAGGCGAGGATCACGTCGCGGGCGAGCGGCGCCATCGACCAGCCGTCCGCCGCGATGTGGTGCAGGACGAGCATGAGGACGTGCGCGCCGTCGCCGAGCGCGAACAGGCGGGCCCGCAGCGGCGGCTCCACCGACAGGTCGAAGCCCTGCCCGACCGTCGCGGCCAGCGCCGCCGGCAGCGCGCTCTCGTCCACCTCCGCGACGTCGAGGCGGGGGCGGGCGTCGGCCGGGCCGAGGACGAGCTGCCGCGCGGTCCCGGACCGGTCCGGGAAGATCGTGCGGAGCGGCTCGTGGCGCGCCGCGACGTCGGCCAGCGCGGCGCGCAGCGCGGCCAGGTCGAGGGCGCCTTCCAGGCGCAGCGCGATCGGCATGTTGAACGTCGCGGGCGCGCCCTCGAACCGGTTGAGGAACCAGAGCCGCTGCTGCGCGTACGACAGCGGGACGACGTCCGGGCGCTCGGCCCGCACCAGCGGCGGGCGGACGTCCCCGCCGGCCTCGGCGAGCCGTTCGGCGAGGCCCGCGGCGGTCGGCGCCTCGAACAGCGCCCGGACGGGCAGCTCGGCGCCGAGCGCGGACCGGATCCTGCTGACCAGGCGGGTCGCGGTGAGCGAGTCGCCGCCGAGGTCGAAGAAGCCGTCGTCCACGCCGACCCTCGGCACGCCGAGGACCTCGGCGAACAGCCCGCAGAGGATCTCCTCCTGCGGCGAGCGCGGGGCGCGGCCGGTGTCGGCGCCGGTGTCGGGCGCGGGCAGCGCGGCCCGGTCGAGCTTGCCGTTCACGGTGAGCGGCAGCGCGTCGAGGACGGTGAGGGAGGGGACCATGTAGTCCGGCAGCCGCTCGGCGGCGTACCGCCGGACGGCGGCGGCGTCGACGTCCGGACCGACGAGGTAGGCGGCGAGGCGGCGGTCGCCGGGCCGGTCCTCGCGGACGACGACGGCGGCGCGCGCGACGCCCGGGCATCCGCCGAGCACGTTCTCGATCTCACCGGGCTCCACCCGGAAGCCGCGGATCTTGACCTGGTCGTCGGCGCGGCCGAGGTACTCGACCGTCCCGTCCGGCCGCCACCGGGCGAGGTCGCCGGTGCGGTACATGCGCTCGCCGGGCGCGCCGAACGGGTCCGCGACGAACCGCTCGGCGGTCAGCCCCGGCCGGTCGTGGTACCCGCGCGCGAGCTGGACGCCCGCGAGGTACAGCTCGCCGGGGACGCCGGCCGGGACGGGCTGGAGCGCGCGGTCCAGCACGTAGGCGCGGGTGCCCCGGTAGGGGGAGCCGACGGTCGGGCGCTCGCTGCGCGCCACGACGGCGTTCATGGTGTCGATCGTCGACTCGGTGGGCCCGTAGAAGTTCCGCGCGGTGAGGCCGGGGACCGCGCGCAGCTCCGCCCACAGGCTCTCGCTGACCGCCTCACCGCCCAGGAGGAGCTGAGAGGGCGTGTGCCTGCCGTCGGCGTCCAGCAGCCCGGCCTCGCGGAGCGAGGTGAAGTGCGACGGGGTGGTGTTCACCAGGTCGATCCGCGCACGCGCCACGTAGGCGGTGTAGGCCTCGACGTCGCGGCGGGTCTCGTCGTCGATGAGGTGCAGCTCGTGGCCGTACATCATCCAGAGCAGGCCCATCCAGGACGTGTCGAACGAGAAGGACGCCAGGTGGGCGAACCGCATCCGGCGGCCCCCGGCGGCCTCGATCGCCGGGTCGAAGAACGCGTCCCGGTGCGCCTCGAAGTAGTTCAGCACGCCCACGTGCGGGACGGTCACGCCCTTCGGGCGCCCGGTCGATCCGGAGGTGTAGATGACGTAGGCGGCGTTGTCCGGCCGCAGGCTCCGGACCCGCTCCGCGTCGGAGGGGTCGTGGGAGGGCCGTCCGGCCGCGTCGGGGAGGCCGTCGGCGGTGATGACCAGTGCCGGGCGGCAGTCCTCCAGCGTGGAGGCGATGCGGTCGGCCGGGTACTCGGGGTCGATCGGGACGTAGGCGGCGCCGGCCTTCAGCACGCCGAGGATCGCGACGACGATCTCCGGGGTGCGCGGCAGGACGAGGGCGACGCGGTCCTCGGGTCCGATCCCCCGCGCGATCAGCTCGTGGGCGAGGCGGTTGGCGCGGGCGTTCAGGTCGGCGTAGGTCAGCCGGTCGCCGCCGCAGACGAGGGCGGTGCCGTCCGGGGTGCGCGCGGCCCGGGCCTCGAAGAGCGCCGGGAGGGTGCTGGACGGGACGTCGGCGGCCGTGTCGTTCCAGGCCGCCAGGGCCGCCCGCTCCGCGTCGTCCGCGAGGTCGACCGCGCCGATCGCCTGGTCGGCGTCCGCGGCGAACGCCTCCAGGAAGCGGCGGACCCGGGCGAGCAGCGCCTCGACGGCGGGCGCCTCGAACACGTCGGGCCGGTAGTGCAGGCGGAGCGAGAGGCTCTCGCCGGGGACGGCGACGAACGACAGGGGGAAGTGGGTGGCGTCGTAGGAGTCGACCCCGGTGATGCGGACGCCGTTGAGGGAGCCGTCCATGGAGGACGGGTCGAACGGGTAGTTCTCCAGCACCGTCATCGTGTCGAACAGCGCGCCGCCGTGGCCCGCCGCCCGGTGGATGTCGGTGAGGCCGAGGTGGTGGTGGGCGAGGAGTTCGGTCTGCTCGTCCTGGAGCCGCTCCATCAGCGCGCCGAGCGGCTCGTCCAGCCGGTACCGGACGCGGACGGGCAGCGTGTTGATGAACAGCCCGATCATCTGCTCGATGCCCGGCAGCTCGGGAGGACGGCCGGACACGGTCGCGCCGAACACCACGTCGTCCCTGCCGAGGAACCGGCCGAGGACGAGGCCCCAGGCGCCCTGCAGGACGGTGCTCAGCGTGACGCCGTGCCGGCGGGCGGCGCGGGTGAGGCGGCGGGTGGTGCGCTCGTCCAGCCCGGTGATGGTGCGCTCGGGGGGTTCGGGGGCGCGGGCGGCGGCCGCGGGGGCGACGAGGCTGGGCTCCCCGGCGCCGTCCAGGGCGCGGCGCCAGGCGTCCTCGGCGGCGGCGCGGTCCTGCTGGGAGAGCCAGGCCAGGTAGTTCTTGTACGGGGTGACGCGCGGCATGCCCGCGTCGTGGCCGCCCTGCATGTACAGCAGGAACAGCTCGGTCGCCAGGATCGGCGTGGACCAGCCGTCCAGCAGGATGTGGTGGTTGGTGAAGACCAGGCGGTGCCGCTCCGGGCCCGTCCGGACGAGGACGAACCGCAGCAGCGGCGGCGCGGTCATGTCGAAGCCGCGCGCCCGCTCGCGCAGCACGACGGCGTCGGCCTCGGCGCCGGTGGCGGTGACCTCCTCCCACGGCAGCTCGACGGTGCGCGGCACGACCTGCACGGGCCGCGACAGGTCCTCGTGCCAGAACGCGGCGCGCAGGTTGGGGTGGCGGCGCAGCAGCGTCTCGGCGGCGGTCCGCAGCGCGGCGGTGTCGAGGGGCCCCTCCAGGTCCAGCACGAACTGGGCCGTGTAGACGTCGCCGTCGGCGGCGTCGAAGAGGGCGTGGAAGAAGAAGCCCTGCTGCAGCGGCGACAGCGGCAGGATGTCCTCGAGGTCGCCCCGGTTCACTTCTTCTGCCTCCACGCGGTCTGCAACTTGTCGATCTCGCCCTGGTCCAGGTCCACCAGCAGGTCGGACGGGGTGAACCCGCCCGCCGCGCCGGCGGCGACCTCCGCGGCGAGGCCGCGCAGCGCCGCGAACCAGCCCTCGGCGAGCTCCCGGACGTCGGCGGGGTCGAGCAGCCCGCCGGGCCACGTCCAGGTCGCCGACAGCACCGGGCCCGCGGGCAGGTCCCGGGTGAGGGCGTTGATCTCCAGGGCGTGCGCCATCGGCATGCGGGGGTCCTCCCCGGCGGGCAGGTCCTCCGGCGCGAGCGTCCAGTCGCCGCCCTCGTCCCCGGCCGCGACCCGGCCGAGGTAGTTGAACGCGATCTGCGCGCCCGGGACGCCGGCGAGCTCCTCGTCGCCGTCCACATGGCGCAGCAGCCCGTAGCCGAGGACGTCCGGGACGGCGCGCAGCTGCTCCTTCACCTTCTTGACGGCCGCGCCGCCGGCCGCGCCGCCCGCGTCCAGCCGGACGGGGTGGATCGAGGTGAACCAGCCGGCCGTGCGCGAGACGTCCACGCCGGGCACGGAGTCCTCGCGGCCGTGGCCCTCCAGGTCGACCAGCACGCCGGTGCCGCGCCCGCCGCGGCGCCGGCGCCACTGGGCGACGGCGACGGCGAGGCCGGTGAGCAGCACGTCGTTGGCGCGCCCGTGGAACGCGGCGGGCACGTCGGTGAGCAGCGGCCCGGTGACGTCGGCGGGCAGGTCGAGGGTGAGCGAGCGGGCGCGGGCGGCGATGTCGGCGCGCGGGTCGAGCGGGCGGTCCGCGAGCTTCTGCGGCGGGCCGTCGACGATGTCGAGCCAGTCCTCCAGGTCCTGCTCGCCCCGCTCGGCGGCGGTGAGCTTCTGCGCCCAGCGGCGGAAGGACGTCCCGACCGGCTGGAGCTCTCCCCCGGCCCAGGCCGTGACGAGGTCGGGGAGCAGGATCCGCCAGGTGACGCCGTCCACGACCAGGTGGTGGAGGACGACGAGGAGGCGCCCCTGCTCGCGGCCCGCGTCGAACCAGACGAGCTGCGCGACGGTCCCGGCGGCCGGGTCGAGGCGGTCGCGGGCGGCGGCGGCCTGCTCGGTGATGACGGCCTGGGCCTTGTCGCCGTCCAGGCCCGCGATGTCGACGCGGGTGACGAGGTCGGTGGCGTCGACCGCGCCCTGCGGGCGGACGACCGGCTGCCAGCGGCCGCCGTCCACGTCCAGGCGAAGGCGCAGCACGTCGTGGTGGTCGATGAGGGTCCGGAGCGCGGCGGTGAGCCGCTCCGCGCCGAGCTCGGGCGGGGTGCGCAGCAGCATCGCCTGGTGGAAGCCGCTGATCAGCGACGCGTCGCCGTCCACCCGGTCGCGCAGCCACGCGATGATCGGGGTGATCGGGACGGGCCCGACCCCGGCGCCCGGCGCCTCGGTCTCGACCTCTTCGCCTTCGCCGACCGGCCTGGCGGTCGCGGCGAGCTCTTCGACGGTCTGGTGCTGGAAGACCTCGCGGGGGGTGATGACCAGGCCGGACTGGCGGGCTCGGGAGACGAGCTGGATGGCGATGATGGAGTCGCCGCCCAGGTCGAAGAACCCGTCGTCGATCCCCACCCGCTCCAGGCCGAGGACCTCGGCGAACAGGCGCGCCAGCGTCTCCTCCTCGGGCGTCCGGGGCGCACGGGACGACACCTTGGCCGAGAAGTCCGGCGCGGGCAGCGCCTTGCGGTCCAGCTTGCCGTTCGAGGTCAGCGGCAGCGCGTCCAGCTCCACGACCACGGCCGGGACCATGTAGTCCGGCAGCTCCCGGCCGACGAACCGGCGCAGCTCGGCGGTGTCGACTCCGCTGCCGGCCACGTAGGCGACGAGGCGGTCGTCCCGGACGATGACGGCGGCGTCGGAGACCTCGCCGTGCCGCACCAGCGCCGACTCGATCTCGCCGAGTTCGATCCGGAAGCCGCGCAGCTGCACCTGCTGGTCGCTGCGGCCGAGGTACTCCAGACGGCCGCCGGCCAGCCAACGGCCCACGTCGCCCGTCCGGTACATGCGGGTGCCGGGCTCGCCGTGCGGGTCGGCGACGAACCGCTCGGCCGACAGGCCGGGACGGTTGAGGTAGCCGCGCGCCAGCCCGGGACCCGCCACGTACAGCTCGCCGATGACGCCGGGCGCGACCGGCTGGAGACGGTCGTCCAGCACGTAGACGCGCAGGTCGGGGATGCCCACGCCGATGACGCTGCCGGGTGCGGCCTCCGCGTAGGCCCGGTCCAGCGCCACGTACGAGACGTGGACCGTGGTCTCGGTGATCCCGTACATGTTGACCAGGACGGGGGCGTTCTCGTCGTGCCGGGAGTACCAGTCCTCCAGCCGGCCGAGGTCGAGCGCCTCACCGCCGAAGACGACATAGCGCAGCGCCAGGTCGGCGCCCGGGTTCTGCCGGTCGGCCGCCATCAGCTGGTAGAAGGCCGACGGGGTCTGGTTGAGGACGGTCACCCGCTCCCGCTCCAGGAGGGCGAGGAAGTCGTCGGGCGAACGCGAGGTCAGGTAGGGGACGACGACGAGCCTGCCCCCGTACAGCAGCGAACCCCACAGCTCCCACACCGAGAAGTCGAAGGCATAGGAGTGGAACAGCGTCCACACGTCCTCCGGCCCGAAGTCGAACCACTCCTCGGTCGAACGCAGCAACCGCACCACGTTCTGATGCGGAATCACCACACCCTTCGGACGCCCCGTCGAACCCGACGTGTAGATCACGTACGCCGGATGGTCGGGGTCGATGGAGACACCGAGGTTCGTGTCGTCGTACCCGGCCGCGTCCAGATCGGCCAGATCCTCCGGACGCAGGGTCAGGACAGGGCGGGCGTCCTCGACCATGTACGCGATCCGGTCTTCGGGGTAGTCCGGGTCGATCGGCACATACGCCGCGCCCGCCTTCAACACCCCGAGGATCGCCACCACCAGCTCCGCCGAACGCGGCAGAGCCAAAGCCACGAACTGCTCAGGACCCACACCCCGCTCGACCAGCCGCCGAGCCAGCCGATTCGCCCGCGCGTTCACCTCGCCATACGTCCACGACACACCCTCGAACGACACCGCCACGGCACCCGGACGCGCCGCAGCCTGCGCCTCGAACAGCGCCGGGATCGTGGTCCACTCCGCGGAGTGCGCGGAGCCGCCCGCCCACTCGCCGAGGAGGAGCGAACGCTCCTCCGGCGCGAGGACGCCGGCGGCCCCGATGGGGGCGTCGGGGTCGGCGAGCAGCGCCGCGAGGTACCGCTCGAACCGCTCGACCAGGCCGCGCGCGGTGGACGGGTCGTAGAGGTCGAGCGCGTACTCCAGCTCGCCGTCGAGGCCGTCCGCCCGCTCGGTGAGGATCATCAGCAGGTCGAACCGGGAGACCCCGGCGGTGAGCGGCTCCAGCTCGGCGCTGAACCCCGGCATCTCCAGCCGGGCCTCCGGGTTGTTCTGGAACGTCAGCCCGACCTGGAACAGCGGGTGGCGCGCCAGGTGGCGGGGCGGGTTGAGCACCTCCACGAGCCGCTCGAACGGGACGTCCTGGTGGGCGTAGGCGGCGAGGTCGGTCTCCTTCACCCGCCCGACCAGCTCACGGAACGACGGATCGCCCGAGGTGTCGGTGCGGAACACGAGCATGTTCACGAACATGCCGACCAGATCGTCCAGCGCCTCGTCGGTCCGCCCCGCGATCGGCGAACCGATCGGCACGTCCGTCCCCGCGCCCAGCCGCGTCAGCAGCGCCGCGAACGCGGCCTGGGCGACCATGAACGGGCTGGCGCCGGTCTCCTGGGCGATCTTCTGCAGGCCGGCGCGGACCCCGGAGCCGAGGCGGAACCGGGCCGTCCCGCCCCGGTAGGACGCCTGCGCCGGGCGCGGCCGGTCCGCGGGCAGCGGCAACTCCTCCGGCAACCCCGCCAGCGCCTCACGCCAGTAGGCGATCTGCCGGGAGATCAGGCTCTCCGGATCGTCCTCCGAACCGAACAGCTCCCGCTGCCACAGCGTGTAGTCCGCGTACTGGACGGGCAGCGGCGCCCAGTCGGGGGCGGTGCCGCCGGCCCGTGCCGCGTAGGCGGTGATGAAGTCGCGGGCCAGCGGCGCCATCGACCAGCCGTCGCCGCCGACGTGGTGCATGAGCAGCAGCGCGACGTGCTCCTGCGGCCCGACCCGGAACAGGTGGGTGCGCAGCGGCGGCTCGGCGGAGATGTCGAAGGCGTAGCCGGCGGCCATGGCGAGCCGCGTCGGCAGCTCCGCCTCGGTGGTCTCGGTGACCTCCAGCTCGGGCCGGGCCGCGGCGGCGTCCAGGATGAGCTGGCGCGGCACTCCCCCGCTGTCCGGCAGGACCGTGCGGAGCGACTCGTGCCGCTCGACGAGGTCGCCGACGGCGGCGCGGAGCGCGTCGACGTCCAGCGGGCCGCGGATGCGCAGCGCGGTCGGCATGTTGTAGGTGGCCGACGGACCCTCGAAGCGGTTGAGGAACCAGTGCCGCTGCTGCGCGTAGGACGGCGGGAGCACGGCCGGGCGCTCGCGCGGCTCCAGCGCCGGGCGGACGGGCGCGCCGCCGTCGCCGAGCAGCGCGGCGAGGCGCGCGACGGTCGGCGCCTCGAACAGCGCCCGGACGGGCAGCTCGGCGTCGAGGGCGCGGCGGACCCGGCTCACGACCCGCATCGCGATGAGCGAGTTGCCGCCGAGCGCGAAGAAGTCGTCGTCGGCGCCGACCCGGTCCACGCCGAGCAGGTCGGCGAAGACGGCGGCGACGGCCTCCTCCGCCTCCCCGGACGGGGCGCGGTAGGCGGTCGCCGGGGTGATCGCCAGGTCCGGCTTCGGCAGCGCCTTCGTGTCGACCTTGCCGTTCGGGGTGAGCGGCATCTCGTCCAGGACGACGACGGCGGCGGGCACCATCGACTCCGGCAGGCTCTCGCGGATGTGGGCGCGCAGCTCCTCGGGGTCGAGGGTCTCGCCGGGCGCGGCGACGACGTAGGCGACGAGGCGCTTCTCGACCGGCGCCTCCGCCGCACGCGGCGCCTCCGGGAGGTCCCGCGGGGCGCCGGGAAGGTCGAGGGCGCCGACGGTGACGGCGCCGGCGGAGCCGACGGCCGCCTCCAGGGTCCGCCGGTACCAGCCGGCGAGCCGCTCGGCGGTCTCGCGGTCGAACAGGTCGAGGGCGTATTCGAGGGTCCCGGCGTACCCGCCCGCGCCGTCGCGGGCGTCCTCCAGCAGGAACTCCAGGTCGAACTTGGCGACCCCGGCGTCCACCGGCTCGACGGCGACGGTCAGGCCCGGCAGCTCGACCGACGCCTCCGGGTTGTTCTGCAGGGTCAGCATGACCTGGAACAGCGGGTGCCGCGCCAGCGACCGCGCCGGGTTGAGCACCTCCACCAGCCGCTCGAACGGGACGTCCTGGTGGGCGTAGGCGGCGAGGTCGGTCTCCCGGACGCGGGCGAGCAGCTCGGCGAGCGACGGGTCGCCGGAGGTGTCGGTCCGCAGCACCAGCGTGTTGACGAAGACGCCGACGAGGTCGTCCAGGGCCTCGTCGGTGCGGCCCGCGACGGGCGAGCCGATCGGCACGTCCGTCCCGGCGCCGAGGCGCGTGAGCAGCGCGGCGAGCGCGGCCTGCAGCACCATGAACACGCTGACCTGGTGGTCGCGGGCGAGGGCGCGCAGCCCGTCCGCCAGCTCCGCCGGGACCTCGAAGGCGACCTGCCCGCCCCGGTAGGACGCGCGGTCCGGGCGGGGGCGGTCGTGCGGCAGCCTGATCTGGTCGGGCAGCCCGGCGAGGGCGTCCTTCCAGTAGGCGATCTGGCGGGCGGCGAGGCTCGCCGGGTCGCGCTCGTCGCCGAGCAGCTCGCGCTGCCAGAGCACGTAGTCGGCGTACTGGACGGGCAGCGGCTCCCACTCGGGGGCCTCGCCGCCGCGCCGGGCCAGGTAGGCGGTGATCACGTCGCGGGCGAGCGGCGCCATCGACCAGCCGTCCCCGGCGATGTGGTGCAGGACGATGAGCAGCAGGTGCTCGTCCGCGCCGAGCCGGTAGAGGTGGGCCCGCACCGGCAGCTCGTTCGCCAGGTCGAAGCCGCGCGTGGCGTCCGCGAAGAGGGCGGCGTGCAGGTCGGCGGGCTCGCCGACGGTCAGGCACGGCTCGGTTTCGTCCGGGGCGAGGACGACCTGGTGGGGCTCGCCGTCGGCGTCGGCGAACAGCGTGCGCAGCGGCTCGTGGCGGGCGACGACGTCGCGCAGCGCGTCCCGCATCGCGCCGGGGTCGACCGCGCCGGTGAGGCGCAGCGGGATCGGCATGTTGTAGGTGGCGGTGAGCCCTTCGAGCCGGTTCAGGAACCAGAGCCGCTCCTGCGCGTAGGACACCGGCAGCGGCGCCGGGCGCTCGGCCGCCCGCAGCGCGGGCCGCTCCGCGTCCCCGGCGGAGGCGATGTACTCGGCCAGGCCCGCGACGGTCGGGGCCTCGAACAGCGCCCGGACCGGCAGCTCCACCCGCAGCGCGGCGCGGGCGCGGGCGACGACGCGGGTCGCCTTGAGGGAGTCGCCGCCGTGGTCGAAGAACCCGTCGTCGACGCCGACCCTGTCCAGGCCGAGGACGTCGGCGAAGATCCCGCAGAGGATCTCCTCGCGGGCGTCGCGGGGGCCGCGGGCGGTGAGCGACGCGGCGAAGTCCGGCTCGGGGAGCGCGGCGCGGTCGAGCTTGCCGTTCGGGGTGAGCGGCATCTCCTCCAGCACGACGATCGCCGACGGCACCATGTAGTCCGGCAGCGTCCCGGCGACGAAGGCGCGCAGCTCGGCCGGGTCCGCGGAGCCGACGACGTACCCGGCGAGGACGGTGTCGCCGACCGCGTCGCGGCGCGCGACCACGACGCTCTGCGTCACCGCGGGGTGCGCGGACAGCGCCGTCTCGATCTCGCCCGGCTCGATCCGGAACCCGCGCACCTTCACCTGGTGGTCGAGGCGGCCGAGGTACTCGATGTGGCCGGCGCGGTTCCAGCGGACGAGGTCGCCCGTGCGGTACATGCGCTCGCCCGGCCCGCCGAACGGGCACGCGACGAACCGGTCCGCGGTCAGGCCGGGGCGGCGCAGGTAGCCGCGCGCGAGGCCGTCGCCCGCGAGGTACAGCTCGCCGGGCACGCCGACCGGGACCGGGCCGAGCCGGTCGTCCAGCACGTAGGCGCGGGTGTTGGCCATCGGGCGGCCGATCGGCGCGAGGCCCTCGGTGTTGCCGTCGTCGTACCACCCGGTGACGAAGATCGTCGCCTCGGTGGGGCCGTAGATGTTGGAGATCCGCGCGTCCGGCAGCAGCGCCCGGACGTCCCGGACGAGCTGCGGCGGCAGCGCCTCGCCGCCGAGCGCCACGTCCCCGGCCTCCAGCCGCAGGCCGCCGCGCGCCAGCAGCGCCGACACCGCGGACGGCACGCCGCTGACGAGCGTCCCGGACCAGCCGCCGCGCTCGGCGACCTCCAGCAGGTCGCGCACGACCTCGATCTCGCCGCCGACGGTGAGCGGCACCAGCCACTCGAACACCGACACGTCGAAGTTCAGCGACGTGGAGAACAGCACGCGCGCCATCCGGGCGGGCCCGTAGCTCGCCGTCGACTCGGCGCAGAAGTCCACGACGTTGGCGTGGGAGATCACGACGCCCTTGGGGCGCCCGGTCGACCCGGACGTGTAGATGACGTACGCCGGGTTCGCCGGGCGCAGCGGCCGGACGCGCTCGGCGTCGGTGACGTCGTCGCCGCGCAGGCCATCCAGGGAGAGCGAGTCGAGTTCCACGCGGGGGGCGCCCGCGGGCAGGTCCGCGTCCCGCGTCGTGATGACGCAGGCCGGGGCGGCGTCCTCCAGCATGTAGGCGACGCGGTCGCTCGGGTAGGCCAGGTCGATCGGCTGGTACCCGGCGCCCGCCTTGAGCACGGCCAGCGCCGCGACGACCAGGTTCTCGTCGCGCGGCAGGGCCAGCGCGACGAAGTCCTCGGCGCCGACCCCGCGGCCGATGAGGTGGCGGGCGAGGCGGTTCGCGCGGGCGTTCAGCTCGGCGTAGGTGAGCCGCGTCCCGCCGGCGACCACGGCGGCGGCGTCTGGCGTCCGCGCCGCCTGCGCCTCGACCAGCTCGGGGACGACGGCCGGGGCGACCGGCAGGGCCGTGTCGTTCCAGCGGTGCAGGAGCGTGTCGCGCTCGGCGTCGTCCAGCAGGTCGACGGCGCTGAGCGGCAGGGACGGGTCGGCGGCGACCTGCGCCAGCAGCCGCTCCAGCCGGGCCGCCATCGCCGCGGCGGTCCCGGGGTCGAACAGGTCGAGCGCGTACTCCAGCCTGCAGTCGATCCCGGCCGGGGCGCCGGACGCGTCCCGCGTCTCGTCCACCAGGAGCGCGAGGTCGAAGCGGGACACGCCCGGGTCGACCGGCTCCAGCGCGACCGTCAGGCCGGGCAGCTCGACCCGCGCGGACGGGTTGTTCTGGATCGAGATCATCGCCTGGAACAGCGGGTGCCGCGCCATCGACCGCTGCGGGTTCAGCACCTCGACGAGCCGCTCGAACGGGACGTCCTGGTGGGCGAACGCGGCGAGGTCGGCCTCGCGGACGCGGGCCAGCAGCTCGGCGAACGTCGGGTCCCCGGAGGTGTCGGTGCGCAGGACGAGCGTGTTGACGAACACGCCGACCAGGTCGTTCAGGGCCTCGTCGGCGCGCCCGGCGACCGGCGAGCCGATCGGCACGTCCGTCCCGGCGCCGAGCCGGGTGAAAAGGCCGGCGAGCGCGGCCTGCAGCACCATGAACAGGCTGGCGCGGTGGTCGCGGCCGAGCGCGGCGAGGGCCTCGTGCAGTGCGGGCGGCAGCGTGAACGGGTGCTGGGCGCCCCGGTAGGTGGCGCGCGGCGGGCGCGGCCGGTCGGCGGGCAGCGCCAGCTCCTCGGGCAGTCCCGCGAGGGCCTCGCGCCAGTAGGCGAGCTGCGTGCTGATCACGCTGCCCGGGTCGTCCTCGTCGCCGAGGACGTCCCGCTGCCAGAGGGCGTAGTCGGCGTACTGGACCGGCAGCGGCTCCCAGCGCGGCTCGCCCCCGGCGGCGCGGGCCGCGTAGGCGGTGATGAGGTCGGCGGCGAGCGGCTCCATCGACCAGCCGTCCCCGGCGATGTGGTGCATCACCAGCAGCAGCAGGTGGTCGTCCTCGGCGACGCGGAACACGTGCGCGCGGACGGGCGGCTCGGCGGCCAGGTCGAATCCGCGCGTCGCGGCCTCGAACACCGCGGCGTGGAGCCCGTCCGGCGAGACCTCTCCCTGTGGGGGGACGACCCCCCACTCCCCCCGGAGGGGGGAGAGATCGGTGAACTCCGGTTCGGCCTCGATCTGCTCCGGAGCGAGGATGCGCTGGTAAGGCTCGCCCTCGACCTGCACGAACACCGTGCGGAGCGCCTCGTGGCGCGCCATCATGTCGCGCATCGCGGCGCGGACGGCGGCGAGGTCCAGCTCGCCGGTCAGCCGCAGCGGGATCGGGATGTGGTAGGTCGCGTTCGGGCCTTCGAGGTCGTGGATGAACCACAGGCGCCGCTGCGCGTACGACACGGGCACGAGGGCGGGGCGCTCGGCCGGGACGAGCCTGGGGCGCGCGTCCCCGTCGGCCTCCTTGAGCAGGGCGGCGAGCGCGGCGACGGTCGGCGCCTCGAACAGCGCGCGGACGCCAAGGTCGGCGTCCAGCGCGGCGCGGGCCCGCGACACCACCCGGGTCGCCTTGAGGGAGTCGCCGCCGAGGTCGAAGAAGTTGTCGTCGATCCCCACCCGTTCCACGCCGAGGACCTCGGCGAACACGGCGCACAGCGTCTCCTCGCGGGCGTCGCGCGGCTCCCGGCCGCCCGCCGGCGCGGTGAGGTCCGGCGCGGGCAGGGCGGCCCGGTCGAGCTTGCCGTTGGGGTTCAGCGGCATCTCGTCCAGGACGACGATCGCCGAGGGGACCATGTACTCGGGCAGCACGGCGGCCGCGGACCGCCGGAGCTCGGCGGGGTCGGCCCCGTCCGACACGACGTAGGCGACGAGGACGGTGTCGCCCGCGTTGTCGCGGCGCGCGACGACCACGCTCTGCGTCACGGCCGGGTGCGCGGACAGCGCCGTCTCGATCTCGCCCGGCTCGATCCGGAACCCGCGCACCTTCACCTGGTGGTCGAGGCGGCCGAGGTACTCGATGTGGCCGGCGGCGTTCCAGCGGACGAGGTCGCCCGTCCGGTACATGCGCCCGCCCGGCGCACCGAAGGGGCAGGCGACGAACCGGTCGGCGCTCAGGCCGGGGCGGCGCAGGTAGCCGCGCGCGAGGCCGTCGCCCGCGAGGTACAGCTCGCCGGGCACGCCCACCGGCACCGGCCGCAGCGACGCGTCCAGCACATAGGCGCGGGTGTTGGCGATCGGCCCGCCGATCGGGGCGTGACCCGCGGCGTTGCCGTCGTCGAACCAGGCCGCCGCGTAGACGGTCGCCTCGGTGGGGCCGTAGATGTTGGAGATCCGCGCGTCCGGCAGGAGGGCCCGCAGGTCCTGGACGAGCCGCGCCGGGAGCGCCTCCCCCGCGAGCACCACGTCCCCGGCCCGGAGGTCGAGGGCGCCGGTGGCCAGCAGGGCGGACATCGCGGACGGGACGCCGCTGATCAGCGTCCCCCGCCAGCCGCCGCGCTCGGCGACCTCCAGCAGGTCGCGGACGACCTCGATGTGGCCGCCCACCGTGAGCGGGGTCAGCCACTCGAAGACCGACACGTCGAAGTTGAGGGACGTGGAGAACAGCACGCGGGCGAGCCGCTCCGGGCCGAAGTCCTTCCCCGCCCAGGCGCACAGGTCGACGGCGTTGGCGTGGGAGACGACGACGCCCTTCGGACGTCCCGTCGAGCCCGAGGTGTAGATGACGTAGGCCGCGTTGCCCGGGCGGAGCGGCCGGACGCGGTCGGCGTCGGACGGGCTCGCCGCCGGGTGGCCCGCGAGGTCGAGGGCGTCCAGCAGGACGCGCGGGGTCGTGCCCGGCAGGTCGGCGCCGGACGTCGTGATGACGCAGGCCGGGGCGGCGTCCTCCAGCATGTAGGCGATGCGGTCGGCCGGGTAGGCCAGGTCGATCGGCTGGTAGGCGGCGCCCGCCTTCAGCACGGCCAGCGCCGCGACGACCAGGTCCTCGTCGCGCGGCAGGGCCAGCGCGACGAAGTCCTCCGCGCCGACGCCGCGGGCGATCAGGTGGTGGGCGAGGCGGTTGGCGCGCTCGTCCAGCTCCCGGTAGGTGAGGGTCGTGCCGCCGCGGGTGACGGCCGGGGCGTCCGGCGTGCGGGCGGCCTGCGCCTCGAACAGCTCGGGGACGACGGCCGGCTCGACGGGCGCCGCCGTGTCGTTCCACTCGTCCAGCACGCGGGCCCGCTCCGCGTCGTCGAGCAGCTCGACCTCGCGGAGCGGCGTGGCCGGGTCGACGTCGGCGAGCGCGCCCAGGAACCGGATGTACCGGTCCAGGTGCGTGGCCACCTGGTCCTCGGCGTACAGGTCCGGGTGCGCCTCGAAGTCGACGCGCATGCCGGCGCCGTCGAAGTTGTCGTAGATGTTGATCGACAGGTCGTCGATCGGGCCGGTGGTGAGCGCGTGCATCCGCGCCGGCAGGCCCGCGAAGTCCAGCCGGTAGTCGAACGCCATGATGTTGATGACCGGGCCGTAGAGGCGGCGGCGCTCGCCGAGCAGCTTCAGGTCGCGCAGCAGGTCCTCGCGCCGGTAGTGCTGGTGGCGCAGCGCCCGCGCGCTCGCCCGCGTCGCCGCGCGGACCAGCTCGTCCACCGTCATGTCGGGGCGGACCTGGACGCGCAGCGGCAGGATGGTCGCCAGCATCGCCGGGGTGTCCAGCGCGATCTGCGTCGTGCGGCCGGAGACGGCGAGGCCGAGGACGACGTCCTCGGTGCCCGTCATCCGCGCCACGTACGCGGCCGTCGCCGCGATCGCCAGCCCCTGCGTCGCGGTGCGGAGCCGCCGCGCGCCGGCCGCCAGCTCGGCCGTCCGCTCCGGCGGGACGACCGAGACGAGGCTCAGGTAGTCGGCGGTCGGCTCGGCCATCTCGTCCGACAGCGACACCGCGACCGGCCGGTCGGCGAACCGCTCGGTCCAGTAGGCGCGGTCCCGCTCGAACTTCTCCGACGCCCGGTAGGCCTCCTCCTCGGCGAGGACCCTGCGGTAGTCGCCGAGCTCCGCGGGGACGTACTCGCCGCCGTTCGCCAGCGCCGTGTAGATCTCCGCGGCGCGGCGGCTGATGAGCGACCCGCTGTAGGCGTCCTGGATCGCGTGGTGCGCGCGGATGAACCAGCGGTGCAGGCCGGGGGCCAGCCGCAGCAGGGCCGTCACGTACAGCCGCTCGGCGTCCAGCGGCAGCGGCGCCGCCATCGCCTCCCGCATCCACGCCCGCGCGGCGGCGTCCGGGTCGGGCTCGCCGGACAGGTCCACGAACGGGATCGAGCCGGTCGCGTCCGGGTCGAGGATCTGGTGCGGGACGCCGTCCCGCTCGTCCAGCCGGGCGTTCAGCGCCGGCGACTCGTGGGCCGCGATGCGCGCCACCCGGTCGAACAGCTCGGGGTCGACCGGGCCCTCGATCTCGATGTACTGCGCGATGTGGATCGGCGTCCGCGGCGCCAGCTGCTGCGCGTACCAGACGCTCTGCTGAGCGGCCGAAAGAGGAACGTACTCGGTGGACATCAAGCGGTGCTTTCCCGGTCGCAGGGGGTTTTCTTTACGCCCGGTTTCGGGCCCGGCAACGCGCCGGCGGGCAGAAATTCATAGAGAATGACCACAGAACTGATCGGGTTTCCCCGTCCCCTTTCACCCCGAGTTCCCTCCGGGGCACGCGATCGCCCGCGCGATCCCGGAGTCAACGCCCTGTGTTCCGGCCAATACGGAGCGCCGCCGCTTTGCGCTCTTGCCCGTCTTCCGCCCGCGTCCCACGATCTACTCAGGAGTAGCGGGGTCACAGTCAACCAGCCGGTCACATGCCTCGCAATCCCCTCAAAAGCAGAAGTTGCGCCACCCCATTGCTAACAGGAGTGACAAAACCATCGGCTGTCAGGGCGACTGCGGCGGCCGGACGCTCGCGGGGCGACAAAGGTTGGCAACCGAATCCGGCCAATGCGATCACGCTCGGTGAACGGCGGTCGCGCTACCTGGCCGGGTACTCGTGCACCACCACCGCGGCGGCCCGCACCCCCGGGTGGCGCTGCAGCACCGCCTCGATCTCGCCCAGCTCCATCCGCACCCCGGCGATCTTGACCTGCCGGTCGACGCGCCCCAGGTACTGCAGGGTGGGGCGGTCCTCGCCGCCCGCGCCGGGCGGCAGCAGCCGCACCGCGTCGCCCGTCCGGTAGAGGCGCCCGGTCGGGGACGCGCCGAACGGGTCCCGGTAGAACGCCTCACGGGTCCGCTCGTCGTTGCCGAGGTAGCCGCGGCCGACCACCACGCCGCCGACGAACAGCTCTCCGGCCTCGCCGACGTCGCACGCCGACCAGGTGTCGCCTGTGCCGCCGTCCCCGTCCGGCCGCAGCACGTACAGGCGCGCGTTGACGACCGGGGTGCCGATCGGCAGGCGGAGAAGGTCCAGGTCACCGGCGGTCACGGTGTGGTGGGTGACGTCGTCGGAGCACTCGGTCGGGCCGTAGGCGTTCAGCAGCCGGGCGTGCGGCGCCGCCTCCAGCCAGCGGCGGGCCAGCTCGGCCGGCAGCTCCTCGCCGGTGGCGATCATCCAGCGCAGGCCCGCCAGCGGGCGCCGCCCCCCGGCCGCGGGCGAGCCCGCCAGGTCGTCCAGCAGGTGCCTGACCATGGTCGGGACGAGCTCGACGACCGTGATGCCCTGCGCGTCCACCGCGCGGGCGAACGCGACCGGGTCGTGGCCGGTCTCGTCGCCGACCACGTCCACCCGGCCGCCGATCAGCAGCGGGCAGAGCATCTGCCAGATCGAGATGTCGAAGCCCAGCGGGGCGGTGAACGCGACCACGTCCGCGCCGGTCAGCTCCAGGTCGATGATCTTCGCCCAGAGGTGGTTGAGCATGCCCTGGTGCTCGACGACCGCGCCCTTGGGCCGGCCCGTCGAACCCGAGGTGAACAGCACGTATCGCGGCTGGTCCGGCGCGCTCAGCCGCGGCTCGCCAGGCCAGGGGGCGAGGCCGTCCGCCCGGGACGCGGCGACGACGCGGCACCCCGCCTCGGCCGCCCCCTCCAGCAGCGCCGGCGCAACCTGTTCTGGCGTGTCCACAGTGACCAGCACAGAAGCGCCCGCCTGGTCGAGGACGTCGCGGACGCGGCCGGCGGGCCAGGTCTCGTCGGCCGGGACGTAGAGGGCCCCGACCAGCTCGATCGCGAGGAACGCGGCGATGACGCCCGCGCAGCGCCCGCCGCCCACGCCGACGACCTCGCCGGGGCGGACCCCCTCGTCCTCCAGCAGCGCGGCCAGGCGGCGCGCCTCGGCGGCCAGCTCGGCGTAGGAGAGCGAGCGGTGCTCGTCGGCGACGGCGGGGCGGTCGCGCTCGGCGGCGATCCGCTCCACCCGCGTGATGACCGGGTCGGCGAGGTCGACGTCCCGCTCGCGGAGCATCCCGAGCCGCGCGGCCAGCTCGCGGGCGCGCTCCGCCTGCGCGGCGGGCACGTCCAGCGCGGGCAGCCCGGCCAGGGGCAGCAGCCGGTCCACGGCGGGTCCGCGAGCACTCATCATTACTCTCCGTGTTGTAGAACTTCTCCGCTGTAACAGCGGAACAAAGCGGCCGCCATAGCCTAAGTCCGGCCCGGCAGAAGCACCACGCATTCTGCCCTACCGGCGGGTAATCAGGGGGTTGCGGCGGCAAGATGCCCGAAGGTACCGTGATGCTCCGCCATGGCTCTGGCGTGAAGCCCGCGGCGAACTTCGGGGGAAGACGAGGGAATTGCTTCTTCATTTCAGGGTGGCAGCGTGCCGATAATAACCTCGCCGCAGGAATTCAATGTCGACGACCTTTACGTCGATCTTCGGCATGTCATTGACCGCCCGCTCTACCTCAAATGCGAGGGCTTCAACTTCGCCGGTTCGGTGAAGCTCAAGGCGGCCGCGGCGATGGTGGAGGCGGCCGAGCGGGACGGCGCGCTGACCCCGGACTCGATCATCGTGGAGTCCTCCTCGGGCAACCTCGGGATCGCCCTCAGCCTGATCGCCGCGAGCCGCGGCCTGCGTTTCGTGTGCGTCACCGACCCGCGCTGCAACCCGGCGTCGATGCGGGTCATGCGGGCGCTCGGCGCGGAGGTCCGCGTCGTGTCCGACCGGGACGCCAACGGCGGCTACCTCGGCGGGCGCATCGCCTACGTCCGCAACCTGTGCGCGTCCGGCGACGAGTACGTGTGGCTGAACCAGTACGCCAACCGGAACAACTGGCTGGCGCACTACCGCGGCACCGCCCCGGCGATCGACCGCGAGTTCCCTGACCTGGAGGTTCTGTTCGTCGGCGCCGGGACGACCGGCACCCTGATGGGCTGCGCCCGCTACTTCCGCGAGCACGGCCGGCCCGTCACGATCGTGGCGGTGGACGCGGTCGGCTCGGTCACCTTCGGCGGCATCCCCGAGCGGCGGATGGTGCCGGGCCTCGGCACCAGCAGCAAGCCGGCGCTGGTGGACGAGTCGTTCATCGACGACGTCGTGCACGTCCCGGAGACCGACACGATCCGGACCGTGCACGCGCTCGCCTCGCGCGGGTTCCTCTTCGGCGGCTCCACCGGGACCGTCGTGTCGGGCGCCTCCCGATGGCTGGAGGCCAAGTACCCCGGCGAGGACCCCGTGGCGGTCGCCATCGCCCCCGACCTCGGCGAACGCTACCTCGATTCCATCTACGAGGACGACTGGTTGCGCGAGCACTTCGGCGACCCGGCCGCCATCCTCGGCGACTGATCATCTACAGAAAGACGGAGTTCTCCCCATGACGCAGGCCCCCACGTTCGCCGTCGTCTCCGGCGCCCAGGTCCACGAGGCGGTCGCCGGGCGCGAGGCGGAGGTCACCCGGATGGTCGAGGCGGCCTACCGGCTGCACGGCGAGGGCCTGACCGTCAACCCCGACTCCTACTTCCTGCGCTTCCCGGACCGCCCGTCCGACCGGATCATCGCCCTGCCCGCGTCCGTCAAGGGCGAGGTCGGGGTGCACGGCATCAAGTGGATCTCCAGCTTCCCCGGCAACGTCGCGAACGGCATCCCGCGCGCGTCGGCCGTGCTGGTCCTCAACGACGCGGAGACGGGCTACCCGTTCGCGTGCCTGGAGAGCTCCATCATCTCCGCGGCCCGCACCGCCGCGTCCGCCGCGCTGGCCGCCGCGGCCCTCGCCGACCGCCGCGGCGCCCGCCCCCGCCGGGTCGGCTTCGTCGGGGTCGGCCTCATCGCCCGCTACATCCACACCTACCTGGCGGGCAACGGCTTCACCTTCGACGAGCTCGGCGTCCACGACCTGTCGCGCGAGCACGCCGAGGGCTTCCAGGGCTACCTGGAGCGCACCGAGAAGGGCGAGATCACGATCCACGACTCGGCCGAGTCGCTGATCCGCTCGTCCGACCTGGTCGTCTTCGCGACCGTCGCCGGGGAGCCGCACGTCACCGACCCGGACTGGTTCGCGCACAACCCCCTGGTCCTGCACGTGTCGCTGCGCGACCTCTCCCCCGAGATCATCCTGGCGTCCTACAACGTCGTGGACGACGTCGAGCACTGCATGAAGGCCAACACGTCCCCGCACCTGGCCGAGCAGCGGGTCGGCGACCGCGACTTCGTCGCCGGGACCCTGTACGACGTCCTGACCGGGAAGACGGCCCCGCCCGCCGACAAGCCGGTGGTCTTCTCGCCGTTCGGCCTGGGCGTCCTGGACCTGGCCGTGGCGAAGTACGTCTACGACCAGGTCGCGTCGTCGGGCGCGCTGAACACCGTGCCGGACTTCTTCCACGAGATGAAGCGCTACGGCTGACGCCCGGTCGCGGCGAGCGACCCGAGGAGGGCGAGCGCCTCGGCGCTCTCCGACCCGGGCTCGGCGTGGTAGACGACGAGCTCCTGCCCCGGGCTCGACCGCACGTCGAACGTCTGCATGGTCAGCGTCAGCGGCCCGACGTGCCGGTGCCCGAAGCGCTTGCGCTCCAGCGCCTTCCCGCGCGCGTCGTGCCGCCCCCACAACTCGGCGAACTCGGGGCTGCTCTCCAGCAGTTCGGCGAGCACCTGCCGCACGCGGGGGTCGCCCGGCGCCGCCCCGTGCCCGAGCCGGAAGCCGATCACCGCCTCGTTTGTCGCCGCGTGCGCTGGTGGAGCCGCTCACCAACTCGCGCTTCGGTGCCTGCGCGGAACCCGTATCAGGCGAAGTCGGTGGTATCCAGGTCGAACCCGAAGGGTTCCGGAAGCGACAAGCTCTTCCCGAAGGCCGCCTGGTCGGTGCGCGCGTAGTCCTTGCCGTCCGGCAGGCTGAACAGCGTCACCCGCTTCTCATCACGGTCGACCAGCAGGTAGAGCGGGATCTCCGCGCGCGCGTACCCGTACCGCTTGGCCTCTCTGTCGACTCCCGGCCTGGATGACGTCACCTCGATCACCATGGCGATACCGTCCGGCTCCGACCATGAATCATCGTTGTCGTAGACATCGAGATCGAGACGCGCGAACGCACCGTCGGGGATCACATAGCTCGGGAGACCGCCGTCGCCGGGCAGAACCAGACCCATGTTGCCGGAGAAGTCGAACGGGGTCGTACTCCGCAGCGTGACCTGGCGGTTGATCCTGGCGACGATCCGCTCATGCCTGCTACCAGGTGGTGGTGACATGACGATCTCTCCGTCGATCAATTCGGCGCGCAGACCCTCGGGAGTGTCGAGGGCGAGGAATCTGTCGAGGAGGCCGCTGTCGCCCTGAGTCGGTGATTCATCAACCATGACAGTCATGCTCTGCTCCCTACCTCGTACATGAGCCTACAAGCAGAGCGTCACCTTTCGCATGCGGATCGTGTTTACCGAGCCTTGCGCATCCAGCGTATGGCCACGGCGATGAATCAATCAAAGATCGGTCCGCCCCGCCTATCGCGTCGTCGGGGGCGCGGCGGGCCGACCGCCTGGAGGCGCTGGCCGACCGCTGCGGCGGCGGCCTGGACCCCGTCCGGCTGGACGTGACCGACCGCGCGGACGTCGAGGCGTTCGTCCGGCAGGCCCGGGACCGGCACGGGCGCGTGGACGCCCTGGTCGGCAACGCCGGGGTCATGCCGCTGTCGCGCCTGGACTCCCTGCTCGTGGACGAGTGGAACCGCATGATCGACGTGAACGTCCGCGGGCTGCTGCACGGGATCGCGGCGGCCCTGCCCGTCTTCGCCGCGCAGGGCGGCGGGCACTTCGTCACGATCGCGAGCGTCGGCGCGCACGAGGTCGTCCCCACGGGCGCCGTCTACTCGGGCACCAAGTACGCCGCGTGGGCCATCACCGAGGGCCTGCGCCAGGAGTGCGACCCCTCGATCCGCGTCACGACCGTCTCCCCCGGCGTGGTCACGTCCGAACTCGCCGACTCCATCACCGACCCGGGCGCCGCCGAGGCCATGCGCGCCTTCCGGGCGAACGCCATCGCCCCGGACGCCGTCGCGCAGGCCGTCTCCTACGCCCTCTCCCAACCGGCCGACGTCGACGTCAACGAGATCGTCGTCCGCCCGGCCCGCCAACGATAAGGAACACACCGTGCAGAAGCTCCCGTCCACCTGGGACCTCACCGGCCGAGTCGCCGTCGTCACCGGCGCCGCTCGCGGCATCGGCCGCGCGACCGCCCTCCTGCTCCGCGACCGCGGCGCCCGCCTCGTCGTCACCGACCGCTCCGAGGCCGTCGAGGACCTGGCCGCGCCCGGCGAGGTGGAGGCGCTCGTCGGCGACGTCGCCGACGAGGACCTCGCCCGCTCGACCATGCGGCTGGCCCTGGACCGCTTCGGGCGCCTGGACGTCCTGGTCAACAACGCGGGCCGCACCCTCAACAAGCCCGTCACCGAGACCACCGTCGGACGCAGACGGCCTACGCCGCCTCCAAGGGCGCCCTGGCCCAGATGACCCGCGTCCTCGCCATCGAGGGCGGCCCCAAGAACATCCGCTCCGACGCCGTCCTGCCCGGCGTCATCGACACCGACATCATGGAGGGCGTGGTCGACAACGGCCGCGAGATGCTCGCCTCCTTCGGCCCGGCCCACCCCATCGGCCGCATCGGCCGCCCCGAGGAGGTCGCCGAGACCGTCGCCTTCCTCGCGTCCGACGCCTCCAGCTTCATCACCGGCGCCCTCATCGCCGTGGAACGGAGGCTGGACCGCCCAGTAGCAGCGGCGGGGCCCGCGCCGGGAAGCGGCGGGGGGCTCCTCGCCGGGCTCAGATCTCCAGTACGACCTTGCCCGGGATGCCGTTCCGCTTGGCCTGGAACGCCTCACGCGTCCGGGCCAGGGGGTAGACGGCGCCGACGTGGTTGCGCAGACCTCCCGATTCGGCCCGCTTCGCCAGTTCGGTGAGCTGCTCGCGGTTCGGCTCGACGATGAAGAAGACGGCGCGCCCGCCCTCCGGCTCGACCGGGGGCGGCGCGGTGATCGAGACCAGCGCGCCGCCCGGCTTCACCCTGCCCGCCGACCGGGCGAGGAGGTCCCCGCCGATCGTGTCGAAGACCAGGTCGACCGGCTCGACGGCGTCCTCGAAGCGCTGCCGTTCCAGGTCGACGAACTCGTGGGCGCCCATCTCGATCGCGAGATCGGCCGCGCGGCCGCGTCCCGTGGCGATGACGTGCGCTCCCGCCTGCCGGGCCAGCTGGACGGCCAGGGCCCCGGTGCCGCCCCCGCCACCGTGGACGACCACCGTCTGACCCGGTTCCAGGCCGCCGTGGACGAAGAGCCCCTGCCAGCAGGTCAGCCCGGACAGCGGCAGCGCCGCGGCCTCGGTGTAGGTCAGCGACTCGGGCATGAGGGCGAGGTTGCGCGCCTCGACCGCGACGTACTCGGCCGCCGCGCCGTCGCGGTGCCAGTCGGCCAGACCGAAGACGCGGTCGCCCACGGCCAGCCCGGCGGTGCCGTAGCGGACCTCGGTGACCACTCCGGCGACGTCGTGCGCGGGGATGGACGGCGTCCGGTCGCGCCCGGCCCGGTCGACCCACGTGCCGGGCCAGTCCAACTCGTCCGGGACGAACCCGGCGGCGTGCACCCGAACCACGACATCGCCCGTGGCCGGACTCGGCATCGGCGCGTCCTCGAACACGAGCCCGTCACTACCACCGGGCTTGTGGATGCGTACAGCTTTCATGCGCGTCCCCTCTACCTTCTCGCTTTCCCCAGGGAGACGACGCACCACCAGACCTTGTGACAGCCGGACGCGCCGATGCGGAGCCGCACCGCGACCTCAGCCGAACGCGGAGGTGTCCAGATCGATGTCGAACGGCTCCGGCAGCGGCAGCGGCTTACCGAACTGCACCTGATCGATGTGCGCGTAGTCCCCGCCGTCCGGTCCGCTGAACAGGAGTACTTTCCGCTCGTCCCGGTCGATCAGCAGGTAGAGCGGGATGCCGGCCCTCGCGTACCCGTACCGTTTGCCACTCCGGTCGTTCTCCGGCCTGGAGGACGTCACCTCCACCACCATGGCGATGCCCTCGGGCTCGACCCGCATCCACTCCGGAGCTCCCCGGAAGAGACGCAGTTCGGCGGGAGCGATGACCATGTCCGGGATCACACGGTTCTCCCGGTGCTCGTCATCGCCCGGGATGACCAGGCCCTTCTGGCCCGCCCAGTGGAACCTGCGCGGCGTGTCGCGCACGATCTGCAGTGACAACTCAGCGATCCAGTCCTCGTGGTCGCCAAGGGGGGGTGGGGACACGACGATCTCTTCGTCGATCAGCTCGGCTCGGAAGCCCTCCGGGGTGTCGAGGGCGAGGAAACCTTCCAGGACGACGTCAGCGTCGTCGTGCGACAGAGGCTCTTGAACCATCACAGTCATGCCCTGCTCCTTTCCTCGCGAACGAGCCTATAAGCAGAGCGCCACCTTTCACATACAGATCGTAGTCATCGGCTCTACAACCCAGCGTACGGCGCTGTGCCTCGCGACGGCAGGCAGAAGGCCACGGTGCCGCAACGGACCTCGGGGTCGCACCGTGCGGAACCGACGTTGCGCCGGGCCGGCTCAGACGAGCTGCGAGGTGTCCAGGTCGATGTCGAACGGCTTCGGTATCGAGAGGACGTCTCCGAACGGAACCCACGCGACGCGGTGGTAGTCACCGTCTGCCGGGGCGGCGAACAGGGTCGCCGTCTCTTTCTCGCGATCCACCAGCAAGTAGAGCGGGATCTCCGCACGCGCATAGCCGTGGCGCTTGTCCACCCGGTCTCGTTCTGCCCGGGAGGACGTCACCTCCACGACCATGGCGATCCCATCTGCGGGGATCCAGGAATCGTCGTTGTCGAAGATGCCCAACCCGGCCGGGGCGAAGGTGGCGTCCGGGATCATGCGCTCGCTTCGGCCCGGGGTGGCCGAGGGTACGTAGAGCCCCTTGTTCGGGAGGTACTCGAAGTCGGTGGAGCTCTTCTGCGCGATCTGCCAGACGATCCGCCCGATGTTCTTCTCGTGGCGGCTACCGGGGGGTGGGGTCACGACGATCTCTCCGTCGATCAGCTCAGCTCGGAAGCCCTCAGGGGTGTCGAGGGCGAGGAAGCTTTCGAGGAGAACGTCGTGGTCTCCGGGCGACAGAGGCTCATGAGCCATCACAGACATGCCCTGCTCCTTTCCTCGCGAGCGAGTCTATGAGCAGAGCGCCACCTTCCGCATACAGATCGTAGTCGTGCCCCTACAGATCCAGCGTACGGCGCTGCACCCGGGCGGGACAGGTAGAAGCCGGCGCGAGTGGGCACGGTGGGTCTATGGATGAGCGAGATGTTCCGCGTGGGGACGTGCAGGAGCTGTCGGACTTCGAGCTGGCCGTGTACGAGACCGTGGCGGAGATCGACAAGGAGGGCGGCGCGGCCGACTTCGAGACGATCGGCGCGCTCGTCGACGCGCCCGAGGAGGACCTGTGGGCCGCGCTCGGGCACCTCGTGTCGATCAACCACCTGCACTCGACGAGCAAGGGGTACGTACTCGGGCCGCACGACTGGGCGCCCTGAGCGTCCCGGTGGCCGGGAAGGCCTGGAGGCGGGCGCCGGGCGTACGGCACGATGACCGGGCAGGCCTGGGACACGTGTGAGAGGACGCCCGATGAAGCTCGTCGTCACCGAGGAGCAGCGCGAGCTGCGGGACGCGCTGCGGCGCTTCTTCGCCGACCGGTCCCCCGGCGCCGAGGTGCGGCGGCTGATGGAGACGGCCGAGGGCTACGACCCGAAGGTGTGGCGGCAGATGGCCGAGCAGCTCGGGCTCCAGGGCCTGGCGATCGCCGAGGAGCACGGCGGGGCGGGTTTCGGGGTGCGCGAGCTGGCCGTCGTGTTCGAGGAGATGGGGCGGGCCGTGGTGTGCGCGCCCTTCCTCGCGGCGATCACGGCCGCGGCGGCGCTGGAGGCCGGGGAGGGCGGGCACGACCTGCTGCCCGGCATCGCCGACGGGTCGGTGATCGCGACGCTCGCGGTGGCCGAGGACGGCGGGTCCTGGGATCCGGGTTCCGTGCGGGCGGTCTTCGAGGGCGGGGTGCTCCGGGGAACCAAGAACTACGTGCTGGACGGGCACATCGCCGATCTCGTCCTCGTGGCGGCCCGGGGTGAGGACGGGGTCGGGGTCTACGCCGTCGAGGACGCGGCGCGGCTCGTCCGGCGTGCCCTCCCGACGCTCGACCAGACGCGGAAGCTCGCGCGGATCGAGCTGGACGGCGTTCCGGCGCGCCGGGTCGGCGGGCCGGAGGCGCTGGCGCGGGCCCTCGACGTCGCGGCCGTGGCGCTGGCGGCCGAGCAGCTCGGCGGGGCGCAGCGGACCCTGGACATGACGGTCGAGTACGCGAAGGTGCGCAACCAGTTCGGGCGTCCGATCGGATCGTTCCAGGCGATCAAGCACCGGTGCGCGGACATGTTCGTGCTCGTCGAGTCGGCGCGGTCGGCGGTGCTGAACGCGGCGGCCGCCGCCGACGAGAGCCCGGAGGAGCTGCCGGCCGCGGCCGCGCTGGCCCAGGCGTACTGCTCGGAGGCCTTCTTCCACACGGCGGGCGAGGCGATCCAGCTGCACGGCGGCATCGGGTTCACGTGGGAGCACGACGCGCACCTTTACTTCAAGCGGGCCCAGTCGTCGCGGGAGCTCTTCGGGTCGCCCGACCGGCACCGCGAGCGCCTGGCCGCGCTGGCCGGGCTCACGGGTGCAGCCGCAACCCCTTGAGGACCTTGTCCACGCCGTTGCGGGGGCCGTGGACGGCGAACCCGACGAGGGGCATCTCCTCGGCGGTGACGGCCCGGACGGTCGCGCGGTTCGCCTCGTCGTGGCCCGTCTTGAACATGTCCTCGATGTAGACGGCGGTGTCCATGCCGCGGGCGAGGGCGCGGGCGTGCGCCTGCGCGATCGCCTCGGCGCCGGCCTCGTAGACCAGGACGGGCTGCCTGAACATCGCCAGGTAGGTGTTGCCCGACGCGTCCTCGTACGGCTCGCCGATGACGCCGGGGACGCCGCCCGCGACCGCGCTGGCGAGGAACGCGGTGACGTTGAGGCGCTGCCAGGCGGCGAGGTCGTCCCGGACCACGATCCCGATCTTGGTGTCGAAACGCATGCGGCCGATCCTTCCCCTGGCCGGGGCGCGCCGTCTTGAACGCTCGTGCGCCAGACTGGAGGCGTGGACTGGAGCAGGTACTGGCGGTCGCCCGACCGTCCCCTGGAGGCGATGCACGCCCACTTCGAGCGGCACGTCTACCACCGGCACAGCCACGAGACGTACTCGTTCGGCGTCACCGAGGACGGCCGTCAGGCGTTCCGGTGCCGGGGCGGGGCGCACACGAGCGCGGCCGGGATGGTCCTCGCGTTCAACCCCGACGACCCGCACGACGGCCACCCCGCCGACGAGCTCGGCTTCACGTACCGGATCGTCCACATCGGGGCGGGTCTGATCTCGGACGTGCTCGCCGACATCGCGGACCGGCCGGTCGGGCTGCCGCTGTTCGACGCGCCCGTGGTGCCGGACCCCGGCCTGGCGAGGACCCTGCGCGCGCTGCACGCGGCGCTGCTCGGCGGCGCGCCCGCCCTGCGGCGCGACGAGCTGCTGACCGCGACCGTCGGGACGCTGGTCGACCGGGCCGCCACGCGGCGGGTGCGCGCGTCGCCGGCCGGCGGCTTCGTCGAGCGGGCCCGGCGGCGGCTCGAGGAGTCCTGCACCGACGACATCGGCGCCGACGCGCTGGCGGAGGCGGCGGGGTGCAGCCGGTTCGCGCTGTACCGGGGGTTCCGGCGGGAGTACGGCATGGCGCCGAGCGACTACCAGCGCCAGCTGCGCCTGCGCGCCGCGCGCCGCCTGCTCGCCCGGGGCGAGGCCATCGGGGACGTGGCGGCCCGCACCGGCTTCGCCGACCAGAGCCATCTGACGCGCTGGTTCGTCCGCTGCTACGGCATGACGCCCGGACGCTTCCAGTCGGCCGTTTGAGGGCGTCTGGGGAAGAATGCCCGCCATGAGACGGGCGAGCGGTGCGATGTTCGGGCTGGCGTACGGGGACTCCCTGGGGGCGCCGACCGAGTTCCTCGACATGAAGCAGATCCACAGGCGTTTCGGCGACCACGGGCCCACGCAGCTCAACGGCGATCCCGCGCTCGTCACCGACGACACGCAGATGGCGATCGCGGTCGGCCTCGCCATGCTGGACGCCCTGGCCAACCCACCGTTCACCCCCGACCTGATCACGCCCATGTGGCGGCGGCGCTTCGTCGACTGGCTGAACAGCCCCGACAACAACCGCGCGCCGGGGAACACCTGCCTCATCGCGTGCCGGAGCCTGGCGGCCGGAAAGCCCTGGGTGGAGGCCACCGTGACCGGTTCCAAGGGGTGCGGCGCCAACATGCGCGTCGCACCGGTCGGCCTGGCCCCGGGCTTGTCGGACGAGACGCGGGCCGGGGCGTCCCAGCTCCAGGCCGCGCTCACCCACGGCCACCCCACCGGGCTCGCCGCGAGCGAGCTGACCGCGTTCGCCGTCCGGTGGCTGGCCGACGGGATGGCGCCGTCCGACCTGCCCGGCGCGCTCCGGGCCCGCTGCCACGACCAGCGCACCGTCTACCACGAGCGCTGGCTCGGCACGCTCTGGCAGCGGCCCGGCGTGGAAACTCCGGAGGCGTTCATCGCCCGGGGCTGGGACGAGTGCCTGGACGTCCTCGACCGCCTGGACGAGGCCGTCGCGCGCGCGGACCGGGCGTCCGACCCCTGCGAGACCACCGGCGCGGGCTGGGTCGCCGAGGAGGCGCTCGCCACCGGCCTGCTGTGCTTCCTGCTGTTCCCGGACGAGCCGGTCGAGGCGATCTGGCGCGGCGCCGCGAGCTCGGGCGACTCCGACTCGATCGCCTGCCTGGCCGGCGCGTTCGCGGGCGCCCACCTAGGAATGGACGCCTGGCCGGGCGAGTGGTCCGCCCGCATCGAGTACGCCGCCGACCTCGCGAGGCTCGGCGAGGCCTGGGAGTGAACCCGCGAGAGCACCGCTCTTGACTCTCGCCCACCCTGAAGCTAATCTCATTAGCTATAGAGCTACAGAGCTTCAAGGAGTGCGCGATGAGCGAGACCCGGTTCCTCGACCTTCCCGGCGGGCGGCTGGCCTACGACGACGACGGCGACGGCCCGCTGGTCGTCTGCCTGCCCCCGATGCTCGAACTGCGGTCGCAGTACCGGTTCCTGAAGCCGCTGCTGCTGAAGGCCGGGTACCGGGTCGTGACCGTCGACCAGCGCGGGATGGGCGAGACCAGCGCGCGGTGGCCCGAGTACGGGAGCACGCCCCTGGCCCACGACCTGCTGGCCCTGCTGCGCCACCTGGACGCCGGCCCGGCCCTCGTCTACGGGTGCTCGAACGGCGCGGCCGCCGCGGTGTGGGTCGCGGCCGAGGCGCCCGAGCTGGTGAAGGGCCTCGTGCTGGCGGCGCCGTTCGTCCGCGACGGCAAGGGCGGGTTCGCGCAGAAGCTGACCACCGCCCTGATGCGGGTCCCCGGCCTGGCCCTGCCGCTCTACATGGCCTACTACCCGAAGTGGGAGCCGAAGCCGCCCGCCGACTTCGCCGAGCACAAGGCGAAGCTGAAGGCCAACCTCAAGGAGCCCGGCCGCGACAAGGTCATCGCCGAGTACCTGAGCATGTCGCACGCCGAGTCGGAGGCGCGGCTCGACCGGGTGCAGGCGCCCACGCTCGTCATCATGGGCACGGGCGACATCGACTGGCCCGACCCCGCCGCCGAGGCCGAGTGGGTCGCCCAGAGGCTCAACGGGCAGGTCGTCCTGCTGGACGGCGGCGGCCACCACCCGCACGTGGAGTTCCCCGACGAGGTCGCCACCGCCGTCACCACCTTCCAGCGCTCCCTCTAGGACGCGGACCAGCCTGTCCAGGCTTCGATGGTGATGGCTATGAGCGGGCCCTCCGGCGGGTGGTCGCGGTACTGGGGGTAGCGGTCCGCCAGGAGTCGGACGGGGTCGGCCATGCGGGCGGGGTCGTCGACGACCGTCGCGTGGCCGTCGACGCGGACCCACCAGAGGCGGTCCCAGTCGTCCTCGTAGTGGTCGGCCAGGAGCGCGACGCGCGGGTTGGCGCGGATGTTGGCGAGCCGCCGCAGCTCCCGGGTGGTCTTGGGCTTGTGGTCGACGGCCGTGTAGACGGCGCCGCGGTGGACGGCGAACGTCACGGGGACGAGATGCGGGCGGGCGTCCTCCCCCACGGTCGCGAGGCGCGCGACCGGCACGGTCGTCAGCAGGCGGCGCGCCTCGTCCGGCGCAAGCTTCGGCACCCCCTCACCATGCCACGCAGCTCCCCCGCGCGGGGCAGGGCATTCGCCCTTGGGCGGGAGGTGCCGCGACCGGAAGCGCCGAGAGGCTCGTCCCATGGAATCGGTCGGGAGGCCGCGGCCGCGCTGGGCGGGGTACGCGGCCGGAGCATGGTCGGTGGTCGCGGTAGGGGTGGCCCTGTACTGGGCGGGCGGCGGGGATGCCGGGGCCCCGCCGGCGGGCACGAGAGCGGCGGCGTGGGTGATCGCCGCCTTCCTCGGCGTCGGCGGGATCATGGCGGTGTCGAGCGTCCGCGAGGTGGGGCGGCAGATGCCGCGCTGGTGGCCCCTCACCGGGCTCTGGGCGGCGTGCGTGCTGGCGGGGGCCGGAACGTTCGGCTTCGTGATGAACGCGCTGCAACTCGTCTTCGACGGGACGGTCGACGACTGGCCGAGGTTCGGCGTCGAGGTCCTGTGCGCGGTGGGCGCGGCCCTGCTCGCGGGGACGGCCCTGGCCTACCAGCGCGCCACCGCGGGGGCGTGCGCGCGATGCGGCCGGGCGCACGCCGAGGCGGGGACGGTCAAGGTCCCGGCGCCCGTGTCCACCGCGCCGCGCGCGGTGCGGTGGGCCGCCTATGCCGGGGCGCTCGCGTTCGCGCCCTACGTCGCCATGAAGACGACGTGGGCGTTCGGCGGCTCGTTCGCGGGGATCGAGGGCGAGCGGGTCGTCGCCGAGTTCGAGCGCAACGGCGCGTCCGGCCTGGTCCTCACGCTGGAGAGGTACGGGCTGGACTTCACCACCCTGGCCGCGCTCGCCGGCGTCTTCCTGCTGATGGGGCTCACGCATCAGTGGGGGCAGGTCTTCCCGCGATGGGCGCCGCCGCTGGCCGGGCGCCGGGTGCCGCGCTGGCTGCCGCTCGCGCCGGCCTGGCTCGGCGCCCTGACGCTCGGCCCCTACGGGGTCGTCGGGTCCGTCGCCTATCTGCTGCCGCCCGTCCTGGGGTTGGGCGGTCTCCCCCATGACGGGCTCATCAGCGGATGGTCGGGCTGGACGGTCGCGGCGTGCGGGATCGGCGCGTTCGCCGCCTACGGCGTGGCGCTGGGCGCCGCGGCGTGGTCGTACCAGCGGCGGACCCTGCCGGTGTGCGTCAGTCCTGGAAGTCCGGGGGGCGGTTCTCGCGGCGGGCCTTGATGGCTTCTTCGAAGTTGTGGGTGGTGAGGCGGACGTAGAGCTGGGCGAGGCCCTCCTGGCCCATGTGGGCGTCCAGGCTCGCGGCGTCCAGGCTCGACCACAGCATGCGCTTCGTCAGCTCGGTGCCGGGGCGGCTGAACCCGGCGATGCGCTCGGCCAGCTCGTAGCAGGCGTCGAGGAGCTTGTCGCCGGGGACGACGCGGGAGAGCAGGCCGATCCGCTCGGCCTCGGCGGCGTCCACGTCGCGGCCGGACAGCATCAGCTCGAACGCGCGGGAGGCGCCGATCGCGCGCGGCAGCAGGTAGCTGAGGCCGAGCTCGCTGGCGGTCAGCCCGTTGTTGATGCCGGCCGCGCGGAACAGGGCCGTCTCGGCACCGAGCCTGATGTCGGCGGCGAGGGACAGGCACAGGCCGCCGCCGATCGCCGGGCCGTTGACCGCCGCGATGACCGGCTGGTGGACGCGCCGCATCGCCCGCACCACGTCGTCCAGCAGCTCCATCGAGCGCAGCGCGATCGTCGGGAGCGTCAGCCCGTCGATGCCGGGGATGCCCCCCGGGTTCTCCAGGTCGGCCCCGGAGCAGAACCCCCGCCCGGCGCCGGTGATGACGACGACGCGGGTGCCGTTGTCGCGGCTGACCTCCTCCAGGGCCTCCCGGAAGGGGACCATCACGTCGAACGCCATCGCGTTCATGCGCTCGGGCCGGTTGAGGGTGATGAGGGTGACGTTCGGGCGCGGCTTGTCGACCAGGACGAAGGGCAAGGCGGGCCTCCCAGAGTGACCTAACAAGCGTTAGGTTACACGCGGGGGAACTCGGGCGGCGCGAGGCCCCGCTCGACCACCTTCGCCAGATCCTCGTCCGTGAGGATGCGCGGCTCGCCGATCATCTTGGCGCGGACGTAGACGCCGCAGAGCCATTCCAGGAGGCGGGCGTTCTCGTACGCCTCCTCCAGGTCGCGGCCTATGGTGACGCCACCGTGGTTGGCCATCAGCGCGGCGCGCTTGCCGCCCGCCATGGCCTCGCGGACGTTCTCGGCGAGCTCGGGCGTCCCGTAGGTGGCGTACTCGGCGACCTTCACCACGCCGCCGAGCAGAAGCGTGTTGTAGTGGATCGGCGGCAGTTCGGACATGGTCGTGGCCACCACGGCGCCGTAGGTGGAGTGCGTGTGCACGATGGCGGCGGCCGGGGTCGCCTCGTACAGCGCGAGGTGCATGGGCGTCTCGGACGACGGCGCCCTGTCGCCGTCGACCCACTGCCCCGCGGTGTTCACGACGGGGCAGTCGGCGGGCTCCATCCGGTCGAGCATCATCCCGCCCGGCGTGACCGCGACCAGATCGCCCGACCGGACGCTGACGTTGCCCGACGCGCCCGTCACCAGCCCGGTCGCGGCCAGCCTGCGGCCGACCTCGCACAGCGCGTCCCGCTCGTCCCTCAGCAACATGCGAATACCTCTCACATTTCATGGCCTGCACCGCGTACGCTACGGCCCGGACGATCACTAAGGGGCCGGCCATGACCGTTGTCACTCTCGGCGCGCACATCCTGGACGTGCTCGCCCGCCCGGTGGAGGGCATCCCGGACGGGCAGGACACCGTCGTCGTCGAGCAGATCCGGGTGACCGCGGCGGGCGCCGCCGCCGGTACCGCCGTCGCCCTCGCCCGGCTCGGCAACCGGGTCGTCTCGGTCGGCGCGATCGGCGACGACGACCTCGGCGACCTGCTGGTGCGGATCATGGCGCGCGAGGGCGTGGACGTGCGCGGGCTCGTCCGGCGGACGGCCGACCAGACCAGCGCGTCCATCCTGCCGATCCGGCCGGACGGCGGGCGGCCGAGCTTCCACGTCCCCGGCGCGAACCTCACCCTCACCGCGGGCGCGGTGGGGCCGGGCCTGCTCGGCGCGGCGAGCGCGGTGCACCTCGGCGGCCCCGACGTCACGTTCGGGCTCAACGACCCCGAGTTCTTCAAGGGGCTCGACACCGCACGCGAGGCCGGCGCCGTCGTCACGATGGACCTGCTGTCCAACATGCCCGACCTGCTGACCGGCGCCGCCGCGTTCCTCCCCCACGTCGACCACTTCCTGCCCAACGGGGAGCAGGCCGCCCTGATGACCGGCGAGGACGACCCCGAGCGGGCCGCCGCCGCGCTGCTCGCGCGCGGGCCGAGCACGGTCGTCGTGACGCTCGGCGGGGACGGCAGCCTCGTCGCCACCGCCGAGGGCGCGCACCGGCTGCCGGCCCTGCCCGTCGAGGTCGTCGACACGACCGGCTGCGGCGACGCGTACTGCGCCGGGTTCATCACCGGCCTCGCCCACGGCAAGGACGTCCTGGAGGCCGCGCGCTGGGGCACCGCCGCGGCGGCCACCGTCGCCCAGGGGCTCGGCTCCGACGCCTGCCTCACCGACCTGGACGCGGTCCTCGCCCTGCTGGGGTGACGCCGGCGAAGAGCACCGAGCCGGAGCGACGCGCGCTCAGAGCGGTGCCGTGCGGCGGTCGCGGTACAGGACGGCGTTCGCCGCCCCGGCGAGCTGCTCCAGCCTGAACACCTCCGTCCGGTGGAACGGCGGCGCGCCCGTCCGGGCGACCACCAGCGCGATCGTGCCCGTGGCGAGCGGGCAGACCGCGAAGCGCACGCCGTCCGGCGCGGTGAACGCGCGGGGGCGCAGCGGGCGCAGCTCCGGCAGGCCGGTGCCCGGCGTGCCGCCGGAGCTGGCGTGCACGAGAACCGCCTCGCCCTCCCCCTTCAGCTCGGCGAGGCCCGCCCAGTCGGCGCTGAGGATCGCCGGGACGGCGTCGGCGAGGACCTCCAGGCCGCGCTCCGGGACGGCCGCGACCTGCCCGATCACGGCCGCGTCCGGGAAGGCGCCCTGCGGCTCGGCGGTCGGCCAGATCCCGACGACCTCCACCCCCGGCACCGAGCCGAGCCCCTCGGCCAGCCGCTCCGGGCCCGCCCCCGCGGGCCACGCGACGGTGAAGTCGTCCATCGCCCGCCCGTTGGCGCGTTCCAGCACCGCCATCTGGACGACGTCCGCGCCCGCCGCGCCCAGGGTGCGCGCGACCTGCCCCAGCGATCCGGGACGGTCCGGCAGGCGCACCCGTATCCGCAGCAACATCGCCACCTCCAGTGTCCGTGCGAGGTCTCCACTTTGGGCGACCCCCGTTTCCCCCGTGTTACCCATACGTGTCGTCCCAAGAAAACGGCACGGAAAGTCGGTGCTGGAAGGGTGGTACAGGTCAAACTAGAGTCCGGTGGAGGTCATCGAATGGCCTGACGTCTCCTGCCGCCCATCATTAAGGTGACTCTACGTGTCGAGGGACGGGGAACCCCCAGTCAGCGAGGACTCCGGAGCCGAGCCGGAGCCGGCGCCCGCCGGGGATGCCGGAGATGCCGGGGACGAGGCGGTCCCGGCCGGAGCCGGTGACGCCGGCGGCGCGGCGCTGCGCGCCGAGGTGCGGGACGCGCTCGCCGGGCTCGCCGCACGGCTCGACCGCGAGCACGAGCGCGCCGCGCACCGCGAGGCCGTGATCGACCGGCTGCACGAGGAGAACCAGCGGCTGCGGCGCGGGGAGCTGCAGGCGATGCTGGAGCCGGTCCGCGCGGCGCTGTACCGGCTGCACGACCAGGCGCGCCGCGAGTCCGACCGGCTCCGCGCGCCCGACCTCGCCGAGGCGCCCGACCCGCGGCGGACGGCGGCGCTGCTGGCGGCGGTGGCCGACGAGGTCGCCGACGCGCTCGCGCGGCTCGGCGTCGAGCGGTTCACCGTCGAGCCGGGCGCCCCCTACGACGCGTCCCGGCACCGGCCGGTCGCGGTCACGCCGGTCGACGACCCCGTGGCGGACGGCACCGTCACGGCCGTCCAGTCCGACGGGTTCGAGCAGAGCGGGAAGGTGCTGCGCAAGGCGGCGGTCAGCGTCGGCAGGCTCGCCGAGCCGGCGTCCGCCGCCAGGCCCGCCGAGCCGGCGTCCGCCGGCGAGGCGACGCACAACGGACAGACGACGAACAGCGGGTGAGAGGGACATGGCCGTCTACGGGATCGACCTGGGAACCACGTACTCCTGCATTGCCTCCATCGACGATGTGGGCCGGCCCGCGGTCCTGCGGAACCTGGAGGGCACCGACACCACCCCGTCCGTCGTGTTCTTCGAGAGCGGCGAGAACGTCGTCGTCGGCCAGACCGCGAAGGACACCGCGGTCCTGGAGCCCGACAACGTCGTCAGCCTGATCAAGCGGGACATGGGCCGCGACGTCACGCGCCCGATCCACGGGATCGACTTCACCCCCGAGGAGGTGTCGGCGTTCATCCTGCTGAAGCTGGCCACCGACGCGCGCACCACCACGGGCGAGGACGCCCGCGACGTGGTCATCACCGTCCCGGCCTACTTCGGCGCCGCCGAGCGGGACGCGACCCGCAAGGCGGGCCGCATCGCGGGGCTGAACGTCATCGACATCGTGTCCGAGCCGATCGCCGCCGCGATCACCTACGGCGTCCTCAACCCCGAGGCCGACCGGACGATCCTGGTCTACGACCTCGGCGGCGGCACGTTCGACACCACGGTCATCGCGCTGCGCGGCGGCCACATCGAGGTGGTGTGCACCGACGGCGACCACGAGCTCGGCGGCGCCGACTGGGACGCGCGGCTCGTGGAGCACCTGGCCGAGCGGTTCCGCGCCGAGCACCCCGACGCGGGCGACCCGCTGGACGACCGGCAGACCGAGCAGCAGCTGCGCCGCGACGCCGAGGACGCCAAGAAGGCCCTCACCACCCGCACGTCCCACACTGTCCGGGTGATGCACGGCGGGCGGGTCGCGGCGGTCGAGGTGACGCGGGAGAAGCTGGAGGAGCTGACCAAGGACCTCCTCGACCGCACCGTGGAGATCACCGGCCGGACGCTGGCGACCGCCGCCGAGAAGGGCGTGGAGGACTACGACGACCTCGTCCTCGTCGGCGGCTCCACGAAGATGCCGGTGGTCGCGGCGCGGCTGGCGACCGAGCTCGGCCTCACCCCCCGCCTCCAGGACCCCGACCTCGCGGTCGCCAAGGGCGCCGCCCTGTACGCGTTCGAGGAGACCTACCGGCGGCTCGTCCGGGAGGGCGCCGCCGAGCGCGCCGAGGAGATGGCGACCCGGGCGGGCCTGTCGGCCGAGCAGCAGCGGCAGATCGCCGGGCGGCAGATCAGGACGGTCGCCTCGCACGCGTTCGGGATCGTGGTGGTCGACCGGGAGACCGGCGCCGAGAGCGTCGCGCACCTCGTGCACGCCAACGACGAGCTGCCCGCCGCCAAGACCGAGGACTTCTTCACCGTCTACGACGACCAGGCCTCGGCCGACATCCGGGTGATGGAGCAGGCCGGGGTCGTGGAGTCCGCGGACCTGATCGACAACACCGAGATCGCGACCGGCGAGATCCGCGTCCCGCCGGGCAAGAAGGCGGGCTGGCCCATCGGGGTGACGTTCGCGCTCGACTCCTCCGGCCTGCTCAACGTCACGGCCGTGGAGAAGGAGACCGGCGAGCGGCTGGAGCTGAAGGTCGACGTCGGCGGCATGTCGGAGGAGGAGGTCGAGCGCTCCCGCAAGGCCCTCTCCCGGGTCCAGGTCAGCTGAGCGGGCGGCGGAGCCCCTGGAGGCGCCCGTGGCGTTCGACGACGACTACCGGCGGGACGTGCTGGAGCCCGCGCGGGCCGCGGGCGACCAGCCGCCCGAGGACCTGCGCGCCCGCTACGCGCTCGAAAGCAGGCTGGACGCGGCGGACGTCGCGGCGCGGGTCAAGCAGGTCCGCCAGTGCTGGCGGCGGGCGCGCGGGCAGCTGAAGTACCGCAAGCTCATCGACAGGCTGGAGGCCGAGCACCGCGAGCTGATGCCGCTGTTCTCGGCCGCCGAGCGCGGCGACCTGCGCCCGCTGGAGGCGCGGCTGCGCGGCGGCCGGGAGCGCGCCGAGCGGCGCCTCGGCGGGGCCCGCGCCCGCCTCGCCGACGCCGCCGGGACGCTGCGGATGGCCGCGCCCGCCGAGGTCGAGGCCATCGCCCGCACCGCCGGGGTGCGGGGCGCCGAGCTGGCGGAGCTCGCCGCCGCCGAGGGCATCGAGATCCGCGAGCCCGACCGGCTGCCGTCCGCCGCGCCCTACCCCGCGTACCGGAAGGTGCGCGAGTCGCTGGACGTGCTCGGCAAGCGGCACCTCGCCGACTTCCTGTTCGGCGCCCGCCTCACCGGCCCCTTCCGCGTCCTGGACGGCTTCGCGGTCCAGGGCGGCGGCCTGCGCCCGGACGTGGACGCGGTCGCCGCCGCGGGCGCCGAGTGGGCGCGCCGCAGCCGCGACACCAGCACCACGCACGCCGACACGGTGCTGGCCGCGCTGCGCTCGGGCGCCGACCTGCCCGGACTGCTGCTGTTCGACGTGGCCGACCGGCTCCGCGAGCGGCTGCGGCAGCGGGCGTCCGAGCGCGCCCTGCTCCGGTACGCCGTCGAGGAGCTGGGCATCGAGCACGGCGATGCCCGCCGCCTGGTGTTCGCCGTCGTGCGCGAGACCGACCCGGGCGGCGGCCTCTCCGGGCGGCTCCGGGCGCTGCTGGACGCGGGCGAGGTGCACGCGGCGGCCGAGCTGGCCGACGCCGCGCAGGTCCCGAACTCGCCCCCGGGTTCCTCGGGGGCCGAGGCGCCCGAGGAGGAGGTGCTCGCCGCCGAGGCCCGGCACCGCCTCGCCACCGCGCTGCGCCTGCGCGAGGCCGCGTCCGCCGAGCCCGACCCCGACCGCGCCTACGGCATGCTCGCCGACGCGCTGCGCCTCGTCCGCGACCTCCCGGGCGCGACCGCCCGCCTGCGGCGCCTGCCTCCGCGCCCGGCGCCGGCGGCGCGCCTCGACGTGGACGGCGCGTCGGTGCGGGTGTCCTGGGAGGACTCGCCGTCCACCGGGGGCGAGGTGGCCCACCACGTCGTGCGGCAGGAGGACAGGGCTCCGCGCGACGTGCGCGACGGCACGGCCGTCGGCGGGGCGCTCGACACCCGCCCCCCGGTCAACGTGCCGCTGTACTACGGGGTGTTCGCGGTGCGGGGCGAGGCCGCCGCGGCACCGGCGGTCGCCGGGCCGGTGGTGGTGCGGCCCGAGCCGGGCGAGGTCGAGCTGACCGCCGGGGACGGGCAGGTCACCGGGCGGTGGCGGTGCCCGGCGGAGGCGGTGCGGGTCATCGTGGTGCGGGACGGGCAGCCCGTCGCGGCGGGCCGAGACGGGTTCCGCGAGCGCGTGCCGAACGGCCGCACGCACCACTACCGGATCTCCGCCGTCTACCTCGACGCGTCCGGACGGGAGGTCGTGACGGACGGGGTGGCGGCGTCGGCCACGCCGAGCGCGCCGCCCGACCCGGTGTACGAGCTGGCCGCCGAGACCGACGCCGCCGACCCCGGGCTGGTCCGGGCCCGGTTCGAGGCGCCCGCGCACGGGACGGTGGAGCTGGTGCTGAGCGAGGGACCGCCGCCGTGGCCGCGCAGCGCGCTCGTCCCGCTGGAGGAGGTGCGGCGGGAGACGCGGCGGCTGGCGTGCGCGCCGGCGCCGGGCGGGCTCGCCGTGCGGCCCGGGGCCGGGGGGTGGCTGCTCGCGGTGACGGTCGCGGAGGGCACGGCCGCGATCGGCGCGTACCACCGGCACGTGAACCTGCCGCCGCCGCGCCGGCTGGTCGCCGAGCGGCGGGGCGCGTACGTGCACGTCGGGTTCGACTGGCCGCCGGACGTCGCGGAGGTCGACGTCGCCTACCGGATCGGGCGCGACCCCGCGCACACCGCCGACCCGGCGGCCGTCCCGGTCCGGGCCGCGCAGGGCGTCACCCGGGCCGCCTACGACACGCAGGGCGGGATCCGCCTGCCCGTCCCCGAGGACGAGCCCGTCGAGCTGTCCGTCGCCGCCGCCGGGACGGTGGGAGGCGCGCGGGTGACCGGCCCGCCGGTGACCGCCGAGGTCGCGGCGACCGCGGTCGTCCGGTACGACGTGCTGCGGTCGGGTCCGCCGTGGCGGCGGGCCCTGACGATCCGGCTCACCTCGTCCCGCCCCCTGCGGGTCGCGCGGCTGTCGCTGGTGCTGCGCGCCGGGCGGGTCATGCCGCAGCGCGCCGCCGACGGCGAGACGCTCGCCGCGTGGGACCAGGTGCCCGTGCCGGGCGAGCTGTCGCTCGGCGCGCCCCGCGCGCCGGGGCCGTACTGGCTGCGCTGCTTCGCCGACGACGACGCCGTCGAGCTGAGCGATCCCCCCGTCCGCCGACTGCAGGTCCCCTGATGACGAGACCCCTGGCCCGGGTGGCGATCCCCGGCGTTCCGTCCCGGCAGGGCGTCACCTGCCCCTACTGCTTCGCCTCGGTCGCGCCGCAGCGGATCCTGTTCCGGTGCCGGGGGCAGGCCGGGCGGCGGCGGGGCTGCGTTCCCGTCCTGGACGAGAGGCTCGCCGCCTACACCGGGTCGACGGCGGGGGCGTCGCTGCCGCCGGTGTTCGCCGCGTCCGGGCGCAAGGGCCGGGCCGACTGCCCCGCGTGCGGCGTGCCGACCGGGAACCGCGCCTGCCCCGAGTGCCACAACCCGCTGCCGTCGGCGTACTGCGACTCCCCCGGCCGGATCGTCGCGCTCGTCGGGGCGAAGAACGCCGGGAAGAGCACCTACATCGCCGTCCTGCTGCACGAGCTGATGAACCGGGTCGGCACCGAGCTGGACGCGTCGCTCGTCGCGTGCGACGACCGGACGATCGAGCGGTACAAGCGGGACTTCGCCCGGCCGCTGCTGGAGGAGCGGCGGCTGCTGCCGGCGACGCCGAGCGCCGCGACCGGCCCGCGCGAGCCGCTGGTGTACCTGCTCACCCGCACCCGCAGGGGCCGCTTCTCCCGGTCCCGCAACGACTCGCTGGCGCTGGTGCTGTTCGACACCGCCGGCGAGGACCTGCGCAGCCGCGAGGCCACCGACCTGCACCTGCGGTACCTGGAGGCCGCGGACGCGATCATCTTCCTGGTCGACCCGCTGGAGCTGCCGGGCGCGCGGACGGGCGTGCGGGACGCCGTGCCCGGCCCGCGCGCGCCCGGCGGCGGCGCGCCCGGCGACGGCGGGGAGCCGCTGGACGTCATCGCGCGCGTCACCGAGGCGCTGCGGCTGCGGCACGGCACCCGTCCGGGCGAGCCGCTGCCCGTCCCGGTCGCGGTCGCGCTCACCAAGATCGACGTGCTGCGGCCGGGGCTGCTGCGCCAGTCGGCGCTGCACCGGTCGCGGTCCGGCCAGGGCGTCCTCGACCTTGACGACAGGGACGCGGTGCACGAGCAGGTCCGCGCGCTCCTGCACGACTGGCAGGCGGGGCAGCTCGACACCTACCTCGGGCAGCAGTACGCCGACCACGCCCTGTTCGGCCTGTCGGCGCTCGGCGGCGTCCCGGAGGAGGGGCGGGTCGGGGCGGGCGGCGTCCGGCCGTACCGGGCGGAGGACCCGCTGCTGTGGCTGCTGTACCGGTTCGGGATGCTCGACGGCGTCCGTCCGGGAGGGGCGTAGCGGTGGCCTGGCAGCTGCACTACACGTCGGCCCGGCGGGGGCCCACCGGCCGCGCCGGGTTCCAGTTCGTCGCCGAGACGCCCGGCCTGCCCGACGGGACGCGGGCCGCGGTGGCGCCGTACCTGTCGTACCGCCCGCCGCCGGACGCGCCGCCGTCCCCGGGCGACGCCGAACTGGACCTGTTCCCCGTCTCGCTGCTGTACGACGAGGTCGACGGCCGCCCGCTGCTGCTGCGCTGCCGCTACCTCGGCCGCGACTACTCGGGCCGCTACGGCAACTTCTTCGCGCACGCGGTGGTCGCCGAGCCCGAGGAGCTGGAGGGGCTGCGCCCCGCCGAGCTGTGGCACGCCGCGCACTGGGCGCCGCTGCCCGCGCCGGGGGGCGTCCTCGACCCGCTGGAGGAGCTGACTCCGGGGTCCGCGCTCGATCCGGAGGCCCTCGCTGGGTGGCTCGCCGCCGCCGGGCCGGGCGACCCGTACGCGCTGCTCGCCCATCTGCTGGACGCCGTCGCAGGCGTGCTCGGACGGGGCCACGGGCGCGTCGTCCTCGTCGCCGACGACGTGGAGGCGATCGCCCGCTGGATCGCGGTCGTGTCGTACTCGCTGCCGGTCGCGGCGGCGGCCCGGCTGTCGTTCACCACCTACACCGCCGACCCGGACGGCGCCGCGCAGCGCCTGGTCGGCACGACGCCCGCCGTCTGGGCCACCGCCCAGAACCACGCCTCGCACGCGTCCGCGTTCGAGCTGCGCCGCGGCGCTCCGGACGGCCGGGCCAGCCGCTTCGCCAGGACCGTCGCGGGCTGCTGGCGCGACCGCGACTTCGGCGGCCTGGACGCCCTGGCCGAGCTGGCCCCGCCGGACGACCCCGCGCGGGAGGGGGCCGCCGCGCTGCTGGCGCTGTGCCGGGGCGACGCGACCGTCACGGCGGACGAGGAGGGCGCGGCGGCCGAACTGCTGGCGCGGCGCGGGACCGCCGTCCCAGGCTGGGTGTGGCGCGATCTCGTCCCGGGCGTCCCGTCCATGGGCCTGGACCTCACGCTCACCGTGCACGCGCGGGCACGGGAGTCGGGAGCCGCCGACCTCGCCGCCCGGTGCGAGCTCCGCGTCGGCGAACTGGTCTCCGAGAGGCTCGCCGGGGCGTCCCGGCTGGCGGACGTCGTGGAGGCGGCCGAGGTGGCGGAACGGGCCGGGGTCCGGGTCGGCCCCGGCGAGGTGGCGGCGTCGGCGGCACGCTGCGTCCGGCAGGGCCCGGCCGGGCTGAAGGACGCGCTCACGAGCTGCCCGGCGGCGCTGCGGGACGAGCTGCTGGACGGGATCGTCACCGGGCTCGCCGATTCCGGAGACCGCTCCGCCGTCCTCACGCCCGAGAACTGCGACCTGCTCTACGAGCACGCCGGGCGGCTGCGCGCGGCGCCCGGCGTCGCGGTCCCCGTGCTGGCTTCGGTCGGGCGGAGGCGCCCCGGCCGCCGGATCGCGGTGACGGCCGAGCTGCTGCGGCTGGACGGCGGCGAACCGGGCGCCGTCGACGCGGCGGTCCGGGAGGTCTGGGCGGCGCCCCCGTCCGCGGCCGAATGCCTCGACCTGCTGGACGCCTGCGGGCCGGAGCCGCCGCCCGCGGCGCTGGCCGAGCTGCCGTCCCGGACCTTCGCGCGCCTCGCGGGCACCGGCGGCGACGGCCTCACGGACCCGGCGGCGCTGCGGCTCGCCGAACGGGTCCGCACACTCCTGCCGGACGGGCGCGCCGCGCGCGACGCCGCACTCGTCCAGGCGTACGGGATGGCCATCACGGCGGGCGCGGCGCGGGCCGCACGGGCGCTGGAGAGCCTCGCCGACGCCGGCGGCGCCACCGAACGCCTCGCCCGGGAGGCGTTCGCCGACGCGGCGCGGCGGCTGTCGCCGCGCCCGCCCGCGTTCCGGGCCGAACTGCTGGCGGCGGTGCCCGCGCCCGTCCGGGCGCGGCTCGCCGCGCGGTGGACGGGCGAGCTGCCCGACCGCGTCCGCGCCGGCCGGGCCCCGCTGCGCGGCCGGGAGGTCGAGCGGCGCAACGAGCTGGTCGAGGTGGTGCTGCGGCTGCGCAAGCGCGGCGGGGCCGAACCGTCGCTGGAGGCGTGGGCCCGGGCCGCGGCCCGACGGTGGCTCGCGGCCAAGCAGCTCGACTCCCATCTGGCGCGCCGCCCGGAGCTGCGGGCCGAGCTGCGGGACCTCCTCGCGGAGGACGCGCCGTGAACCCCGTCATCGTGCTGCTGATGATCGCCGTGTGGCTCGGCGCCATGTGGCTCGGGTTCATGTACGTGTTCCCCGTGCTGTTCGCCGCGACGCTGGTCGTCGCCGGGGCCGCCGCGCTCGGCGTGTACTACGTGCACGCGTGCCGCACGCTCGCGCCGTCCACGCTGGAGGGGCCCTCGCCGGTCGCCCCGCCGGAGACCGCCTACCGGCACTACCTGCTCGGCCAGGTGTGGCGCGACTGGTGGACGATCAGCCGCACGGTCGTCCCGCAGGTGTACCGGACGGCCCGGAGCGTCGTGCCGGCCCTGACGCGGACGCTGCTCGGCGGCCCGTGGGGGTTCTTCGTCTTCCCGGTCTGGCTGGCGCTGTGCGCGGGCATCGTCGCCGCCGCCGTCCCCGCGTCGGTGTTCGTCCTCGCGCTGACCGTCCTGTACGGGCTGGTCGCGGCGGTCGGGCTGGCGGCGTGGCTGGCGTGCGTGCTGGTCCTGGCGGCGGTCGAGCGCGTCTTCATGGGGTACGCCCGCATCCTGCAGACCTGCCCGCACCCCTTCTGCTACGAGCGGATCGGGCTGCCGGAGTACGCGTGCCCGAACTGCGGCGCGCGGCACCGGCGCCTCTCGCCGGGGGCGGGCGGCGCGTTCCGGCACGTGTGCCGCTGCGGGGCGCGGCTGCCCACGACCGTCCCGCTCGGGCGCTTCCGCCTGGCCGCGTACTGCCCGCACTGCGGCGGGCGGCTGCCCGAGCGCATCGGCCGCGTCCGCGTGGAGCCACTGCCGTTCGTGGGCGGCCCGGCCGCCGGCAAGACCACGTTCATGGTCCTCGGCATCCGGGCCCTGCACGCGCGGGCCCGCGCCGTCCACGGGCGGCTGTCGTTCGTCGAGCAGCGGCACGCGCAGGCGTACGCAGGCGCGATCCGCGAGTTCCAGCGCGGCGGCCGCCTCGCCAAGACCGGCCCCGAGCTGCCCCTGGCCACCATGGTGGACGTGGAGCTGCCCGGCCGCGCGCGGCGCATCCTCTACCTGTTCGACCCCGCCGGCGAGCACTACACGGGCGCGACGGAGGTCGAGTCGCTGCGGTACCTGGACCACAGCGAGGCGCTGCTGTTCGTCGTGGACCCGTTCGCGCTGCCCCAGCTCCGCCGGTCGCTGACCGGGGACGAGCGGGAGTTCGTCGACGAGGCGGCCGCGTCGTCGGAGGAGGACCCGGCCGACACCCTGCAGCGGGTGCTGAACGAGCTGCGCTCCCGTCCCGACCAGGGGCGGCAGAAGCGCGTCGCCGTCGTCGTCACCAAGACCGACCTGCTGGCGCGCACGGAGATCGGCCGCGGCCTGGACCCCGACGCCGACCTGCGCGCCTGGCTCGACCGCGTCGGGCTCGGCAACACCGTCCGCACCCTCGACCAGGTCGCCGCCCAGGTGCGGTACTTCGCCTCCGGGCTCGGCACCGAGCCGGCCGACGTCGCGGACCTGCTCGGCTGGGTGACCGGGCTGCCCGCCGCCGGGGGCGCCAACGGCGACCGCGCGCTCACCGACGTCCCGGCGGAGCTCCCGGGGACGGCGCCGCTGCGCGCCCCGTGGCCGGTGCGCGGCCGCGGCTCCGGCCGCGTCCCCGCCGGGTACCAGGTCGGCCGCTGGGCCGTGCTGGCCGGGCTGTCGGTCCTGACCGTCGCCACCATCGCGGGCGCCGCCCTCGCCGCCGCCGAGCGCCTCCCGTTCTGACGCTCCCCCGCCCTCTACGGGAGGTGTGACGCACTGCACTTCCTGACGCGGAAGATAACGGACCGTCATCTGATTGATTTTTCGGAAGGCTTCCCCGTCCGAAAGTGCTCCGCTGGAGACCCCCATGACCGAGGCCGCCGCCTCCTCCGGCTCCGACCTCTCCCCGCCCCGCGCGGGCGGCCGGAGGCCGGTGCTGGTCCTCGTGCTGGGCGCGCTGACCGCGCTGGCGCCGCTGTCGATCGACATGTACCTGCCGGCGCTGCCCCGCATGTCGGCGGACCTGGCGACGGGCGCGGTCCAGACGCAGCTCACGCTCACCGCCTGCGTCGTCGGCCTCGCCCTCGGGCAGGCGGTCGCCGGGCCGCTCAGCGACGCGCTCGGCCGCCGCCGCCCGCTGCTGGCCGGGCTCGCCCTCTACGCCGCCGCGTCACTGCTGTGCGCGGCGGCGCCGACCGTGGAGACCCTCATCGCGCTGCGGCTGGTGCAGGGCGCCGCCGGGGCGGCCGGGATCGTGATCGCGCGGGCGGTCGTCCGGGACCTGTACGACGGGGTCGCCGCGGCCCGGTTCTTCTCGGTGCTGATGCTGGTGAACGGGCTGGCGCCGATCCTCGCGCCCGTCCTCGGCGGGCAGCTGCTGCGTATCGTGCCGTGGCCGGGCGTGTTCGCGGTCCTCGCCGCGATCGGCGTCGCGCTGTTCCTCGGCTCGCTGCTCGGGCTGGCGGAGACGCTGCCGCCCGGCCGGCGCGAGACGGGCGGGCTGCGCGCGGCGGCCGCCGCCGGCAGGGCGCTCGCCCGGGACCGGGCGTTCGCGGGGTACGCGCTGACGATCGGCCTGTCGTTCGGGGCGTTGTTCACCTACATCTCGGGATCGCCGTTCGTGCTCCAGGACATCTACGGCATGTCACCCCAGGGGTTCAGCATCGCCTTCGGCGCCAACTCCCTCGGGATCGTGGCCGCGGGGCAGGCGGGCGCGCTGCTCGCCGGACGGGTCGCGCTGACGCGGCTGCTGGCCGCCGGGCTCGCCGTCGTCGCCGCCGGCGGAGCGGTCCTGGCGGCGGCGGTCCTCGCCGGATGGGGCCTGGCCGGGATGCTGCAGGGGCTGTTCCTGGTCGCGGCCGGGCAGGGGCTGATCCTGCCGAACGCCACCGCGCTGGCGCTTGCGGGCCGCCCGCCGCGGGTCGCCGGGACCGCGTCGGCGCTGCTCGGGGTGACCCAGTTCGCGCTGGGCGGCGCCGCCGCTCCGGTGGCCGGGGTCGCCGGACCGGGCACCGCCGTCCCGATGGCCGTGACCATCGCCGCGCTCGCGGTCCTCGCCCCGGCCGCCGCCGCTGTCGCCTCCCGCGCGCCGAGGGCCGCCGCGCAGCCCTGAACCGGGCCTGACCCGCCGACCGGCGCCGTCAGCCCGCGGGCCGGTCCAGGGCGCCGAGGATGAACCCGGCGACCTCGTCGGCGAGCCGGGACGCGGGCTTGGGGCCGTTCGAGCGGTACCAGGACGGCATCTGGTTGACCATGCCGAGCGCCACGATCGTGATCGTCTCGGCGGGCGTGCCGGTGCCGAACACGCCGTCCCGCTGGCCCTGCTCGATGAGGCCCCGGAACGTCACGTGGTAGCGGCGGCGGTCGGCGCGCACCGAGCGCATCCGGGCGTGGTCCAGCCGGTGCATCTCGCGGGCGAACACCTTCGCCTCGTCGATGTGCTCCGCGGTGCTGCGGATCAGCCCGGTCAGCACCGCGTGGACGGCCTCGCGCGGCGGCAGGCCCCGCGCCAGGACCGCGCCGAGGTCGGCGAGCTGGCGGGCGATCAGCGAGTGGTAGATCTCGTAGAGCAGATCGTCCTTGGAGTCGAAGTAGTGGTAGAGCGCGCCCTTGGTGACCTGGGCGGCCTCCACGATGTTCTGCACGGACGTCCCGTCGAAGCCGCGCTCGGCGAAAAGCCGGAGCGCCGCGTCCAGGATCCGCCGCTCGACCGCGCTCTGCCGGACGGGCGCCGTGGACTCCGGCACCGGGCCGGAGGGCGATCCGGGCTCGGTCACCTGGGCACCTCCTCCGCGCGCGGGCATTGACTCCGATGTGTCCCGCGCCATAGCTTGCCAGAAACCGACCGGTCGGTATGCGCAGGGCCAGTATGCACCCGCAGCCTCGTCCCGCGCCGCACCTCGCCTCACACGCACGGCCTCACACGCACCGCAGCCTCTTCACGCACCGCAAGGGGGAGAACCGATGCCCGCAGTTGAAACCGTCCGCGGCCCCGTCGACGCCACCGGTCTCGGGCGCACGCTGATGCACGAGCACGTCTTCGTGCTCGGCGCCGAGCACGTCCAGAACTACGGCGCGGGCGACTGGTGGGACGAGGAGGAGAAGGTCGCGGACGCGGTCGGCAAGCTGCGCGAGCTCGCCGGGCTCGGCGTCACCACCATCGCCGACCCGACGGTGTGGGGGCTCGGCCGCTACATCCCGCGGATCCAGCGGATCAACGAGGCGGTGCCGGAGCTCAACATCATCGTGGCGACGGGCATCTACACCTACAACGACCTGCCGTTCCAGTTCCACCACCGGGGCCCCGGCACGCTGGTGGACGAGGGCCCGGACCCCATGATCGCCGACTTCACCCGCGACCTGACCGAGGGCATCGCCGGGACGGGGGTCAAGGCCGCGTTCCTCAAGTGCGCCGTGGACGCCCCCGGCCTCACCCCCGGCGTCGAGCGGGTGCTGCGGGCCGTCGCCGCGACGCACCGCGAGACGGGCGCGCCCGTCACCGTGCACACCGAGAGCTCGATCCACGCGGGCCGGCCGGTCCTCGGCATCCTCGGCGAGGAGGGCGTGGACCTCGCCAAGGTCGTCGTGGGGCACGCGGGCGACAGCAACGACCTCGACTACCTGATGGAACTGGCCGACACCGGCGCGATCCTCGGCATGGACCGCTTCGGCCTCGACATCATCAACCCGACCGCGGACCGGGTCGCCACGATCGCGGCCCTGTGCGAGCGGGGCTACGCCGACCGGATGGTCCTCAGCCACGACGCGTCCTGCTTCATCGACTGGTTCGGCCCCGACCCGGCGACGGTCCCGGCGATGCAGCCGAACTGGAACTACCGGCACATCAGCGAGGACGTCCTGCCCGCGCTGCGCGCCGGCGGCGTCTCCGACGCCCAGATCGACCAGATGCTCGTGGAGAACCCCCGCCGGTACTTCACCCGCTGAGCCCGCCGGGCCAGATGCCTCCTTCCGCACGGACTATTCCCCCGGAATCGGGAATCATGGGAGGAACCTGCGGGAGGAGGCTTCGAGGTGAGCGAGGATTCCGGGCGCGGCCGCGCCCGCGCCGCGGTCCCGTTGCTGCTGGCCCTGCTCCCCGCCCTGCTCGCCCCGGGCTGCCGGGTCGTGGAGAGCGGGAGCCCGCAGGACGTCCCGCCGGCCCCCACGGCGGCCAAGAGCAAGCACGCCAAGCCCAGCGGGCGCCGGCCCGGCGTCGTCAACATCGAGACCGAGCAGACCCTGAACGGCACCCGGGCCGCCGGGACGGGCATCGTGCTCACCCCGTCGGGCTTCGTGCTGACCAACAACCACGTCATCCAGGGCGCCACCGCGATCAGGGGCACCGACGTCGACGACCGCCGCACCTACACCGCGCAGGTCGTCGGCTACGACCGGACGGGCGACATCGCGGTGATCCGGCTGTCCGGCGCGGCCCGGTTGAAGCCCGCCGCGTTCGCCTCCGCGCGCGGCGTCGAGATCGGCGACATCGTCACCGCCGTCGGCAACGCGGGCGGCAAGGGCGGCACGCCCGCGGTCGTCACCGGCCGGGTCACCGCGCTGGAGCAGTCGGTCACCGCGCGCGACGACAGCAACGGCACCTCCGAGCGGCTCACCGGCCTGATCGAGACGAGCACCCCGATCAGGCCGGGCGACTCCGGCGGGCCGCTGCTCGACACCTCGGGCAAGGTCATCGGCATCAACACCGCGGCGTCCGCCGGGATCGCGGCGGGGGGCGCCGAGCAGCGCAAGGACCACCGCGGCTACGCCATCCCGTCCGACCGGGCGCTGGAGATCGCCCGGCAGATCCAGCGCGGCGAGGCGTCCTCGACCGTGCACATCGGCCGGACCGCGATGCTCGGCGTCAAGGTCCGCCCCAACGGCCGCTCCCCGGGCGCGCTGGTCGCCGACCTCGTGCCCGGCTCCCCCGCCGCGGCCGCCGGCGTCCCGGTCGGCGCCGTGATCGTCGCCTTCGGCGACGCCGCCGTCGACACCCCGTCCACCCTCACGACCCTGATGCTGGCCCACCACCCGGGCGACGCCGTCCGGATCGAGTGGACGACGCAGCAGGGCGAGCGCATGACGGGGACCGTCCACCTGACGGAAGGCCCGCCCCAGTAACGTGCCCGGGACGCGCTGCCGTGCGAAAGTGGGATGTCGGCCGACCAGGAGGACCCCCATGACGCGCAAAGCCCCCGCCGATGACTTCGACGACGGCGGTGTCGAGGTCTCGGAGCCGAAGACCTGGGCGGCGGGCGTGCCCGGGGTGACGGCCGCGCTGCGCCACTCGCACGCGCAGATGGGCGTGCGGCGCACCGCGCTGACGCTGCTGCGCGTCAACCAGAAGCAGGGGTTCGACTGCCCCGGCTGCGCCTGGCCGGAGGGCGACCACCGGCACGCCGCCGAGTTCTGCGAGAACGGCGCGAAGGCCGTCGCTGAGGAGGCGACGGTCCGGCGCGTCACCCGGGAGTTCTTCGCCGAGCACAGCGTCGCCGACCTGGCCGGGCGCTCCGACCACTGGCTCGGGCAGCAGGGGCGGCTGACCGAGCCGATGGTGAAGCGCGCCGGGTCCGAGCACTACGAGCCGCTCTCGTGGGACGAGGCGTTCGGCCTGCTCGCGTCCGAGCTGAACGCCCTGGAGTCGCCGGACGAGGCCGTCTTCTACACCTCCGGCCGGACGAGCAACGAGGCCGCGTTCGCCTACCAGCTGTTCGCGCGGGAGTTCGGCACGAACAACCTGCCCGACTGCAGCAACATGTGCCACGAGTCGTCCGGGTCCGCGCTGAACGAGACGATCGGCATCGGCAAGGGGTCGGTGCTGCTGGAGGACCTCTACCGGGCCGACCTGATCTTCGTCGTCGGCCAGAACCCGGGAACCAACCACCCGCGGATGCTGTCGGCGCTGGAACGGGCCAAGAAGGAGGGCGCCCGCGTCGTCGCCGTGAACCCGCTGCCCGAGGCGGGGCTGATGCGGTTCAAGAACCCGCAGCGCCCCGCCGGGCTGACCGGGCGGGGCACGGTCCTCGCCGACCGGTTCCTGCAGATCCGGCTGAACGGCGACCTCGCGCTGTTCCAGGCGCTCAACCGGCTGCTGCTGGAGTCGGACGCCCCGGGCGCCCTCGACCGCGAGTTCCTCGACGCCCACGCGCACGGCTTCGCGGCGTTCCGCGAGCACGTCCTCGGCCTGGACTGGGACGACGTGCTGGAGGCGACCGGCCTCACCCGCGCGGAGATCGACGCGACGCTGCGCGACGTCCTCGGCGCCGAGCGGATCATCGTCTGCTGGGCGATGGGCCTCACCCAGCACCGCAACTCGGTGCCGACGATCCGCGAGATCGTCAACTTCCTGCTGCTGCGCGGCAACATCGGCCGGCCCGGCGCGGGCGTCTGCCCGGTGCGCGGCCACTCCAACGTGCAGGGCGACCGGACGATGGGCATCTGGGAGCGGCCTAAGCCCGCCTTCCTGGACGCCCTCGCCGCCGAGTTCGGCTTCGAGCCGCCCCGCGAGCACGGCCTGGACACCGTGGAGGCGATCCGCGCCATGCGGGACGGCCGGGCGAAGGTGTTCCTCGGCATGGGCGGCAACTTCGTCCGCGCCACCCCTGACTCCGCCGTGACGGAGGCGGCCCTGCGCGGCTGCCGACTGACCGCGCAGGTGTCCACCAAGCTCAACCGGTCCCACGCGGTCACCGGCGAGGTGGCGCTGATCCTCCCGACGCTCGGCCGCACCGAGCGCGACGTGCAGGAGACGGGGCCGCAGCTCGTCTCGGTCGAGGACTCGATGGGCATGGTGCACGCCTCCCGCGGCCGTCTGGCCCCGGCGTCCGGGCACCTGCTGTCGGAGGTCTCGATCGTCTGCCGGCTCGCCAGGGCCGCGCTCCCCGGCTCGGGCACCGGCTGGGAGGCGATGGAGCGCGACTACGACGTGATCCGCGACCACGTCTCCCGGGTCGTCCCCGGGTTCGAGGACTTCAACGCCCGCCTCCGCGAGCCCGGCGGCTTCACGCTCCCCCACGCGCCCCGCGACGAGCGCAGGTTCCCCACGGCGACCGGCAAGGCCAACCTCACGGTGAACGAGCTGGAGGTCCTGCGGGTCCCGGAGGGGCGGCTGCTGCTCCAGACCCTCCGCAGCCACGACCAGTACAACACCACGATCTACGGCCTCGACGACCGCTACCGCGGCATCAAGGCGGGCCGCCGCGTCGTGCTCGTCAACCCCGCCGACCTGGCCCGCCTCGGCGTCGCGGACGGCGCGACCGTCGACCTCGTCTCCGAGTGGCCGGACGGCGCCGAGCGCCGCGCCCCCGCGTTCCGCGCCGTCTCCTACCCGACCGCGCCGGGCTGCGCGGCGGCCTACTTCCCGGAGACGAACGTCCTCGTCCCGCTCGACAGCACGGCCGAGATCAGCAACACCCCCACGTCCAAGTCCGTGGTCGTCCGCCTGGAGCCCGCCAAGCCCTGACTCCGCGGCGGATCGGGCCTCCGGCGCGACGCCCGGTCCTGGTCTAGAGTGCGGTCATGACGAACCTCCCGGAGCATCCCGGAACGCCCGGTACGCCGGAGATGCGGGCCGGTGACGCCGACCGCGAGCGGGTCGCGCAGGTGCTGCGGGACGCGGCCGGCGACGGGCGGCTGACGCTGGCCGAGCTGGACGAGCGGCTGGACGCGGTGTACGCGGCCAAGACCTACGCGGAGCTGGAGCCGATCACCCGCGACCTGCCGTCGCCGGACCATGCGGCTCCCCCGGCGACCGGGGCGGACTGGCGGCCGGTGCCGGGCGCGCCGTCCTGGCGGAGCGGCATCGGGATCATGAGCGGGTTCCGCCGCGCGGGCGTGTGGAACTTCCCGCGCCGGTTCAGCGCGTTCGCGTTCTGGGGCGGCGGGAAGATCGACCTGCGGGAGGCCCGGTTCGAGGAGGGCCGGGTGGTGATCCGAGCCCTGGCGATCATGGGCGGGTTCGAGATCATCGTGCCGGACGACATCACCGTGCACGTCAACGGGCTCGGGATCATGGGCGGGTTCGACCAGCGGGCGAGCGGCCCCGGCGCGCCGGGCTCCCCCACGGTCGTGGTGAAGGGCCTGGCGTTCTGGGGCGGAGTCGCCGTGAAGCGCCGCAGCCGCCGCAAGGCCAAACCCCAGGAGTGACCGCCACCGGACTAGGGCAGGTCACGCGTTCGCGCGCGTGGCCGAGGCCACTTCGAGACGGGTCCTAGCCGGAGAGGCGGTCGAGCCACTCCCCCAGCAGGGCCGCCTCTGAGGCGGTCAGTCCCGTCTGCGGGGCCGTCCGGAGGGCCGCCTTCAGCGCCACGGCGCGGGACGTGAGCGGCGAGTCGGCCTGGCCTGCCCCGTCCTCGGCGCCGCCGTCCTCGGTCACGGCGGCGAGGACGGCCTCGCGGGTGCGGACCGAGGCGTCCCGGTCGGCGGCGTCGTCGGACGGGCTCGCGATCAGCGTGAGGGCGACCCCGATCCCGGCGGCGTGGATCATGCGGGCTGCGGTGGCGACCGGGACGCGGAGCCGCCCCGCGCGGGCGACGGCCTCGACCAGCCCCAGCAGGATGCCGTACGCCTCCCCGGCGGCGGCCGGGGTGCGGGACGTCCCGTACATCAGCGTGTAGAACGCCGGATGGGTGACGGCGTACTCGATGTGCAGGTCCCAGCCGCGGCGCAGGTCCTCGACCGGGTCGCCGGTGCCGCCCTGCGCCCGCTTGCTCGCCAGGTACTCCTCGAACCCGCGGGCGGCGACGGCGTCGAACAGGCCGCGCTTGTCGCCGAAGTGGTGGTACAGCGTGGGGGCCCCGACCCCGGCGGCGGTGCACACGGCCCGGGTCGACACCGGCTCGCCGTCCGCCTCCATGAGCAGCCGCGCGGCCGCGCGCAGGATGCGGTCGCGGGTGTCGGGGTCCTTCTGAGCGGTCACAACAACGATGTTACAGAACTTCCGGAGCAACGCTATGCTGGCCCGTATAGCGCGACTATAGTGTGCGTTATACCGATGCTATGAAGGGCCGTCCGGCCCGCCACGACAGGAGAGGAGGCGCGGCCATGCGCAGCGCCGTTCTGACCGCCCCGGGCAAGCCGCTGGAGATCATCGAGCGCGAGGCGCCCGAGCCCGGCCCCGGCGAGATCCTGGTGAAGGTCACCGCCTGCGGGATGTGCTTCTCCGAGGTCAACCACCTGCGGGACCACTACCCGTTCGGAACGTTCCCCGTCGTCCCCGGCCACGAGATCAGCGGCGTCGTCGCGGCGCTCGGCGAGGGCGTCGACTGGCCCGCGGTCGGCACGCCCGTGGGGGCCGCCTGGGTGTACGGGTCGTGCGGCCACTGCGACCAGTGCGCGCGCGGCGACCAGATCCTCTGCACGGGTGCGCCGAAGCAGGTCACCGGCGTCAACCGCGACGGCGGGTACGCCGAGTACTTCCTCGGCCGCGCCGGGTTCGTCACCCCGCTGCCGGACGGCCTCGACCCGGTCGCGGGCGCGCCGCTGATGTGCGCCGGCATCACCGCGTTCAACGGGCTCCGGCGGGCCGGGGCCGTCGCCGGGTCGAAGGTGGCCGTGCTCGGCACCGGCGGCGTCGGGACGATGGCCCAGCGGTTCGCCGCGGCGATGGGCGCCCGCGTCGCCGTCGTGTCGCGGTCGCGCCGCGCCGAGAAGGAGGCGCTGGACCTCGGCGCCGAGCTGTTCGTCGCGACCGCCGAGCAGGACCCCGCCGAGGCCCTGCGGGCGTGGGGCGGCGCCGACCTGGTGGTGAACACCGCGCCCGACACCGCGACGGGGCTCGCCGCGTTCGGCGGCCTGCGCCCGGACGGGACCCTGCTCTACCTCGGCATGGGCGCCGAGAACGTGAGCGTGCCGCCGATGGCCCTCGTCTCCGGCCGACTTCGGGTGATGGGCGTGCCGTCCGGCTCCCCGCACGACCTGCGCGACACCCTCGCGTTCGCGGTCGCGCACGGCATCGTCCCCGAAGTCACCCCGGTAACGCTGGACGAGGCCCCGAACGTCCTCACCGCGATGAACGAGGGAACCAACCGCGGCCGCGCGGTCATCACCTTCGAGTGAACCGCCCCCACGGCCGAGCCCGCTCGTAGGCGGCGCACGCGGCCATCACCAGGGCGTCGGCGTGCCGGGCGCCGACGACCTGGAGGGCGACGGGCAGGCCGCCGGAGGTAAAACCGCATGGCAGGCTCGCCTCAAGGCCAACGATCTCCGTTGGGGTCAGGCCCCTGCGCTGATCGTGCGCAGGAAAGCGCGCCATTCGTCCGAGGTGAACTCCAGGATCGGCCCAGCCCCCTTGTGCTTGGTGTCCCGGACACCGACCGTGCCATCTGCGGCACGACCGGCTTCGACGCATCCGCCGTTCGGTTCGCTGTGGCGCGACTTGCGCCAACCGTGAAAGTTCTTGGTCATGTCCTCAACCCTGACTGGTCGACTACCCGTTCGAGGAAGGCGGTGCCGTCCTGACGTCTCAAAGCGGTGATGTAGACGGGTCAGTGGCCGTCCATCTGGATCCTGCGAAGGAAGGTACGCCATTCCTCCGTCGTGAAACTCAGGGTGGGCCCGTTGCCGCGAAGCTTGGTGTCCCGGACGCCGACCATGCCGTCAGGTGCTCGACCCACTTCGACGCAGTGTCCGTCAGGGTCGCTGTGGTGAGACTTGCGCCAGCCTTGAAGGTCCTTGGTCATGGTCTCGATCCTGTCTCGTCGGCGAGCCTGTTAATGGAAGATCATGCTGTCTTCACGCAAGAGGGCGGCCTTCCGCAGACGGAGCAGACCCGAGATCATGAGCGAGTTCCGTTGTGGGAGCGTGTGGAACGTCCCGCCCGGGTCAGCTGGTTCGCGTTCTGAGGCGGCGGGAAGGAGAACCACGAACGGCCCGGTTCCGGGAGGATGGGTGGCAATCGAAGCCCTGTCGATCATGGGTGGGTTCGACCAGCGGACGAGCGGCCCCGGTGTGCCGGGCACCCCACAATCGTCGTGAAGGGCCTGGCGTTCTGGGCCCGCGTCGGCATGCAGCGCCGCAAGCGCAGCAAGGTGGGCCCGCCTCGAGACCAATGATGTCCGTATGTGTCAGGCCCCTGCGCGGATCGTGCGGAGGAAGGCGCGCCATTCGTCCGGGGTGAACTCGAGGGTCGGCCCAGTGCCGTCATCCTTGGTGTCCCTGACGCCGATCGTGCCATCGGCGGCACGACCGGCTTCGATGCATCCGCCGTTCGGTTGACTGTGGCGTGACTTGCGCCAGCGCTGGAAGTCCTTCATGTCCCCGATCCTCTCTGGTCGGCGAGCCGATCGGCTACCCCTTCGAGGAAGGCGATGCTGTCCTCACGGGAGAGGGCGGCCTCCCGCAGGCGGTCGTAAATCCTTGTATACCGCGCTACTTCGCCTCGCTGAGTGAGGATGACATCGGCAGTGACGGTCTCGAGTACGGCCAGAGGTGCGTCGCCTGGTTCAGCGAACGTGTAGAGACAGAAGGAGGACATGGGGAGAAACGCTCCCTCGATGCGGGCGTCGTGCAGCAGCACACGAACGGTGATTCGCTCCTCTTCCGACACCACTCTGATCACGTGATGCAGTTGGGCGGTCATGGCTTGAGGAGGGACGCCGAGTCGATGAATCACACACTCGTCGAGCACGGTCTCGTAGGTGGGACCGCCCGGCCGGAGCAACTCGCGCTGCCGCCGGATGCGGGCCTCGGCCATGCGCTCCGGGACGTAGTCGAGCTTTCCTTGACATGCGTCCAGGTCAACGAGCGCTGAGATGAACTCGGGAGCCTGCAAAACGGCAGGCATCAGCGTCTGGTTGTAGTCACGCACGCTGTCCGCGTTGTACTCAAGGTCAGCGTAGAGCTTCTGACGCGGCCCCATCGAGACGCCGTACCGATCCCACCAGCCCTTCTGACTGGCTTCTCTGGCGAGCTTGCAGATCCGGTCGTACTCATCGCCGGTGATCTCCAGGGCGTCGAGCAGGTTCATGATCTCGGTGAGGTCCGGGCGGATCTGGGCGTTCTCCAGGCGGGTGATCTTCGTCCGGGAGTGGAAGACGAGGCGGGCGAGATCGTCGGTCGTGAGGCCGCGGTTCTCGCGGAGCTTGCGGATCTCCCCCGCCAAACGGCGGCGGCGGACGTAGGGGCTCGGCATGGCCGTCCTCCCGATTCGCGTCGGACACGGTCCGTACTGATCGCTAACTCGCTGCAATCGAACGATGCCCGGCAATAGTAAAGTCACGCCCCGACAAAATTCGGCTACGCCGCCGCCAGGAGGCAAATCCGCACGTGCGATAATTGGAAGTTGCCGCTCAGCCAGTCCGATTAGGTCCTAAAAGACCACTTCGTTGACGCCCATACCTGCGCGTACCGGAAGCGCCCGAGCAGCTCCGGGGAGTCGAGTTGACTCTTCCATGCACTGCTTCCGGCCATCGTTGCGGTGAGAGAGGGCCGTCAGAGCGTCACGGCCCCACTGGCCACGTCACAACGGTTGCAATCGCTACGAACTGCCCATGGATGTGGCCGACACTTGCGGCCAACCACCCTCTTCAGGATGACGAGGATGCCGAAGCGGAGGCTTCGTCCCACCGTGCCGCCAGCCACTCCTCGGTATAGGCGGTGACTTCCTCAATGAACTGCTCCAGCCCAGCCCGATCGAGATCCATCTCAGCGATGAGATAAAGCAAGATGAAGACCTGCGCATGCACGGTGGCCGACACGTCCTCCGGGACGGCCTCCTTCAGCGGGGGCGCATCTACGGCACGACGGACCATGTCTTCGGCAACGAGTGGGTCAATCAGAAACGCGTCCTCGCCGGCCGCTATCCTTACATCAGCGACGAAACGAACGAGTTGCCACACGAAGTAGGTCGGCGCGAACTTTCGACGCACCGCAACCTCGAACGCGCAGAAAAGCAGCGACATGTACCCGGCCGCCGTCTCGTCGTCCACCTGTATCTCGTCCTGCAGCGGCACCCATGCCTCAGGCCCCTCCAACAGGAACGACCGCAACGCGAGAATATTTTCCTCGCCGATGCTGACTTTCGAATAGTCCATCACTCAAGCAACTCGTCCGCATCGACGCGAATCTTTCGCATGAACTCATTGAGTTCTGATTCACTGAGGTTGGCATCGCCAATCAATCCGGCCAAGAGAATAATCTGGTGCCGGATCATGGTGTCGGCGTCGATGTCGGAGACCGAGCCACCTTGGTCCAGCATTCGGAGAATTATGCGTTCGGCCACCTCAGGATTAATGAGATCGGGCATCTCGTCCCCTCTTTCTCGAACGGAGGCAACGAAAGCGATGACTTCGGCGCGGTCGACGACCTTGCCATCCACAATAAAGCGGCGCTCGATGGCCTCAAAAAGACCGGCAGCAAGTAGTGCGGAGTAGCCCTTATTGGCCTCGGCTCGGTCGAGTTGATTTAGGAGCTGGCGATGTTCCTCGCGATGTCCGGCAAGCAAAGCGTGCAAGGCCGCTACCTGATCATCAGTTGTCGGCATTCTCTATCCTCTTGCTGTATCTAACCTTTTCGGCGGTCCATCGCGTTGCCTGGGCCACCACGATTGCGGTGCCGATCAGTGCGATTGCGGCACTTCCTGCTTGCGCAGGTGTTTGCACGGGATCCATATGGGCGCTGGTGTCCCGAGCAGTGCATGGGTGCCCCGTAGGAGGTTTGGGTTTTAGTGCTTTGAAAGCCCCCTCAATCGCCTTATTGCCTACATCAACGATATCCTCGGACTCACCCATGGCCTCTTTGAGAAGCTCTTTTCGGCGCGAGGAGCGTTCAGGGGGAGGTTCTCCCGGATTCCGCTCCGCGGGATCGTCATCGGGGTCGCGGAGTTCACCTCGTCCGGGCTCGCCGCCTCTGGCTCCCACCGGATCGAGGTCCTCGCGGGTCGGAAGGCCTGCTGGTACTGCGGTCTCCGGTTCGTTCAGTGCCACCTCGCTGCCCGGTTCGCCGGTCTGTTCTCGTCCGTACCGGGGTTCGACATGTACCTGGCCTTGGCTGTCGGTGTATACCTCGGAAATAATGGGATTGGGACGGACTTCCGGTTTCGATTCATCATTACCTTCCGGGTCCGACTCGGTACCGTCGCCTTCGGCATTTCTACCATGGCCGTCGCTCTGTTCACCGAGGGCTTCTGGGGGTGTGGTGTTCTCGTCGGCTTCTTGAGCCGGGGGAATGGTCTCGCCGACAGGTTGCGGGGCGTCTGCTTCGTTGCCTGTGGCTCCGGCGTCAGCCTTGGGTTCTGGGGGCTCGGTGCCTTGGTCTGTGGTCTCCGAGCCGATTGAGGATGCCTCGCGGCCGGGTTCGGGCAGGGCGGGGTCGGTCTCGGCGGTGGGCTCGGGGGGTGGGCCGCCCTCGGGACCAGGCGGCGGATCGCCTTGTCCGTCCTGTGTCTGGTCATTGGCGGGCTTGATGCCGTCCGCTGGTGGTTCGGTCGGCGGATCGCCACTGGCGTCGCCCGAGTCGGCGGAGGCCTGCGGCGAGAAGGGGTTGTGCCCTTGGTCCTGCGGGCGTGCGGCCTCTGGCGCGGAGGGCTCAGGTCCTTCCCCGGAGGTCAGCGGTTCGGACTTTTCGGAACCACTTCCCGTGTCGTTGCCGCCGGTATCGCCCGTGCCACCATTCGGTATCTCGGTGCCGGAGAGCTGCGCGTCATGTCCGGGCGCGATCTTCCCCGCGTTCTCACTGTCCGGTCGCACGCCGCCGTCGCCGTTTTCGCCGGCGGCCGCTTCGCCGCCGACCTCGGTGGCCTGGGTGTCCTGGAACACGGCGCGCCTTTGTTCCGCGTTCGCATGTTGCTCTTCGCGGGTGCGGGCGAGGCTTTCCAGGCGGGATCCGGGCGGGTACTGAGAGGCCTCCGACGGAAGGGCGCTCTGTTCCCCACGGGGTGCCGGGGCGTCGGCGGTGGTGCCGCTGTCCTGGGAGGGCGGTCCCTTACCGGGGTCGTCCTTTCGTCCCGCCTCTTCGGTCTCGGCTCGACCGGACTTGGGTTCGGGGTCTTCGGCGCTCTCACCCTCGTCTTGGCGCAGGTCCTCTGGCTTGGCCTGGTCGGGTTTCTCCGTGTCTGTGCTGTTGTCGCCGATCTGGGCCGGGGCGGTCCTGTCGTGGCCGTGTTCTTCGGGGGGCTGGGAGTTGCTTTCGGCCTCGCCGGTCTCCGGCTTCTCCTTGGTCTTGGGGTCCGTTTCGGTTGACGGGTCGGCGGGGGTCTTCGGCTTCTCGCCGGCCTGGTCGGCCGAGGAGGACTCGCCTGATCGGCTCTCGCGGTCGTCGCGCTGTCCGTTGCCGGCGTCCGGCTGCTCGGGGAACTTCCAGCCTGCTGCTCTGAGGCTGTCCATGCGGGGCGTTGTGCCGTCGGCTCCAGGGGTGGTGGACGGTGACTCGCCGCCGTTGCGCGGTGGGGTGGGCTTGTCGGTGGTCTCGGAGTCCTTGACCGGTCCACCGGGGGGATTGTCCAAGCCCACGCTCGCAGCCCTTCCATTGGGGGAGGTGAACCGGCCCACCGGACGGTTCACCGGGCGTGTCCATGACGTGCGGGGCCAACGCCCGGACCACACCGCCCCCTATGTAATCGCGCACGTGCGGACTTTGCACGTGCGCGATACCGAGGCCGCAGCACTCACATACGTTTCACTGCGCCTCACCGTCCCAAAGTCGCGAGCTCGTTCCCATCCCTATCCACGACAGGACGAACAACGGTTCAGGCGGCCCTTTTCAAGCAATATGGTGATCACCAGAGGATTCGCGCAGAAATGGTGGGCTTCCTGAGCTGGGCACGGGTCAATCGCGCCAGTCCTTGAGTCTCGTGACGGCGCGGTCGGGTAGCGGGTCGAGCGGTCGACTCGCCGGAGGGCCGCCGTCAGCGGCGGCGCGCGGTCATCACCTGCTGGTGAACCTCGTCCATGGGCGGGCGCGCTCGTAGGCGGCGCACGCGGCCATCACCAGGGCGTCGGCGTGCCGGGCGCCGACGACCTGGAGGCCGATGGGGAGGCCCCGGGAGGTGAAGCCGCACGGCAGGCTCGCCGCGGGCTGCTGGGTCATGTTGAACGGGTAGGTGAACGGGGTCCAGCCCGTCCAGCGTGGGGACGCCGAGTCCGGCGGGACCTCCAGGCCGGCCTCGAACGCGGCGATCGGCGTCGTCGGGGTGAGCAGGAGGTCGTAGCGCTCGTGGAACAGGCCCATCAGGCGGCCCAGCTCCATGCGGCGCGCGGTGGCCGTCAGGTAGTCCTGCGCCGAGTAGCGCGCGCCCTGCTCGCAGATCTCCCGCAGGCCCGGGTCGAGCAGTTCGCGCTCCTCGGGCGACAGGTGCTCGACCACCTTGGCGGCGCCCGCGAACCACAGGACCTCGAACTCCTCGACCGGGTCGCCGAAGCCCGGGCCGGTCAGCTCGACCTTGGCGCCGAGCTCGGCGAAGACCTCGGCGGCGGCCGCGACGGACGCCGCGACCTCCGGGTCGACCTCCGCGAACCCGAGGTCGGGGCTGAACGCGACGCGCAGGCCGGTCAGGTCGTCCCGGCCGACGCGGGCGCCGGCCTCGGCGAACACCACGTCCGGCGGCGGCAGCGCCGACCAGTCGCGGGCGTCGGCGCCGCTGACGGCGTCGAGCAGCAGCGCCGCGTCGGCCACGGTGTTCGTCATCGGACCGGTGTGCGCGAGCGTCCCGAACGGGCTCGCCGGGTAGTGCGGGATGCGGCCGTACGTCGGCTTGATCGTGAAGGTGCCGGTGAACGCGGCGGGGATGCGCACCGAGCCGCCGCCGTCGGTGCCGAGGGCGAGCGGCGCCATGCCCGCCGCGACCGCCGCCGCCGCGCCGCCGCTCGACCCGCCCGGCGTGCGGGACGGGTCCCACGGGTTGCGGGTGACGCCGGTCAGCGGGTTGTCGGTGACGCCCTTCCACGCGAACTCCGGCGTCGTCGTCTTGCCGACGAACACCGCGCCCTGCTCGCGCAGGCGGGCGACGGACGGCGAGTCCTCGTCCCACGGGCGGGCGGGGTCGATCGTCCGGGAGCCGCGCAGCGTCGGCCAGCCCCGGGTGAGCAGGACGTCCTTGATGGAGACGGGCACGCCGTCCAGCGGCCCGAGCGTCGCGCCGCGCCGCCACCGCTCGGTCGCCGCGCGCGCCATGTCGAGGGTGGTCTCCTCGTCGACGAGGCAGAACGCGTTGAGCTCCGGGTCGTCCCGTTCGATCCGGGCGAGGACGGCTCCGGCGGCCTCGACCGGGGACAGCGCCCCGGCCCGGTACTCCGCGAGCAGTTCGGTCGCGGTCAGGTCGGCCGCATCGGCCATGGTTGCCCCCTCTGGTGTGATGCGGCCCGCTAACGCGGGCCGGCCGGCTCCGAACCCACGTAGCCGAGCCCCTTGTCCACGACGTTGCGCAGGGGGCGGCCGGCCACGCGGCGGCCGAGGTTGTCGACGAACAGCCGGACCAGCTCGTCCCGCCAGCCGACCACGTCGCCGGACATGTGCGGCGAGACGATGACGCCCGGCATGTCCCACAGCGGCGAGGACGGCGGGAGCGGCTCGTCCTCGAAGACGTCGAGCGCGGCGCCCGCGATCCGGCCCGCCTGCAGCGCCTTGACCAGGTCCGACTCGGCCACGAGGCCGCCGCGCCCGACGTTGATCAGCCGCGCGGACGGCCGCATCCGCTCCAGCGCGGCGGCGTCGATCATGCCGCGGGTCTGCGGGGTGAGGGGCGCGGCCAGCACGACGTAGTCGGCGGCGGCGAGCTCCTCGCCGAGCTCGTCCATCGGGCGGACGGCGCCGAGGTCGGGGTCGGCGTCGCGGGCGGTGCGCCCGACGCCGGTGACGGCGAGGCCGGCCGCCGACAGCCGGCGGCCGATCGCGCGGCCGATCGGCCCGGTGCCGACGACCAGCGCGCGGGCGCCGGTGATCCGCTCGGTCTCGCGGTGCCGCCAGCGCCGCTCGCCCTGCAGCCGGAAGGTCGTGTGCAGGTCCTTGGCGAACGCGAGCACCAGCCCGAGCACGTATTCTGCGATGGGCTCGTCGAAGACGCCTCGCGAGTTGGTGACAACAGTGTCACTGCGGACGAGCCCGGGGAACATCAGGCGGTCGACGCCGGCACTGGCGATGTGGACCCATTCGGGCCCGCCGGTCCGGGGCCACGCGCCGGCCAGGGCGTCCGAGAGAAAATCCCACATGAACAGAACATCGGCCTCGGGAAGCGCCTCGGCCAGCTCTGTTTCGCGTACGTAACGGACGCGCGCGAGGCGCTCCGCCTCCTCCATGCCGCGCGGATGGACGTCGCCCACGAGTACCACCACGTCAGGCGGGCTACCGGATGCGGGCTGGGCAGGGTCCATCGGCGTCACTTCCGGGGTGCGGAGTTTACGAGAAGGCAACGGCGGGAGGCATTGACACGCTAGGAAGCGTTCGTAGGATTGTCAACAATCAACGCGGTGCACTGCGGCCCCGGTCACCGCAATGGGACATGTGCTGCAAGACCGTCGCAACCGCTGCCCAGCAGGGCCAGGACGGATCCCAGAGCGCTCTAACAGCCCTCGTTCGGGGGTGTGGGGGGACGACCCCCACGAACATGGAGAGTCCTTCGGGTGGCGACGCTCTCGCCCACCCCTGTTCACGGGGAGGTCAGCATGCCCAAGCTCATGACCATCACTCTGGAGCGCCGCGGCGTGTCATGCGTCGCCGAGCTTCTCGAGAAGGACGCGCCGCGCACCTGCGAGGCGGTCTGGAACGCTCTACCCCTCGGCGGCGAGGCGTACCACGCCAAGTACGCCCGCAACGAGGTGTACACGATGGTCGAACGGTTCTCCGAGGAAGAGATCGGCCTGGAGAACCCCACCGTCACCCCGATCCCGGGCGACGTCGTCTACTTCTCCTTCCCCGGCGGGATGCTCGACCGGAAGTTCAAGGAGGAGAAGAACATCCACGCGCTGCCCGGCGTCATCGACCTCGCGATCTTCTACGGCCGCAACAACCTGCTGCTGAACGGGGACGTCGGCTGGGTCCCCGGGAACGTCTACGCGACGATCGTCGACGGCCTCGACCGCATGGCCGAGGCGTGCAACGACGTGTGGCGGTCGGGCGGCGTCGGCGAACGCCTCCTCTACGCGCGCGCAGAGTCCTAGAGTGGCGGCCGCGCAGATGACATTCGACCCCTCGCTGGTCGTCGGCCCAGAGCTGCTCGCCCAGCACGGCATCGGGGTGGTCGCGCCGTTCGACTTCGCCCTCGACAGGGAGCTGTGGCGCTGGACGCCCGACGACGTGTCCCTGTTCATGACCCGTCTGCCGTACGTGCCGGTCCCGGTCACGGTGGAGATGGCCTCCGCCCTGTCGGACCAGTCGATCGTCCGGCAGGCGACCCGCGACGTCCTCGCCCCGGAGCCGCTCGCCGTCGCCTACGCGTGCGCGTCGGGCAGCTTCATCCGCGGCAAGGCGGGCGAGATCCAGTTGCACCAGTCGATGCTCCAGGCCGGCGCGCCGGTCTCGACGACGACCTCCGGCGCGCTGGTGGAGTCGCTCGGGCTCCTCGGCGCCCGGCGCATCGCGGTCGTCACGCCCTACATCGACGCCGTCACCGACCGGCTCGTGTCGTTCCTCGGCGAGCACGGCATCGAGGTGGTGTCCTCGGTCGGGCTGGGCCTGCTCAGCCACATCTGGAAGGTCGGCTACGGCGAGATCGTGTCGGCGGTGTCGGCGGTCGACCACCCCGAGGCCGAGGCCGTCTTCATCAGCTGCACGAACGTCCCGACGTACGACATCATCGCACCGCTGGAGCAGATGATCGGCAAGCCGGTGCTCACCGCCAACCAGGTGACGATGTGCTCGGCGCTGCGCGCCATGGGGCGTTCGGCGTCCGGTCCCGGACAGTCCCTGGTCGGGCTCGCTCCCTTCACGGCGGCCTAGCCGCCATGATCCCCAAAGGTAGGATTGTCGACAACATGCGCCAGAACGGGTTGCGCGCGGGGTTCCTCTACCCCGGCTACAGCGCCGAGGACGACTACCCCACCATCGAGCGCGCCCTGGGAGAGGTCAGCCTCCCGGTCGTGCACACGCTCATGCGCGAGGACGCGCACCGCGTCGACGCGCTGCTGGACATCGGCGGCGCCGACGTGCTCGGAGACGGCGCCCGCACCCTGCGCGAACACGGCGTCAAGGCCGCCGTGTGGGCGTGCACCAGCGGGAGCTTCGTGTTCGGCTGGGACGGCGCCGCGCAGCAGGTCGCGGGCGTCCGCGAGGCGGCGGGCGTGCCCGCCTCCAGCACGTCGTTCGCGTTCGTGCACGCGGCGCAGGCGCTGGGCGTGACCCGCGTCGCGGTCGCGGCGACCTATCCGGCCGACGTCGCCGAGCGGTTCGTCGCGTTCCTCGCCTGCGCCGGCATCGAGGTGGTGGCGCTGTCCTGCCGGGGCATCGTCACCGCCGCCGAGGTCGGCACCCTCGGCCGCGACGAGGTGCTGGCGTTCGTCGCGGCCAACGACCATCCGGACGCCGAGGCGGTGCTGGTGCCCGACACCGCGCTGCACACCGTCGCCTGGCTCGACAAGCTGGAGGCGCGGGTCGGCAAGCCGGTGCTGACCGCCAACCAGGTGAGCGTCTGGGAGGGGCTGCGACTCGCGTCGGGGCCCGACGGGCTCCCGCCGCGCTCCGGGCTGGGCCGGCTCTTCGCCGTCCCCGCCGCGGTCCCCCTGCGGGGACGACATGCATGGCAAATCTGAATAGAGACGAAAGGGAACCGCGCATGGGCCGACTGGGTGAGTTGGAGCCTGTTCCCCGCAAGTCGACGGTGGAGATCGTCTCGGACGAGCTCCGCTCGGCGATCATGTACGGGTCGCTGGAGCCCGGCGCGCAGCTCGGCGAGGCCGACCTCGCCGCGCGCCTCGGCATCAGCCGCGGACCGCTGCGCGAGGCCATGCAGCGGCTCGTCCAGGAGGGGCTGCTCGTCAGCGAGCCGCACCGCGGACTGTTCGTGATCACGCTGGACGAGGGGGACGTCGAGGACGTCTACCTCGCCCGGCTCGCGATCGAGCGGGAGGCCTGCCGGCTGATCATGGAGCGCAACCGGGGCGAGGCGGTGGCCCGGCTCACCGAGGCCCTGGAGGCGCTCGTGGCCGCCGCCCGCCAGCGCGACCGGGTCGCGATGAGCGACGCCGACCAGGCGTTCCACGAGGTGCTGGTCAGCTCGTCGGGCAGCCCGCGGCTGGAGCGGATGGCGCACACGCTGCTGGTGGAGACGCGCATGTGCCTGAACGCGCTCCAGGACACCTACCCCGAGCCCGCCGACCTCGTCGAGGAGCACCGGCGGCTCGTCGACGCGATCGGCGACGGCGAGGAGGAGCGCCTGCTCACCCTCATCGAGGAGCACATGACCGAGTCCATCACCCGGCTCCGCGAGTCCTAGCTTCCGGCGCCGCCACAGAGGAACGGCCCCGCTGGACAACCGGCCCGGGGCCACCTAGATTGCAGATTGTCGACAATCTACCGGAGGGACGCCATGGCGACGCTGTCTCCCCTGCTCAAGCAGGCCACCCCCGTCCTTGCCGAGCGCGGCGAGGGCGTGTACCTCTACGACGCCGAGGGCCGCAGGCACCTGGACTTCACCGCGGGCATCGGCGTCGTGAACACCGGCCACTGCCACCCGCGCGTGGTCGAGGCCGCGCAGCAGCAGGTGGGCACGCTCATCCACGGCCAGTACACGACCGTCATGCACCGGCCGCTGCTGCGGCTGACCGAGGCGCTCGGCGAGGTGCTGCCGGAGGGCCTGGACTCGCTGTTCTTCCTCAACAGCGGCAGCGAGGCGGTCGAGGCGGCCATCCGGCTCGCCCGGCACGCCACCGGCCGGCAGAACATCGTCGTCTTCCACGGCTCCTTCCACGGCCGGACGATGGGCGCCGCCGCCCTCACCACGGCGGGCACGAAGTTCCGCGCCGGGATCGGCCCGCTGATGCCGGGCGCCGCCATCGCGCCGTTCCCGCAGGCGTACCGGTACGGGTGGTCGGAGGAGGAGGCGACGCGGTTCGCGCTGCGCGAGCTCGACTACCTGCTCGTCACCGCGAGCCCGGCGTCCGACACGGCCGCGTTCGTGGTCGAGCCGGTGCTCGGCGAGGGCGGCTACATCCCCGCTCCCCCCGCGTTCCTGGAGGGGCTGCGCGAGCGCGCCGACCGGCACGGCATCCTGCTGGTCGTCGACGAGGTGCAGACCGGGTACGGGCGGACGGGCCGGTTCTGGGGCCACGAGCACTCGGCCGCGCGCCCCGACGTCCTGATCACGGCCAAGGGCCTGGCGAGCGGGTTCCCGCTGTCGGCGATCGCCGCACCCGAGGCGCTGATGGCCAAGGCCCGCCCGGGGTCGCAGGGCGGCACGTACGGAGGCAACGCCGTCTCGTGCGCCGCCGCACTCGCCACCCTGCAGGTCATCGCCGACGAGGACCTCGTCGGCAACTCCGCCCTGCAGGGCGCGCGGCTCAACGACGGACTGCGCAAGGTCGCCGCCGACCACCCGGCGATCGGCGACGTGCGCGGGCTCGGGCTCATGCAGGCCAGCGAGTTCACCACGCCGGACGGCGAGCCCGACCCCGCCGCCGCGGCGCGGGCGCACGCGGCCGCCGCCGAGCGCGGGCTCCTGCTGCTGACCTGCGGCGCGTACGGCAACGTCGTCCGGATGATCCCGCCGCTGGTCATCACCGGCGACCAGATCGACGACGGCCTGGCCCTGTGGGCCGAGGCCGTCGCCGACGCCGTCGGCTGAGGTCCCGCCGCGCCGCCCGGCCCAGGGCGCCCGGAGTGACGCGCCGCCTGCTAGATTCCGAACCTCGTTCGGTACGAGGAGGCGCGGTGGATCCCTGGCAGACCCCGGAGCGGGCGGCGCTGCGCGCCCTCGTCCGCGACTTCACCGCGCGGGAGATCGCGCCCTTCGTCGCCGGCTGGGAGGACGCGGGCGAGCTGCCCCGGTCCCTGCACGTCCGGGCCGCCGAGGCGGGACTGCTCGGGGCCGGGTTCCCGGAGGAGGCCGGCGGGTCCGGCGGCGGGCTGCTCGACGCGCTGATCGTCGCCGAGGAGATCATCCAGGCGGGCGGGTCGGGCGGCGTGGTCGCCTCCCTGTTCACGCACGGGATCGCGCTCCCCCACATCATCGCCTCCGGGGACGCGGCGCTGATCGACCGGTTCGCGCGGCCGACGCTCGCCGGGGAGAAGATCGGCGCGCTCGGCGTGACCGAGCCCGGCGCCGGATCGGACGTCGCGGGCATCCGCACCACCGCCGTCCGCGACGGCGGGCACTACGTCGTCGACGGCGCCAAGCTGTTCATCACCTCGGGCGTGCGGGCGGACTTCGTCACCACGGCGGTGCGGACGGGCGGGCCCGGCTTCGACGGCATCTCCCTGCTGGTCGTGGAGAAGGGCACCCCGGGCTTCACCGTCTCCGCGCCGCTGCGCAAGATGGGCTGGCTCTGCTCCGACACCGCGGAGCTGTCGTTCGACGGCGTCCGCGTTCCCGCGGAGAACCTCGTCGGCGCGGAGAACAGCGGGTTCCTGCAGATCGTCCAGAACTTCGTGACCGAGCGGCTGTCGCTGGCCGTCCAGGCGTACGCGACGGCGCAGCGCTGCCTGGACCTCACCCTGGCCTGGGTCCGGGACCGCGAGACGTTCGGCCGCCCGCTCGCCTCCCGGCAGCTCGTCCGGCACAAGATCGCCGAGATGGCGCGGCGGACCGACGTCGCCCGCACCTACACCCGCGCGGTCGCCGAGCGGCACGCGGCCGGGGAGGACGTCCTCACCGAGACGGCCTACGCCAAGAACACCGCCGTCCTCGCCTGCGAGCACGTGGTGCACGAGGCCGTCCAGCTGCACGGCGGGATGGGCTACATGCGCGAGTCGGAGGTGGAGCGCCACTACCGCGACGCCCGCATCCTCGGCATCGGCGGCGGCACCAACGAGATCATGAACGAGATCGCCGCCAAGCGCCTCGGCCTCTGACGCCGCGGCGCCGCCTGTGACGCGGGCGCGCCCGGCGGTGAGAGGGGAGACCGCCGGGCGCCGCACGGGTCAGCCGAGGGGCTTCGCGCAGTCGATGGGCCAGTACGGGCCCCAGATGTCGAGCGAGTTCAGCACGAACTTGATCATCACCGGGTCGAAGGCGATGCCGACGTGCGCGTTGGTGTCGTTCGGGCACTTGTCCTGCAGCAGGACGTTCTGCGCGTTGGAGCCGTTGAGGAACTCCGAGGTGTAGGGCGTGACGACCTCGTCGTACTTGGTGGACAGCACGATGTAGGTCGGGCCGGGCACGGTGTCGCCGCCCCCGTTGAGCTTCTTCAGGAAGTCCGAGTCGACGATCTGCTGGCCCGCCGCCGGCGCGGCCTTCACGACCTCCTGCGTGATGCCGAGCAGGGTGCCCAGCTCCACCAGCCCGGACATGTTGGTGCCGTGGTTGGACGGCACGATGCCGACCAGCTTGTTCACCTTCGCGGCGCCGCCGAGGAACTTCATGTAGTACCGCGGCATCATGCCGCCCTGCGAGTGCCCGACCATGTCGACCTTGGACGCCCCGGTGGAGGCCAGGACCTTGTCGACGAACACCGACAGCTCACCGGCCGACGTGGGAATGTCGCCGATCCCCTGGATGGGGCCGTCCTTCGGGCCGCCGTAATTGAGGGCGTAGACGCAGTACCCGGCCTTCTTCAGCGCCGGCGAGAGCTTCTGCCAGTTGAACGCCATGTTCTCGAAAGTGCCGTGCACGAGCACCACGGGGCGTGGATGCAGGAACGAGGGTTTGCAGTTCCAGTCGTTCGCCCCTTCCGGGCTCGTCTCGGCGTGCGCCGCGGGGGCGACCGCCCCGGTCAGGCCGAGTGCGGCGGGAATGGCCGCGGTGATGACCGCCCACGAGCGGAGTCGTTTGAAACGCATGGGCATCTCCCTTTTGCGGGCACGGCGAACACGGCCGGCGACCGGCCTTTCCGTTCGTCGTGCTGTCGGGGTGGAGTGCCCACAACGTACGACCGCGTTCCGGCGCGGTCTTGTGGAATGACCGCCGGTTACCGCGAGGGAATTGTCAGCCGATTAACTATCCGCCCGCGCACGGGCGGCACGGCCTGCGTCCATCGGCTCCGGTGGCCGTGCCCGGGCGGGACGGCGCGGGGACGGCCACCGAGGCGGTCACGCCTGAGCGACGGCGCCTTCCTTGAGGAGGGCCTCGGCGTCGTCGAAGCCGAGGTCGTCCAGGACGGCCCTGGTCTGGCCGCCGGGGAGGACGGGGACGCCGTCTGTCTCGGTGGAGGTCCGGGAGAAGCGGGGGGCCGGGGCGGGCTGGCGGTGGCCGGCGAGTTCGGGGAAGACCTCGCGGGAGGTGTTGTACGGGTGCTCGGCGGCCTCGGCCAGCGACAGGACGGGGGCCACGCAGGCGTCGCTGGGGACGAACACCTCCGTCCACTCGTCGCGGGTCTTCGTGCGGAAGGCGGCGGCGAAGCGCTCGCGCATGGCGGGCCAGCGCTCGCGGTCGTACTGGGCGGGGAGGTCGTCATCCCCGTCGAGGCCGAGGCGGCGGAGGAACTCGGCGTAGAACTGCGGCTCGATGGCGCCGACCGCCATGTGGCGGCCGTCGGAGGTCTCGTAGACGTCGTACCAGGGGGCGCCGGTGTCGAGCATGTTGACGCCGCGGCGGTCCTCCCAGATGCCGCCCGCGAGGAAGCCGTGGATGAAGGTGGACAGGTGGGCGGTGCCGTCCACGATGGCGGCGTCGACGACCTGGCCGCGCCCGCTCGCCCGCGTCTCGAGCAGGGCCGCAAGGACGCCGGTGACGAGGTACATGCTGCCGCCCGCGAAGTCGCCGAGCAGGTTCATCGGGACCTGGGGCGGGCCGCCGGCGCGGCCGATGGCGTGCAGGGCGCCGGTGATCGCGATGTAGCCGACGTCGTGGCCCGCGGTGTGCGACAGCGGCCCCTCCTGCCCCCAGCCGGTCATCCGCCCGTAGACGAGGCGGGGGTTGCGGGCCAGGCAGTCGTCCGGGCCGATGCCGAGGCGCTCGGTGACGCCGGGGCGGAACCCCTCGATCAGGACGTCGGACTTCTCCACCAGGCGCAGGACGACCTCCCTGCCGCCCTCGCTCTTGAGGTCGACGGCGATCGACCGCTTGCCGCGGTTGGTGAAGTCGGTGCCGCCGGCGGTCTCGCCGTCCCGGACGGCGGACGCCCGGTCGACGCGGATCACGTCGGCGCCGAGGTCGGCCAGCAGCATCGCGGCGAACGGCCCCGGCCCGATCCCGGCCAGTTCGATCACGCGTACTCCGGAGAGCGGCCCCTTGCCCATCTGCGACTCCCTGAATCTGGTTCGGTTCCCCTCAAGTGTGCCCGATCAGGGTAAGCGGATGCTGACCGGCCCGCCCTAACGGGCGGTCAGGGTGACGGGGGTACCGGGGGCGCCGCCGGCGACGAGGAGGCGGTCGCGGGTCACCGGCCGCCGGGCCCCCTCGGCGTGCGGGACGAGACCGCGCCCCGCCGCCGCCAGGTAGTACCAGCGGCCCGACGGCGCGCGCCACCACGTCCCGCTCACCGGCCGCTGGACGTCGCAGGCGCCCGTCGCCCGGCCCTCCGCCGCGAGCAGGGTCGCGAAGGCGGCGGCGCCGCCGTCGGCGTAGGCGAACCGGGTGCAGGCCCAGTCGGCGTGCCGTCCGCCGTGCGGCAGCGTCCCCGACCAGAAGTCGAACGCCATCGCCGCCGAGATGGGCCGGGACGCCGCGGGCAGCGCGCAGGCCAGCTTCTTCCAGAACGACCGGGCGGTGCGGCCCAGGACGGCGGGGCGGTCCTGCCCTCCCGGGCGCCGGTCCGGCGCGCGGTGGCCGAGGACGGCGGCGCGCGCGCCGCCGAGGTCGCCGACCGTCCGCGAGCCGAGGTGGAAGAGCGGGCCCCGGCCGCAGCCGGTGCCGGGGCGGACCGGGTCCGTCACGCCGCCGGACGTGGCGAGCCGCCGTCCGGCGAAGGTCTCCGGCCGGGCGTCCCAGGGCGCGAGGAGGTAGCGGCCGCCGCCGAGGGCGATCGGCGCGGACGGGTCGGTGCCGATCGCCGCCACGTCGACGCGGCCGGAGGCGTAGCGGGCGAGGCGGCCGCCGCTGCGCATCACCGCGAGGGGCGCGCCGTCCACCCGGCCGGCGTACAGGAGCTGCGCGGCGCCGCTGTCAGGGCGGCGGCCCCCGGGCGCGGCCGCCCAGGCGTCGGCGGCGCGCCGGGTGAAGGCCCGGTCGCCGGCGAGGTCGCCGCGGGCGGGCCAGACGTCGAGGGAGCGGGCGCCGCGCGTCCAGGCGTCCGGCGCCGCGGCGGCGAGGCTCAGGCCGCGGGCGGACGCCTCGCGCGCGCCCTCCCGCTCGGTGGTGAGCAGCGCGCCGACCAGCGCGGCGGTGAGGACGACCGCGGCCGCGAACGGGAGCACCGAGCGGGTGCGGACGGGGCGCAGCAGCGCCGGCTCGAACCGGTCGGCGCGGCGGGGCACCGGCACCTCGACGGCCTCGGCGGCGCGGATCACCGGCAAGGGGTCGCGCACCCGCAGCTCGATCAGCTGGTCCCGGACGGCGTAGCGGGGCATCCCCTCCACGTTCCGCAGGACGTAGGCGACGCGCACGTGCGGGTCGAGCCGGGACAGCGCCGCGGTCAGCGCGGGGTCGGGCAGCCGGGCGGGCAGCGCGCGCAGCCACGGGCCGAGCCCGATCTGGAGCCGGCGGGACGGGCGCAGCGCCCGGCGCAGCACCCGGGTGCGGCGGCGGGCGTGCCCGGCGGCCGAGCGGTCGCGGGCGCCGCGCGCGGTGGAGTCCACGATCCGGCGGGCGATCGCCAGCCGGTAGACGCGCTTTCCCCGCCCCGGCAGAACGAAATACGCCATCCGCACAAGATCACCATAAGCCGTTTCGGATGGCGGTGTTTCCTCGTGCGGATTTGTCATGACTTCGTCCGTCACGGCGGGCCACTCCCTCTGGGGCAGTTCCTTCGTCGCGAATCCCGAGGTTAGGGCGAAGAGGGCCGCTGCCGGAGTGCAATTGGCACAACGATTAACCGGGGCAATGGAAATGTCATCTCATTTCCCCCGAGGGTGCCGGACGGCGGTCGGGCCGGGCCTTCCCGGCGAGAGCACCCGCGCCCGTTTCCTCCCCGTACTACGCTGTTGCCCCCGGGGGGGAACCGCCCCGGGCCGCACGGCATCGAACGATCGCGCCCCCGCCGCGCCCCGGACGAGACGAGCAAGCGAGAGGGATCCCCCCACCCATGACCGAGGACGTTCCGGGCTACCGGGTGCTGGAGCAGGTCGGCGAGGGCGGCTTCAGCATCGTCTACCGCGCCCACCAGGAGCGCCTGGACCGGATGGTCGCGCTGAAGGTCCTGTCGGTCAGCGCGGTCGACGACGCGGCGATGCGGCGGTTCCAGCGCGAATGCAAGATCACCGGGCGGCTCTCCGGGCATCCGAACATCGTGACCGTGCTGGACACCGGCACCACCCGGTCCGGGCGCCCCTACATCGCGATGGAGTACTTCGAGCACGGCGCGCTCACCGACCGGCTCGCGCGAGAGGGGCCGCTGCCGGTCGCCGAGGTGCTGCGGATCGGCGTGAAGATGGCCGGCGCGCTGGCCGCCACCCACGAGACCGACGTCCTGCACCGGGACGTCAAGCCGCAGAACGTGCTGCTGTCGCGGTACGGGGAGCCCGCCCTCGCCGACTTCGGCATCGCCCGCCTGGTCGACAGCTTCGACGCCACCCACACCCAGGCGTTCACGCCGCACCACGCCGCCCCCGAGATCCTGGAGGGCCGGCAGCCGGGCGTCGGGTCCGACCTCTACTCGCTCGGCTCGACGCTCTACCAGCTGCTCGCCGGGCACCCCGCGTTCAAGGGGCCGCCCGGCGAGGGCATCGCCCTGCTGATGCTGCGGATCCTCAACGACCCGCCGCCGCCCGTCCCCCGCTCCGACGTCCCCCGGCAGGTCGCCGACGTCATCGCGCGCTCGATGGCCAAGACTTCCGAGCAGCGGTTCGCGAGCGCCGTGGAGTTCGCGCAGGCGCTCCAGCGCGTGCAGGCCGAGCTGGGGCTGCCGGTGACGGACGTGGCGCACAGCAGCCGCGGCGCCGCGCCCGGGCCGGACGCCGGCCCGCGCCCGTCCTTCCCGGACGTCTCCGGCCCGCCGCTCGTGCCGGAGTGGGCGCCGACCGCGCAGTCGCCGTCCACGCAGTCACCGTCCCCGCCGGCCGCGGCGCGGCAGGCTCCGGCGCCCGTCGCCGCGCCCGAACCGCCGCCGTCGCCGTCGCCGTCGCCGTGGGCGCCTAACGCCGTCCCGCCGCAGACCCCGGACGCCCTCCTCCCCAAGGACGGCCCGCGTCCGGCGCCCGAGCCCGCCTGGCCCCAGGCGCCCCAGGCGGGCGACCAGCGCGCGAGCGGCTCCCACACCTCACCGCACACGTCACCGCACACAACCCCGCACGCAAGCCCGCACCAGATCACCCAGGACCGTCCGCACGACGGGCCCCGCCGAGGCCTCATCGTCGCGGCCGGGATCGCGCTCGTCGGCGGGGTGTCCCTCGGCGTCGGAGCGCTCGTGCTGTCCGGCGGCGGCGACGGCGGGGGCGGGACCGCCACGGGGTCGACGCCGCCGTCCCAGACCGTCCCGCAGGGGCAGGCCACCCAGGACCCGCAGGTGCCGATCACGGCCGCGCAGCTCGCGGCGGCGCGGCCGCGCAAGGTGGTCGCGCGGCCGGCCGGTCAGAGGGCGGTGCTGCTGTGGACGCTGCCGCCGGCCGCGCGCGAGCTGCCGCTGCTCGTCCAGCAGCAGCCCGCCGGGACCAAGCCGATCGTGGCGGTCAAGGCGGGCTCGCGCTCGGCGACCATGCCGGGCCTGCGGCCGAAAACGGCCTACTGCTTCAAGGTCGGGGCGGTGCTGCGCCTCAACCCGGGCCGGGCGCCGGACGTGGCCTGGTCCGCTCCCGCCTGCGTCGGCAGGACGAAGAAGCGGGCCTAGCCGTACCGGCGCCCGCCGGGCGGCGGGTCAGGGCTCGCACGTCCAGACCGCGGGGCCCGCGAAGCTCTTCCAGTCGCCCGGCGTGTTGACCAGGTAGCCGATGATGTAGCCGGTCTTGCCGCTCCACGTGATGTTGGCGTACATGTCGCCGGCGAGGCTCGCGGCATTCGGGTGCTGGTAGTAGGCGCCCTTCTTCTGGCAGTTCACGACGACGAGTTCGCCGTTGTTGTTGTTCATGGTGGCGACGACCGTGCCGTTGTCGGCGTCGGGGATGTTCCGGATGTAGGCGTTGGAGTTCCCGTTGCGCTCGACCGGGTACTTGGCCGCGGGGCCGGTGAGCCTGGTGGCGAGGGAGGCCGCCGTGCCGGTGCCCGCGCCGTTCACGGCGGCGACCTTGAAGGTGTAGGACCCGTTCGTCCAGACGTTGCCGAGCGTCGTGGACATCGCCGAGCCCGCCGCGGCGGTCACCGTCGTGGCGCCCTTGACGGGGCCGTCCCAGGCGACCCGGTAGGCGGACGCGCCGGGCGGGGCCGTCCAGGAGACCTTCGTCCCGGACGCGGTGGCCTGCGCGGCGAGGCCGGTGGGCGCGCCCGGCGTCACGCACGGGCGCGCGGGGTCGCTGGGCGCCGACACCTGCTCGCGGGTCCGGCCGCGGGCGTCGCGGTAGCGGACGGCCACGCGGAAGCGGTACTCGCGGCCGCAGTCCCCGCCCCGGACGGTGAACGTGAACGGCCCGGCGCCCGGCGGGATCGCGGACGGGCTCGCCGCGAGGCCGGGCGGGACGTCCTTCAGCGCGTACCCGAGGACGCCGTCGCCCTGGGACGGCTGGAAGTCGATCCGCATCGTGCCCGCCCCCGGGGTGACCGACACGTTCAGCGGCGGGGTCGGCGGCTCGCCTGGGCGCGGGCGGCGCGGGTCCTGCGGGGCGGTGCTCGGCGGGGCGCCGCCGCCGGGCTGCGGGAGGGTGCGCCGCCCGGGGCCGCCCGCGACCCTGTCCCGGTACTTGTCGATGCCCTTGCGGCCGCCCTGCCCGTCGATCACGACGGCGCGCGGCCCCGCCGGGTCGTTCGCCCACAGCAGCCCGTCGCGGACGAAGACGTCCAGCCTGGCGGGCCGCCCGGTGACCGGGACCGGCGTCTCGAACCGGTTGCCCGCCGAGTCGTACACGAGCAGGGCCCCGGCCGTCTCGTCGGGGATGTAGACCTTCGGCCCGAGCATCTGCGGGGGCCGGTACCGGTGCTTCGGCATGGCGAGCCGCGTGCTGGAGTACCGCCCGGTGTCGGTGTCGACGGTCACCAGCGACCCGGTGCCGGGCACCAGCAGCGGGACCGTCTTGCCCTCGGTGGCGGGCGGGGCGAGCACGCCGCCGCGGCCCGCCTGCCTGACGGTCGCCGGCAGGGCCACGGTCAGCGGCGTCCCGGACGGCTTGACGACCGTGGCGGTGGCGGCCGTGGAGTTCACGACGACCGGGTCGCCCGCGGCGATGGTGAGCGCGAGGTCGTCGCCCGCCCCGCCGACCTTCACCGGCGGCTGCGTCCGGCCGTCCTTGAACGCGGCGACCTGCCCGTTGCCCGCCACCGGCACCCACAGGGCGCCGCGCGCGTCGATGCCCGCCTGCCCGAGGACGGGCGGCAGCGTCGCAGGCGCGCCGACCGGGGTCAGGCCGACCGGGTCGATCTGCTGGAGGACGCCCTTGACGGAGTCGACCGTGTACGCCTTCCCGGCGTCCGCGAGGACCTGGATGCCCTGGCCGAGCGGGCGGCTGGCGCCGACGTCCAGCTGGGAGGGGTCGAGCCGGCTGACCACGCCGGTGTCCTGGTCGACGAGCAGCACGGTGGCGCCGTCCTGGACGACCTTGATGTTGTGGCCGCGCATCTGCGGAGGCAGTGCGGCCTTGCCGTCCACCTTGGCGGCCGGCCCGTTGGCGTGCACGACGATGCCCTTGCCCCGCGCGGTGAGCCAGGCGCCGACGTCGGAGATCCGGTACTTGGCGCTCGCGACGCCCACCCCGTACACGACGGCGGCGATGACGAGCACGCCGGTGAGCCCGACGGCGACCTGTCCCGTCAGCCGGTCACGCCTGAACAGAACTCCCAGGCCAGACATGTCCTGAAATCACCCACCTCTTCGCACCGGACACCGTAGCCGCTCGTGTCCCACCGGCGCCGGGGGTTCGCGGGAACGCCGCCGCTCAGCGCCCGCCGAGGGCGGCGATGTACGCGGGAACGGTGATGTTGCGGCCGGAGACGACCACCACGGGGCGGCCGGTGAGCTCGACCTTCCCGGCGAGGACGGCGGCGACCGCCGCCGCGCCCGCGCCCTCGGCGACGAGCCCGTGCTCGTGGAACAGCCAGCGCAGCGCCGTCCGGATCTGCTCGTCGGTGACGGACGTCAGCTCGGCCGTGCCGCCGATCACCTCGGGGGTGACGCAGCCGGGTTCGAGGTTGCCGGGCAGGCCGTCGGCGAACGTCTCGCCGACCTCGACCTCGACCACGCGGCCGGCCGCCACCGACGCCGACACGCCCCGCGACACCGCCGACTCCACGCCAACGACCCGCACGTCGCCGCGCTCGCGCGCCCACAGGCACAGGCCGGCGACCAGCCCGCCGCCGCCGACCGGCGCGACGACCGTGAGCGGGCCCTCCGCCTGCCGGTCGAGTTCGCGCCCGATGGTGCCCTGCCCCGCGATGACCGCCGGGTCGTTGTAGGGCGAGACGTAGTGGCCGGGCAGCGTCATCGCGTACGCCTCGGCCTCGTCGTAGGTCGTCCCGTGCAGGACGAGCCGCACCGGGAACGCGCCGATCCGGTCGACCTTGACCTGCGACGCCCGGGTGGAGACCACGACGGTGACGTCCGCGCCCGCCTTCGCGGCGGCGTACCCCATGCCGAGCCCGTGGTTGCCCGCGCTCGCCGTGACGGCCGGCTCCCCCGGCGGGAGCGCGGCGACGGCCGCGAGCGCGCCCCGCACCTTGAACGCGCCGATCGGCTGGAACGTCTCCAGCTTCAGCAGGGCGCCGGGCGCCAGGCCCGACGGGACCAGCGGCGTGGGCGCGAGCTCGGCGGACACGGCCCGCCAGGCGCGGTCCAGGTCGTCCGGGCCGGGCGGGCGGACGGCGCGCACCGTCATGACCGCTCCCCCTGCGGCTCCTCCAGCCGCTCGTGGAGGCGCTCCCGGATCTCCTCGGGCGTGTAGGCCCGGCGGCGGCGCTCGGACCGCACGATCACGGCCCCGGTCGCGGCGACGCCGATGAACCCGGCGACGCCCAGCGCCTTCCAGAGGTTCGGCGCCTTCCAGAGGTCGGACGCCTTCACCAGACGGGCTGCTTTCCCCAGGGCGGACCCTCTCGACGTGCGCATACGGCTACCGTAGCGATCATGTCGGGTACGAGCATCTCCCTCGCCGAGGCCGTCGAGCTGACCCGCACCGGGGACGTGTGGCTGTTCCGCGGCCGGACGGTCGCCGACCGCGCCATCCAGATGACGACCAACAGCCCCGTGAACCACGTCGGCATGGCGCTGGTGATCGACGACCTGCCGCCGCTGATGTGGCACGCGGAGCTCGGCCGCTCGCTGCGCGACATGTGGACGGGCGGGCACCACCGCGGCGCGCAGCTGCACGACCTGCGCGACGCCGTGCTGGCCTGGGGGAACCGCTACGGTCAGCGGGCCTGGCTGCGGCAGCTCGAACCGCCGCCGACGCGGGCGATGGAGGACGCGGCGCTGCGTGCGGTGGCGCGGCTGGACGGCACGCCGTTCCCCTCGACGTCGAAGCTGGCGACGCGGTGGCTGCGCGGGCGGGTGCCGATCCAGCGGCCGGCCGAGCGGGACGCGAACCTGGAGACGGCGTTCTGCGCCGAGATCGTCGCGGTGACGTACCAGTCGATGGGGCTGCTGCCGAAGGGGCGCCGCCCGAACTGGTTCGACCCGGGCCGGTTCTGGAGCGGCGACGACCTGGAGCTGGAGACGGGCGCGGTGCTCGGCGGCGAGATCGCGGTCAGCGTGCCCGCGTCCTGACGGCCCGCTCGGGGCGCGGCGAGCCCTCCTCCGGCGACCCGTTCTCCGGCGCCCCGTCTCGCGGCGCCCTGTCCCGCAGGGACCGGGGGTGCAGGCGGCGCCGGAGCCGGCGCAGCCGCCCCGCCCTGGCGGTGACGAGGCGGCCGAGCTCGTCGGTGTGCCGCCAGGCCCGGTCGGCGGCGGCCTCGTCCGGCCGGGACGCGGCGAAGCGGCTGCGGTCGACGAGGTCGGCGAGCGGCCCGAGGTGGCCGTGGGCGTCGTCGCCGACGGCGGACGCGCCGAAGCGGGCGACCTCGTGCGCGGTCAGCGTCCTGGCCGTGGCCAGGCCGACGTCGGCGAGGTGGTCGAGCGCCTGGTGCCAGGCGCCGGTGATGCGGGCGGCGGGCGGTCCGGCCCGGCGGCGCCGCCTCCGCAGCGCGGGGGCGATGAGGACGGCGCACAGGTAGCCGAGGACGAGCGCGCCCACCGCCGTCGACGCGAACACCCACCACGGGGTGGGCGGGTCAGCGGCGGCGGGCGCCTTCCGCGGACCCTTCTGCGGCGTGTCGCCCGGTCCTTGGCCGCGCTGCTGCGAGGCCGCGTTCTTCTGCGCCTGCTCCAGCTTCTGCTCGGTCTCCCCCGCCGCGACGGAGTCGTTGTTCTTGGACCGGCGCGCACTGTCGGGGAGCGGGTTGAACCGGATCCAGCCGAGCCGGTCGAACTTGATCTCGGGCCACACCATCACGTCCCCGGAGCGGACCTGGACGGTGTCGCCCGCGCGGGCGCCGCCGTCGAAGCCCACGATGACGCGGGACGGCAGGCCGAGCGTCCGGGCCAGCAGGGCGTAGGCGGTCGCGAAGTGCTCGGGCGTGCCGCGCCTGCCCTCGCCCAGGAAGTAGTCGAGCTGCCGGTAGCTGTGGCCGGGCGGTGCGGTGACGTCGTACCGGGCGTAGCGCTTGAGGTACTCGGCGAGCATCGCGGCCTTCTGGATGGGCGACACCGCGCCCCGCGTCGCGGCCTGGGCGAACCTGCGGAACTCGGCGAGCTGGACGGGCGGCTCCTTCGCGCCCGGCCCCCACGGCAGGTCGCGCGCCGCCCTCGCCTCGGCGTCGACCGCCACCTCCGCTCCGGCGAGGTCGTCGGCGGTCCATTCCGGGACGACCGACTCGACGCGGTAGGTCTGCCCGGGGCGCAGCGGCTGCGCCGCGGCCAGCGCGCCGCTGGCGGGGTCGACGACGACGGGCAGCCCGGCGACCTCCCGCGGCCGGTCGGCGGCGGGCACCCACACGCCCGGCAGGTCGCGGATCGTGATGTGCTGCGCGACCTCGTGCTCGCGGTCCGGGTCCGGTCCCTGCGGCACGCGGCTCCCGGTCGGGACGAACCGCGCCGTGGACGACCACGTCACCCCGTCGAACCGGTCCAGCACGGCGAGCCGCTCGATCTCGCCGCGCCGCGCCCGGACCGTGAACATCACCTGGTCGGGGCTGAGCAGCCAGCCGCCGACGCGGTCCAGCGGGCTGACGCTGTCGCGCTGCTGCGGCGGCGGTGCCTGCACCTGCTCGCGCGGGTTGTACGGCTCCGCGCTGACGGGGACGACGAATCCGGCGGCGAACGCCAGCGCCCCGAGGACGGCCGCGGCGGGCACGCCGATCGCGAGGGGCCGCCACGCGGCGCCCGCGCCCGGACCGTCCGCGCGGACAAGGACGAGCACGGCGACGAGCACGACGGTCGCGGCGGCGAGCGGCAGGTTGGACCCGGGCCCGTCCACCCCGAGCAGCAGCGCGACCGCCCACACGCCGAGGGCGGGCACGCAGGGCAGGGCGCGCAGCGGCGTGCGCAGCGCCAGCTCCGCCGCCGCGAACGCCGCCAGCCACACCACCACGTGGACCAGGACGAGGTACTCCGGCTTCGCGGGGGCGGGCAGCAGCGTGGTCAGGATCGACTTCCACGAGCCGAGCACGCCCTCGCGCACCGCCTGCGGCAGCGTCCCGTCGCCGAGGGCGGGGCGCAGGACGGTGACCGAGACCGTCCCCGCCCAGGCCACGACCGTCAGCACCAGCGAGATCCACAGCGGCCACGGGCCCTTGTCCTTGCGCGGCCCCGACAGCAGCCCGCACAGCAGGGTCGGCACGACCGCCGCGACGGCGGCGACGGGCACGACCGGCCCGAGCCCGAAGACCCGCTGGAACGCCAGCCCGGCGACCGCGGCCAGGCACGCCGTCACCGCGGTCGAGGCGTACCGCGTCACCGCGCGCTCCCCAGCCGCCGCCACGCCTCCGCCAGCGCGTCCAGGTCGGCGAAGTCGACGACCTGGACGCCGGGCGGCGCCGCCGCGGGCGCGGACGGCCTGACCCGCAGCACGACGATCCGGTCGAAGCGGCCGCGGACGGCCGCGACGCGCCCGAGCTCGGCGTCGTCCGGGGTGATGACGACGAGGGAGCCGCCCGCGCGCACGCGGCGGACCGCGTCCACGGCCGAGCGCGGCCCCTCCTGCGTCTGGACGGAGGTGAGCCGGTCGAGGAGGACCTCCACGTCGTCCGGCCCGCCCCGCGTGTCGGCCACCTGGCCGTCGCCGGTCAGGATCCGGACGGGGAAGCTCGCCGACGCCGCGCCGACCGCGACCGACGCCGCCGCGTCCACGGCCAGCTCGAAGTCGTCGGGCTCCGGCCACGAGCCGGGGCGCGCCTCCAGCACGACCGTCGTCGTCGGCAGGCTGGCGTCCACGAGCTGGCGGACCATCAGCGTCCCGGTGCGGGCCGACGACTTCCAGTGGATGTGCCGCAGCTCGTCGCCGATGACGTACTCGCGCAGCGCGTGGAACGTCGCCGTCCCCGCCGGTGACCGGTCGCTGGTCGGGCCCTCCAGGTGGTGGGCGCGGCCGGACGGCAGCAGCCCCAGCCGCACCGTCCTCGGCCGGACGAGCAGGATCTGCGGCGTGCCGTACTCCCGCACCCGCCGGGCCAGCCGGAGCGGGTCGGCGCGCACCAGCCGCAGCGGCCCCACCGGGATCTCGCCGCGCCGGGCCGTCGGCAGCCGGTAGGTCACGGTGCGCGTGCCGCCGGACCGCAGCCGCGGGACGTCGACCGCCACCGGGGTCGCCCCCGCCGCGTCCTCGGCGCTGAGCCCGCGGACGCCGCGCCCCTTGTTCGTCACGTGCAGGACGCCGACCGCGGGCCGGCCGCGCTCCACCCGCGTCGGCGCGATCTCCCGGCGGACCTCCAGCTTCGGGCGCGGCAGCGTCCACAGCGCCGCCGCCCCCACGGCGGCGAGCCCGGCGACGGCCAGCACGGCGGGCTCGGGGTAGCCGAGCCACCAGCCCGCCGCGTACAGCGGGACCGAGACGGCCGCCGTCCCCCACCCGAGCGGCGTCAGCACGTCACACCCCGGCGGCCTGCGGCGTCGGGACGCCGCCCAGCGCCTCGGCGACCACGTCGGCGCCCGAGCGCCCGCGCAGCTCGGCCTCCGGCGTGACGATCAGCCGGTGCGCGATGACCGGGACCGCCAGCGCCTTCACGTCCTCCGGGACGATGTAGGAGCGCCCGGCCGCCGCCGCCCGCACCCGCGCGGCGCGCAGCAGCGCGATGCTGGCCCGCGGGCTCGCGCCGAGCCGCAGGTCGGGGTGCCCGCGGGTTGCCGAGACGACCCGCACGAGGTAGTCGTGCAGCGGCGGCGCGACGTGCAGCCGCTGCGCGAAGTCGATCATCCGGGCGAGGTCCTCGCGGCCCATCACCGGCGGCATCTGGTCGAGCATCGCCCCGGTCGGGGCTCCGGCGAGCAGCGCGACCTCGGCCTGGTGGTCGGGGTAGCCCATGGAGATCCGCATCAGGAACCGGTCGAGCTGCGCCTCCGGCAGCGGGTAGGTGCCGTCCATGTCGACCGGGTTCTGCGTGGCGATCACCATGAACGGGCGCGGCACCGGGTGCGGCACCCCCTCGACCGTGACCCGGCGCTCCTCCATGACCTCCAGCAGCGCCGACTGCGTCTTGGGCGAGCCGCGGTTGATCTCGTCGGCGACGACCAGGTTCGCGAAGATCGGGCCGGGGTGGAACTCGAACGCGCTCGTCCCCTGGTTGAAGATCGACACGCCGGTGATGTCGCTCGGCAGCAGGTCGGGCGTGAACTGGATGCGCGCCCACTTGGCCTCCACGGACGCCGACATCGCCCGCGCCAGGGTCGTCTTGCCGACGCCCGGGACGTCCTCGACGAGGAGGTGCCCCTCGGCCAGCAGGCAGATCAGCGCCAGCTCCACCTTCTCCCGCTTGCCGCGCACGACCCGCTCGATGTTGCCCGCCAGCGCCGCGAACATCTGCGCGAACCGCCCGGCCAGCGCGTCCGCGTCCATTCCGGGGTTCTCAGTCATCAGGTGCACTCCCAGAGCGTGGAGGAGAACGTCCCCGCGTTCGAGCCGGGGGTGTTCACGTAGAGGTCGCTCACCCAGCGCGTCCGGCCGCCGTATTCGATCTTGTCCCAGACGCTGCTGACCAGGCTGGGGTCGTTCGCGTCCCGGACCGAGTCGGCCCGCTGCTGGCAGTACACCTTCACCTGGCCCGTGAAGCCCTTGGGGAACTGGCCGTCGCGCGGCGCGCCCGTCCCCGGGCCGCTGTGCAGCCACGTGTTGGTGTTGTCGTTGTTGTGGCCCGGATAGCTCCTGGCGTGCGCGTCCGGGTTGAGATCCGCGGTGGCGCTCACGGCCGTTGACGACCCGGCTCCGTTGCGGGCGGTCACCTTCAGCGTGTACGTCCTCGCGTTGGCGAGGTTCCTGACCTGGTGCGAGGTGGCCTTGGTCGAGCCGGATCCGGTGTCCCAGGCGACGTCGTAGGTGACGTCGTAGCCGGACGAGGGGGCCCAACTGAGGTCCGCGCCGTGGTTGACCGGCCTCGCGGTGAGGCTGGTCGGGGGGCCGGGGGCGGTGCAGGCGGTGGCGCCGACCGGGCTGGACTCGCTGTAGGCGGTCTTGCCGCCCTTCCCCTTGTACTCGGCGGCCACCTTGTAGAGGTAGGTGGTCGTGTCGCAGGTCAGGCCGCCGACCGTGAACGTACCGCCCTGGCTGGAGCCGGGGAACCGCGCGGGGCTCGCGTTCGCGACGGGCCTGCCGTCCCGGCCGAGCAGGACGAACCGGCTCACCGGGTAGACGCCCGGCGGCTGCGCGGCCGCCGTGAACCGGACCCGGACCGAGCCGTTGTCGCCGGACGCGGCGGGCGTGGGCGGGTCGGGCGCGGCGGGGTCCCTCTTGACCGGCGGCTTGGCGGGCCTGCCCGGCGGCGGCACGGCGTTGGAGCCGCCGGTCCCCCCGCCGCCGCCGTTGCGGTTGCCCTGGCCGCCTCCCGGGTTCGCCTGGACGGGCAGCGGGCGCCGCGCGCTTCCGGGGACCTTGTCCTCGTACTTCTTGATGCGCTTCATGCCGCCGTCCGGGCCGAACGCGAGCGCGGTGGGGCCGTCGGGGTCGTTCACCCACAGCATGTGGTCGCGGACGAGGACCTCGATCGCGCCGCCGGGCCGGGTGGCCGTGATCGGCCGCTCCCAGGCGTTGCGCTCGGTGTTGAAGACCAGCAGGCGGCCGGACGTCCGGTCGGGCAGGTAGACGCGCCGCCCGAGGACGCTCGGGGGCTCGAAGGCGTGGTCCGGCACGCGCAGGGCCACCGAGTCGACCCGTCCGACGCCGGTGTCCAGCAGGTACAGGGCGCCGCCCGCGCCGAGCATCGGGACGATCTGCCCGTCGGCGACCGCCGGGGTCTTGAGGCCGTTCGCGGCCCGCGTGACGGGCGCCGGCAGGTTGATCCGCCGGGTGCCCTCGGGGCGGACGATCAGCGCGGTCGCGGACGTGCTGTCGACGACCACGGGCGCGCCGGCGGCGATCGTCAGCGCGAGGCGGTCGCCGGCCTTCCCGGCCGCGACGGGCTCGCCCTGGCGGCCGGACCGGAACGGGACCACCTGGCCGGTCTGCGGGACGGGCACCCACAGCGCGCCGTCCGCGTCGATGCCCGCCTGCCCGAGCGGCGCGGTGAGGGCCGCGGGCCCGCCGACCGGCGCCAGGCTCAGCGGGTCGATCTGCTGGACGGCGCCCTTGAGCAGGTCGACCGTGTAGGCGGCGCCGGCGCCGGAGAGCACCTGCAGGCCCGGCCCGCCGACCCGCCGGCTCCCGGTGATCTTGAGTTGGGAGGGGTCGATCCGGCTGACGACGCCGGTGTCCTCGTCGACCAGCAGCACCGTCGTCCCGTCCTGGACGACCTTGATGCGGTGGCCGCGCATCTGCGGCACCACCGCGGCCTTGCCGTCGACCTTGCCGGCCAGCCCGTTGGCGTGCACGACCAGGCCCTTCGCGCTCGCGCTCAGCCAGGCCCCCACGTCGGAGACGTGGTACCGCGCGCTCGCGGTGCCCACCCCGTAGACGAGCGCGCTCACGCCGAGCACGCCGACCAGCCCGGCCGCGATCTGGCCCGTCAGCCTGTCACGCCGGAAGTTTCGGAAAAGACCGCGCGGGCCCCTGGTCCGCGCGGAGGATCGGTCCCCGTTCAATCCCCGCTCACCCTCTCGGCGCGCCGGGCGCGGGAGCCGCGGACCCGGGGCGCGAAGGGCACCATAACGGCATTGCGGGGCGCCTCGGAACGAGATGGCGAAGATCGGCCTGGTGGTCCGGTGCCGGTACGCCGCGTTACGGGGGATGCGCCATGACATCGATCACATCCGCCCGGCGGGGGTGCCATGCCCCTGTCCGTGGGTCTGAGAACCGAACGCGAACGTTATCCGTGACGTCCTAATGTTGGGCATCGCGACGACGACTCCGAGGTGGACGTGGAAAACGTGAGCATCGCCGACCTGTGGCACCGGGTGACGGGTACGCAGCCGGATCCCCCGTGGTGGCTGGTGGCCCTCGTCGGCCTCGTGGCGCTCGCCTCGGTGGTCCACGGCCCGACCTGGCGGGTGGCGCGCAACACCGTCACGATCGCGCACGAGGGCGGGCACGCGCTCATCGCGCTGGTCACCGGCCGCAAGCTGGACGGCATCAAGCTGCACTCCGACACCTCGGGCGTCACGGTCTCGCGCGGCAAGCCGCACGGCCCCGGCATGATCTTCACGGCGATGGCCGGGTACCTGACGCCGCCGCTGCTCGGGCTGCTGTTCGCGCTGCTCCTCGCCGACGGCCGCATCACGCTGATGCTGTGGTTCTCGCTGGCCCTGCTCGCCGGGATGCTCGTCATGATCCGCAACGCCTACGGCGCGCTGTCGGTGATCGCCACGGGCGCGGTCATCTTCGCGGTGTCGTGGCTGGGCAGCGCCACGGTGCAGGCCGGGTTCGCCTATCTGGCCGCCTGGTTCCTGCTGCTGGCCGCCACCCGCCCGGTGATCGAGCTGCAGCGGATGCGGGCCCGGCACATGGCGCCGAGCTCCGACGCCGACCAGCTCGCCCACCTCACCGGCGTCCCCGGACTCGCGTGGGTGGGCCTGTTCGCGGCCACCGCCCTGCTCGCCCTGCTGGCGGGCGGCGCCCTGCTCGTCCCGGACGTCTCCATGCCCGACCTCCCGACCCCGCCCGGCTTCGGCGGGACGGGCTGACGCGCGGCCGGCGCCGCCCGTCCCCGACTGTCCGAGGGCGCGGATAGTTTCGGCTGTGTGAGGGATCGGTGGTCTCGTGAGCAGGTGCTCGGGCTCGCGCCCGACGCGTCGTCCGCCAAGGCGGCGGGCGGCGTCGCCAAGCCCGCCAAGTGGGCGCGCACGGGGTGCGACGACGAGGCGGTCTGGGGCGACTGCCAGGGCAGCGGCAAGTCCGTCTACCGGACGTGCGCCGACCTGACCGGCCCCGCGTTCCGGTGCACGTGCCCGAGCCGCAAGTTCCCGTGCAAGCACGCTCTGGCGCTGCTCCTCCTATGGGCGGACGGCCTCATCCCGGCACCCCCCGCAAGTGACACAGCCGAGGTCGGGGTGCGGCCGGGGTGGGTGGCCGAGTGGATGGAGGACCGCCAGGAGCGGGCCGGCAGGACGGCCGGGCGGCGGGCGGCGTCGGCGGCCAAGGCCCGCGATCCGAGGACGGTGGAGCGGCGGGCCAGGCGGGTCGACGACGGGCTCGCCGAGCTCGACCAGTGGCTCCGCGACCAGGTCGCGCACGGCCTCGCCCAGGCGGAGAAGGCCCCCTACCGGCTGTGGGACGACGCGGCGCGGCGCCTGGTCGACGCGCAGGCGGGAGCGCTCGCGGGGCAGGTCAGGGGCCTCGCCGCGATCCCGCGCCGGCCGGGCTGGCCCGGCCGGCTGCTGGAGGAGTACGCGCTGCTGCGGCTGCTCGTCCGCGCCTACCAGCGGCAGGAGGAGCTGCCCGAGGGGCTGCGCGCGACCGTCCGCTCGCGGGTGGGGTTCACCGTCCCGCAGGAGGAGGTGCTGTCCGGCGGGGAGCGCGTCCGGGACGTGTGGTCGGTGACGGGGTCGCGCGACACCGCGCAGGAGCTGCTCACCACGCGGCGGGTGTGGCTGCGCGGGAACCGGACGGGGCGGCCCGCGCTCGTGCTGTCCTTCGCCGCGCCGGGCACCACCCTCGACACCTCGCTCGTCGTGGGTACGCAGGTCGACGCGGAGCTGGCCTTCTACCCGGGCGCGCAGCCCCTGCGGGCCCTGGTCGCCGAGCGGCACGGGGCGGCCGTGCCGGGCACGCCCGCGGGGACGTCGGTCCGGGGGTTCCTGGACGAGCACGCCGCGGCCGTCGCGCTCGACCCGTGGCTCGACCGCTGGCCCGCGACGCTGGAGAGGGTCCGCCTGGCGCGCACCGAAGGAGGAGAACTGCACGTCGTCGACGACGCCGGGGACGCGCTGCCGCTCCGGATCGGCGAGCCGTGGCGGCTGCTCGCCCTGTCGGGGGGCGGGCCGGTCACGCTGGCCGGGGAGTGGCGCCCGCTGGGCCTGCGCCCGCTGGCCGCCTGGCACGAGGACGAGGGGACGGTGATCCTGTGACGGCGTGGGACGAGCACGTCACCGCCGCGCTGCTCGGCACCGAGCGCCGCGACCCGCCCGCCCTGGCGGAGGCGCCCGGCGACGGTGGCGAGGGCACCGGCGAGGGCGCCGACAAGGCGGGGCGGCTGCTCGACCAGGCGGCGCTGCTGGCCGTCCGGCGGCGGGCGGGCCTGGTCCCGTCGGGCGCGGGCCCCGAGCCCGTGGCGTCGGCCCCGGTGGAGGACGCCCCGGCGGTGCCGAGGGCGGCCGCGGCGCGGCTGCGGCGGATCCTCGGCGGCGAGCAGATCCGGGTGCTGCCCGAATGGCTGGACGCGGCGGCCGCCCGGGGCCTGCGGGTGCCCGCCCAGGCGCTTCCCGACCTGCTGGAGCGGGGGCGCAGTGACCGGATGCTGCGGCCGTCGATCGCGCGGGCGTGCGGGAGGCGCGGGGTGTGGCTGGCCCTCCAGAACACCGACTGGGCCTACCTGGTGGGGTCGGGCGACGATCCGGGCGGCGGCCCCGAGGTGTGGGAGACCGGCACCCGCAACCGGCGGGTCGCCTATCTGACCGGGCTCCGCGAGACCGACCCGGAGCGCGCGCGAGAACTCCTCCTGGAGACATGGGCCAAGGAGCCCGCGCCCGATCGCGCCGCGTTCATCGCCACGTTCGCGCATGGGCTGTCCCTCGACGACGAGGAGTTCCTTGAGACGGCCTTGGACGACCGCGGTAAGGACGTCCGGCAGATCGCGTCCGACCTGCTGGCCCGCTTGCCGGGTTCGGCGTACGGGGAGCGCATGGCGGCGCGCGCACGGGCCTGCCTGACCGCCGAGGAGCGCACGGTCGGGGGCCGCAGGCAGACGTGGATCCGGGTGGAGCCGCCGCACGACCACGACGAGGGCATGGCGCGCGACGGCGTCCCGTTCCATCCGAGCGGGTCGTTCGCGCCGCGCGGCGGCGGCGCGCCGGTCGGGACGCGGGCCGCGTGGCTGCGCGAGATCCTGGCCCGCACCCCGCTGGCCACCTGGGCGGAGCTGTTCGGGCTGCCGCCCATGGAGATCGTGTGCCTGCCCGTCTCCGAGTCCGACGGACGGGACGTCCGCATCGGCTGGGCGCGCGCCGCCCTGGGCCAGCGCGACACCGAATGGGCGCGGGCCCTGCTCAGGGGCGGCGTCATGGCGGACGAGCCGGAGGAGCTCGCCGACCTGCTGTCCGTCCTGCCCGGCCCGGAGCGCGACCCGGCTGCGGTCGACCTGCTCCGCTGGGTGGAGGGGCGGTCGGGCCCGCTGCGGGTCCTCGAACGGGTGCCCGGGCCGTGGGCCGGGCCGCTCGCCGCGGCGGTGGTCGAGACGCTGGCCGCGTCCGCCGAGCGGCTCACCCGCCGCGACGAACTGATGATCACGCAGCTGTGCCGGCTCGCCGACCAGCGGCTCGACCCGGCCGCCGCGGCCCGCCTGGCGGGACTCGGACCGGCCGCCCCGCAGGCCGTCACCGACCTGATCGCGACCCTGCTGTTCCGCGACGAGATGCTGAAGGAGCTCGACCAGTGACCGAAGAGGCAGGCCCGGGGGGCCTCGGGGGCGCTTCGCCCGCGCCGACCGCAGGCGCCGTGCTGCGCCCGCACGCCGAGCAGGAGCACGCCGGCGAGCTGGCGCGGCTGGCCGAGCACGACGACCGGCCGCGGCCGCCCGGCTGGCGGCTGTCGCCCTGGGCGGTCACCACGTACCTGCTCGGCGGCGAGCTGCCGGACGGCACGCTGATCAGCCCGAAGTACGTGGGCCCGCGGCGGCTGATGGAGGTCGCGGTGGCGACGCTCGCGACCGACCGGGCGCTGCTGCTGCTCGGCGTCCCCGGCACGGCGAAGACCTGGGTGTCGGAGCATCTCGCCGCCGCGGTCAGCGGCGACTCCACACTGCTCGTGCAGGGGACGGCGGGCACGGCGGAGGAGGCGATCCGCTACGGCTGGAACTACGCGCGGCTGCTCGCCGAGGGCCCCTCGGAGCGGGCGCTGGTGGAGAGCCCGCTGATGCGCGCGATGCGGCGCGGCGCGGTCGCCCGCATCGAGGAGCTGACCCGCATGCCCTCCGACGTCCAGGACACCCTCATCACCGTCCTGTCGGAGAAGACGCTGCCGGTGCCCGAGCTGAACACCGAGGTGCAGGCGCGCAAGGGCTTCACGGTCATCGCGACCGCCAACGACCGCGACCGCGGCGTGAACGAGCTGTCCAGCGCGCTGCGCCGCCGGTTCAACACGGTCGTGCTGCCGCTGCCGGAGTCCGTCGAGGACGAGGTCGAGATCGTCGCGCGCCGCGTCGACCAGATCGGCGCCGGGCTGGAGCTGCCCGAGAGCCCGGCGGGCCTGGAGGAGATCCGGCGCGTCGTCACGGTGTTCCGGGAGCTGCGCTCCGGCGCCACGGCCGACGGGCGCACCAAGCTGAAGTCGCCCAGCGGGACGCTCAGCACCGCCGAGGCCATCTCGGTGATCACCAGCGGGCTGGCCCTGGCGGCGCATTTCGGCGACGGCGTGCTGCGCGCCGCCGACGTGGCGGGCGGGATCGTCGGCGCCGTCGTCCAGGACCCGGTGTCCGACCGCGTCGTGTGGCAGGAGTACCTGGAGGCGGTCGTCCGGGACCGTCCCGAGTGGCGCGACTTCTACCGCGCCTGCCGGGAGGTCTCTTGAGCCAGGTCGAAGTCTTCGGCATCCGGCACCACGGGCCGGGGTCGGCCCGCGCGCTGCGGGATGCGCTGGAGGACTTCAAGCCGGACGCGGTGCTGATCGAGGGGCCGCCCGAGGCCGACGCGATCGTGGAGCTGGCGGGCGAGGCCGGGATGGTGCCGCCGGTCGCGCTGCTCGCCTACTCCCCCGCCCCCGCCGACGGCGACCGCAGGGCCGCGTTCTGGCCGTTCGCCGAGTTCAGCCCCGAATGGCAGGCGATCAGGTACGGGCTGTCGGCGGGCGTCCCGGTCCGGTTCTGCGACCTGCCCGCCGCGAACCAGCTCGTCCCCGCGGAGGAGGAGCCGCCCGAGGAGGGGATCCGGCTCGACCCGCTCGGCTGGCTGGCGAAGGCCGCCGGGTACGACGACGCCGAGCGCTGGTGGGACGACGTGGTCGAGCACCGCCACGACGGCCCGTCGCCCTTCCCCGCCATCGGCGAGGCCATGGCGGAGCTGCGCGGCGAGCTCGAACCTCCCCCGCGGGAGGCGCAGCGCGAGGCCCACATGCGCCGGACGGTGCGCCGCGCCCTCAAGGAGGGGCTCGACCGGGTCGCGGTCGTGTGCGGGGCGTGGCACGTCCCCGCCCTGCGGGCCAGGGTCCCGGCGGCCCACGACGACAGGACGCTGCGCGGCCTGCCGAAGACGAAGGTCGCGATCACGTGGGTGCCGTGGACGCACGGGCGGCTCGCGGGGCGCTCCGGCTACGGCGCCGGCGTGCGCTCCCCCGGCTGGTACCACCACCTGTTCACGGCCCGCGACCGCCCGATCGAGCGCTGGCTGACCGCCGCCGCCCGCGTCCTGCGCGAGGAGGACCTGCACGTCTCCTCCGCGCACGTGATCGAGGCCGTCCGGCTCGCCGAGGCCCTCGCCGCGCTGCGCGGCCGCCCCCTCGCCGGGCTGGACGAGGTCACCGAGGCGACCCGGGCCGTCCTGTGCGAGGGCGCCGAGCTGCCGGTCCGGCTCATCCAGGACCGGATGGTCGTCGGGGAGCGGCTCGGCGCCGTCCCGGAGCGGACCCCGATGGTGCCGCTGCAGCGCGATCTGCAGGCCGAGCAGCGGCGGCTGAGGCTCAGGCCGTCCGCGCTCGACAAGGAGCAGGACCTCGACCTCCGCAAGCCCACCGATCTGGAGCGCAGCCGCCTGCTGCACCGGCTCCGCCTGCTGGACGTGAACTGGGGCGTGCCGTCCGAGAGCCGGTCCAAGGGGACGTTCCGCGAGACGTGGACGCTGGCCTGGCGGCCCGAGTTCGACGTGGAGCTGATCGAGGCCGGCGCGTGGGGCACCACCGTGCGGGGCGCGAGCACCGCCCGCGCCAAGGCGGCCGCCGAGGACGCGACCGCCCTCGCCGACCTCACCGCCGTGGCCGAGCGCTGCCTGCTCGCCGACCTCGGCGAGGCGCTCCCCGCGGTCATGCGCGCCCTCGCCGACCGCGCCGCGGTGGACGCCGACGTCGCGCACCTGATGGCGGCGATGCCCGCGCTCGTCCGCGCGCTGCGCTACGGCGACGTCCGCGGCACCTCCACCGGCCCGCTGCGCACGGTGCTTGACGGCCTCGTCGTCCGCGTCTGCGTCGGTCTCCCGCCCGCGATCACCGGCCTGGACGACGACGCCGCCCGCGAGTTCCTCGGGCACGTCGACGCCGTCCACGGCGCCCTGTCCCTGCTCGCCGACGAGGGCCACATCGAGCGCTGGCGCCGCACCCTGGAGGGCCTGCTCGGCCGCCCGGACACCCTGCACGGACTCATCGAGGGCCGCCTGACCCGCCTCCTGCTCGACGCAGGGCGGCTGCACGACGTCCCCGACCGGATGGCGCGCGCCGTGTCCGTCGGCGCCGCGCCCGACCGCGCCGCCGCGTGGGTCGAGGGCTTCCTCGCCGGCGGCGGGCTCGTCCTCATGCACGACGAGGCGCTCCTGCGGCTCGTCGACGAGTGGATCTCCGGGCTGCCCGCCGACTCGTTCACCGACGTCCTCCCCCTGCTGCGCCGCACCTTCGGCGCCTATCCCGCCGCCGAGCGCCGGGCCATCGGCGAGCGGCTCCGCCGCCGCGGCGCCGCTCCCGCCGGGCGGGCCGGGCCGGCGGAGGAGGACGTGGACGCGGCGCGGGCCGCGCCGGCGGCGGCCACGGCCCTGCGGATCCTCGGATGGGAGAGGCCCTCGTGAGCGACGAGACCGTGACCGACGAGCACGCGAGCGGCGAGAGCCCGGACGACCGGCTGCGGCGCTGGCGGCTGGTCCTCGGCGGCGACCAGGCCGACGGGACCGGGGTGACGCTGGCCGGGGACGACGTCCGCATGGACGGGGCGCTGGAGCGGCTCTACGGGGCCGGCGGCGGCGAGGGGCGGCCCAGGCCCGGGCGGCGCGGCGCCGGGCTCGGCGACTCGGCGCCTTCGGTGGCCCGGTGGCTCGGCGACATCCGCACGTACTTCCCGTCGAGCGTCGTGAGGGTGATGCAGAAGGACGCGATCGAGCGCCTCGACCTCACCCGGCTGCTGCTGGAGCCGGAGATGCTGGACGCCGTCGAGCCGGACGTCCACCTCGTCGGGACCCTGCTGTCGCTGAACCGGGTGCTGCCCGACAAGGCGCGGGAGTCGGCGCGGGCGGTGGTCCGCAAGGTCGTCCGCGACCTGGAGCGGCGGCTCGCGCAGAAGACGCGCTCGGCCGTCGGCGGGGCCCTCGACCGGTCCGCGCGGGTGCTGCGCCCGAGGCGGCTCGCCGACGTCGACTGGGACCGCACGATCCGCGCGAACCTGCGCCACTACCTGCCCGAGCAGGGGACGCTCGTGCCGGAGCGGCTGATCGGGTACGGCAGGCGGCGGCAGGCCGTCAAGCGGGACGTGGTGCTCGCGATCGACCAGAGCGGGTCGATGGCGGCCTCGGTGGTGTACGCGAGCGTGTTCGGGGCGGTGCTGGCGTCGATGCGGTCGCTGCGCACGTCGCTGGTGGTGTTCGACACCAGCGTGGTCGACCTCACCGACCAGCTCCACGACCCGGTCGAGGTGCTGTTCGGCACGCAGCTCGGCGGCGGCACCGACATCAACCGGGCCGTCGCGTACTGCCAGGGGCTGGTGACGCGGCCGGCCGAGACGATCCTCGTGCTGGTCAGCGACCTGTACGAGGGCGGGATCCGCGACGAGATGCTGCAGCGGGTCGCGACCCTGACGGCGGCGGGCGTGCAGGTCGTCGTGCTGCTCGCCCTGTCGGACGAGGGCGCGCCCGCCTACGACCACGACAACGCGGCGGCGCTGGCCGCCATGGGCGTCCCGGCGTTCGCGTGCACGCCGGACGCCTTCCCCGGCCTGATGGCCGCGGCCATCGAACGGCGCGACCTCGGGGAGTGGTCCGAGCGGGCCGCGGGAGACCGGTGACGGCGTCAGCGGGAGGGGCGGGACAGGCCCCGCGCCAGTAGGACCACCACGACGGCGGTCAGGGCGGCGTGGCCCGCCAGCGCGGACGGCTGGATCTGGACGAGCGCGCCCCAGGCCGCCCACATCGCGACGCGGGCGACGCGGGCGGCCATCACCGTCCACGCCGCGGGGCGGCTGCCGCGCCACGCCAGGATCACCCCGACCAGGGTGACCACCGCGACGACGGCGAACGACGAGGCCACCACGGGCAGCAGGCCGCCCCGGTGGCCCTCGCTGAGGGACGGCCGGGCGATCAGGATCGCGAGGGCGGCGACGTCCAGCGCGGCGAGCAGCCCGGCGAGGAGCAGGCCGGCAACGACCGCCGGGCCGCGCCGCAGCCGCCGCGGCCCCGCCTGCGCGGCGGACGCCGGCGGGCCCGGAGCGGGCGCGGGTGTGATCGGACCCGGCGGAGTCGGCGCGGGCGCGGTCGGAGTCGGGGCGTGCGGCGTGGGCGCCTGCGGTGTGGGCGGGGGTGGTGGCGGCGTCCGCGGCCCCGGCGCCTGGACGAACGCGCCGCCGGCCGCCTCCGGCGCGGGGACGGCGTCGGGGGCGGGCCTAGGTGCCGGGGCCGTCGGCGGGGCGAGGCGCTCGGTGGGGATCTCCAGCCGGGCGTGCCGCTCGCGCTCGCCGAGCAGCCAGAGCAGGACGTCCTCGGAGGTGGGGCGGGCCTGCGGGTCCTTGGCGAGGCACGCGGCGGCGACCTCGGCGAGCGGGCCGGGCAGGGCGCCGAGGTCGGGCGTCTCGTGCAGGATCCGGTACATCACCGCGGGCAGCGGGCCGCCCGCGAACGGGTCGCGGCCGGTGGCGGCGAACAGCAGGGTGCTCGCCCACGAGAACAGGTCGGCGGACGGCCCGACCCGCCCGGTGAACTGCTCGGGGGCCATGTAGGCGGGCGTGCCGACGACCTGGCTCGTCATGGTCGCGCCCGCGTCGAACGCGCGGGCGATCCCGAAGTCGATCACCCGCGGCCCGTCCGGGCCCATCAGCACGTTCTGCGGCTTGAGGTCGCGGTGCACGACGTTCGCGCGGTGGATCGCCGACAGCGCCGTCACCGAGCTGATCGCGAGCCGGTCGAGGGCGGCGCCGGTGCGCGGCCCCTCGTCGCGGACGAGGGCGCGCAGCGAGGGCCCCGGCACGTACTCGCTGACGATGTAGGGGCGGTCGCCCGCCACGTCGGCGGCGAGCATCTGCGCGGTGCAGAACCCGGCGACCCGCTCCAGCACCGCCAGCTCGCGGACGAACCGCTCCCGCGCGTTCGCGTCCCCGACGAGCTGGGCGTGCAGGAGCTTGACGGCGACGCGGGAGGGCCCGGGGCCCGGCGCCGCGGGCCTGCCGAGGTACACCACCCCCTGGCCGCCGGCGCCGATCCGGCCGAGCAGCTCCCAGCCGCCGAGCCGGGTGGGATCGGCCGCCGTGAGGGGAACCGGACCCGCCATTCGCACCCCCGCGAAAAAAATCGAGCATTCCTGCGGGCACAAAACCGCTCCGCCCGGCATCGAAGAGTATAGGTTCGGCGAACCCGAGGCGGGGGAAGAGGATGCTGGAGATTCGTTCGACAATTGCGCGGCCCGGGGCCTGCGCCCGGTCGCTGGCGGGGGCCGTCGCGGCCCTCGTGGCGGCGGCGGGCGCGCTGTCCGGGTGCGGGGACGCCGGCGCGACCATCACGCGGCTGACGGTGGGATCGCCCGGTCCCGAGCCGTACACGCTGGTGGCCGGCACCGACCGGAGCGACGTGAAGGCGCGGCCGCAGGCAGGCGGCACGAGGGAGGGGGACGCACCGGGACTCTACGGCGGGACGCGCCGGGCCTCGACCTGCGACCGGGCCAAACTGGCCGCGTTCCTGCAGGCCAACCCGGAGAAGGCGCGGGCGTGGGCGGAGGTGCAGGGCATCGCGGCGGGCGACATCCCGCGATACGTGTCGCGGCTGACGCCGGTGCTGCTGCGCACCGACACGCTGGTCACCAACCACGGGTACTCCGACGGCCGGGCGACGAGCGGCCCCGCCGTCCTGCAGGCCGGAATGGGCGTTCTGGTCAATGGTTACGGAGTGCCCACAGTGAAGTGCAATTGCGGCAATCCCCTCACTCCGCCCGACAAAAAGATCTCTACCCGGAACGCGGCGTACAGTGGCCGGTCCTGGCCGGGATTCGAGAAGGGGAATGTCACCCGGATCCGGCCGCGGGATTCCCGGGAAGGGACGATCACCACTTTCGTCCTGGTCGACCCGGAGGCCACCATGGGCTTCGAGCGGCCCCGCGCCACCGAGGGCGCGGCGGACGGGCCCCCGACCGCGCTGCCGGTGACGGAGACGGTGGCCGCGCCGAGCGACTCGCCCGCGCCGTCCGGCTCGGGCCTGGAGACGCCGGGCACCGAGTCGCCGGGCACGGAGTCGCCCGGCACGGGGACGCCCGGCCCGGAGACGCCGGGGCCGCAGACGCCGGGGACGGAGCCGCCCGGGCCGGAGACGCCGGAGCCCGGGCCCTCGACCCCGGGAACGGGCGTGACGACGCAGGCCCCGGGTACGGGCGCCGGGGGGATGGAGACGCCGGGCGAGGGCGGGCACGGACCGGTGTCCCTGCCGCCGTCGGAGGAGCCCGCTCCCGTGACCTCCTGACCCTGGTGCGCTATCTTTGCTCATATGAGCAGTGCTTCAGATGTCATCGCCCCGGACGCCTGCGCCGTCCGGGTGGTCGACGCCGCGAAGGTCGCCGCCGTCTCGGCGTCCCTGCCGGACGGGGACACGATCACCGAGCTGGCGCAGGTGTTCGGGCTGCTGTCCGACCCCGGACGGCTGCGGGTGATCACCGCGCTGCTCGAAGGAGGGGAGATGTGCGTGTGCGACATCGCGGCGGCCTGCGGGCACTCGGAGTCCGCGGTCTCGCACGCCCTGCGCCTGCTGCGCGCCAACCGCGTGGTCCGGGTCCGCCGCGCCGGCCGGATGGCCTACTACCGGCTGGCCGACTCGCACGTCCGGCTGCTGCTCGATCTCGCCCTCACCCACGTCGGCCACGGGGAGGAAGGCACATGATCGGGGACCGTGAGGACGCGCCCGGCAAGCGGGGGCACGAGGGGCACGGCCACGGCCACGGGCATGGCCACGGGCACGCCGTCTCGGCGGGGGCCGACCGGCGGCTGCTGACCGGCGCGCTGGCGCTGATCGTCGCCTACATGTCGGGCGAGGTGGTCATCGGCCTGCTCGCCGGGTCGCTGGCGCTGATCACCGACGCCGCGCACATGATGACCGACGCGTTCGCGATCGCGCTGGCGCTGGTCGCGATGCGCATCGCCGCGCGCCCGCCGAAGGGCGGGTACACCTTCGGCCTGCGCCGCGCCGAGATCCTGTCCGCGCAGCTCAACGGCCTGACGCTGATCCTGCTCACCGTCTACTTCGTGTACGAGGGCGTCCGGCGGCTGATCGAGCCGCCCGCCGTGGAGGGGCAGTTCGTCTTCTGGACGGCCCTCGCGGGCATCGCCGTCAACGTCGCGGCGACCGTGCTGATCAGCCGGGCCGACCGGCGCAGCCTGAACGTCGAGGGCGCGTTCCAGCACATCCTGAACGACCTGTTCGCGTTCGTCGCCACCGCGGTCGCGGGCCTGGTCGTGTGGACGACCGGCTTCGCCCGCGCGGACGCGATCGCCTCGCTCGTGGTGGCCGCGCTGATGCTCAAGGCCGGGTACCGGCTGCTGCGGGACGCGGGCCGGGTGCTCATGGAGGCCGCGCCCGCAGGCGTCGACCCGTCCGAGCTCGGCGCCCGGCTCGCGGGGCGCCCGTGCGTGGAGGAGGTCCACGACCTGCACGTGTGGGAGGTCAGCTCGGGCTACCCGGCACTGTCGGCGCACGTGCTCGTCGACACGCAGGGCGACTGCCACGCCGTCCGCCGCGACCTCCAGGAACTGCTGCGCGACGCCTACGGGATCACGCACACGACGCTGGAGGTCGACCACGTGGACGAGCCCGCCGGCGGCGGGCACGGCCACTGCGACGACGCGCACGGCCCCCGCCATATGGCGGAGGCCGACGAGCCCCACGAGCACGCGGGCACCACCCCGTGCGACCACTAGCGGGCGCGGTCGCGAGGGCCGGTCGGCCGCGGAGCCTGGTGGTCGCCGAGCTCACGTGACCCGCGGGTCCTGCCACCGGCGGGCCCCGCGGTCAGCGTGATCGGCCGACCGGCGGGGCCCGGTGGTCAGCGGCGGGTGCAGGGGGCGCCGTTGAGGGTGAAGGCGGACGGGGCCGGGTTCGTCCCGCCGCTCGATCCGTTGAAGCCGATCGTCACCGAGCCTCCCGGCCGGATCGTCCGGTTCCAGTCGAGATCGCGTGCGGTGACGTCCGGGCCCTTCTGCGTCCAGGAGGCGTTCCAGCCCTGGGTGACGCGCTGGTCCGCCGTGAACGAGAAGCCCAGCGTCCAGCCCGAGACGGGCGAGTCGCCGGTGTTCGCGACGGTGACCTGCGCGGTGAAGCCGCTCCCCCACTGGCTCTGCACCGTGTAGCCGACCTCGCACGCCGACGCGGCCGGGCCGTCGTCCGCGGGGATCTCGACCAGCGTGATCGAGGACGCCGGGAACGTCGAGGTGAACCCGTCCGCGCCCACGGTCACGTCCGGGGCCCGGACGATCGCGGACTGGTCCGCTCCGCTGTACCGGTAGACGCGCCCGGCCGCCGGTCCCGACCGCCCTGCGATCGAGACCGTGCTGGTGAGGTCGTCGGTGCGCGACTTGTTCACGATCATCAGGGTGAGCGCCTTGTCGGACGAGCGCTCCGCCGCGTACACCGCGAGCCTGCCCTGGTCGGCGCTCGACGCCCGGACGGACGTCTCGCCGAACGAGGCCCCCGCGCCGTCGTAGTTCCGGTACATGCGGAAGGCGTAGGCGCCCGGGTCGGACGTGCCCGGCGGCGCCCACAGCGTCGCCAGGTCGAGGCCCTCGCGCCCGAAGATCCCGAGGACGTCGGCCTGGGCCAGCGCCCCGTTCAGGTGCCCGAGCGCGCCCCAGTTGTACTCGGTGATCGCCAGCTTGGTGCCCGGGTAGTTCTGCTCGACGAGGTCCCGCATCCGGGGGATGAACTTGATCGGCTGGTTGATCCAGCTCTCGTCGGTGTAGGAGGGGTCCCACAGCTGCCGGGTCGAGCGCAGCCGCAGCTCCTGGGTCGCCGCGTCGCCGGGGTCGGCGGAGGACACCCCGGCCTGCTGCGGGTAGATGTGCTCGTCGAAGTAGTCGAGGATGCGGGTCCCGTGCTCCTCCTCGTAGGCCTTCATCTGCCGGAGGTACCAGTCCGCGAACGGGAGGCCGTCGTGCGCCGCCCGGTCCGGCGGGTCGGACCAGCAGTCGCCGCCCTCCCGGTCGCAGGTCTGCTTGTCCAGGCCCGACAGGGTGAGCGACTGGAAGCCCCAGCCGACCGGCCCGAGCGTCTTCGCGCCCGGGTCGGCGGCCTTCACGGCGGAGGCGATCGCGTACGTCTGGCGGCGCATCTCGTCGTAGCCGGCGCCGTCCGGGTGGACGTCCCGGTGGGTCGCGTGCCAGAGGTCGGGCTCGTTGTCGAGGTCGTAGAAGCGCACGCCGCCGCCGTCCGCCCGGCCGTACTTGCCGGTCAGGTGGGACAGCCAGTCGGTGACGTACTCGGGGCCCGCCGGGACGCTGGTGTCCGCGGGGTCGTTGCCGGTGACGTTCGTGCCGTCCGGCTTCACGCCGTTGCCGCAGTCGGGCCGCCACTGGGTGTCGGCGCTCTGCTGCGGCCCGTACTTGGCGATGCCGAACCCGCAGGCGTAGTCGCGGCCCTTCGGCGTCCAGCCGATGAGCGGGACGGTGAGGAGCGTGTCGGTGCCGGTCCGGCGGTCCTGCTCGGTGAACTGGTCGGTCTCGGACCCGTCGGGGAGCTTCGCGGGGTCCGGCGCCGGGCCGGGCACGTTCTCGAAGTACCAGTCCGAGCCCCGGTTGGTCTCGTCGTAGAGGTAGTTGTAGCGGGTCGTGGCGTTGCCGCCCCACCGCCGGACGGGGAGGCGCAGTTCCTTGGCGAGGGCCTCGTCGGCGAAGTTCATCCCGTAGACGTAGGGGCTGATCGCGTGCCGGGACGCGGACGGGTCGACGGTCAGCGCGGGACCGTCCGCGGCCTGCGCCGGGGGTACCGCCCACGGCAGGAGCGCGGCGGCCGCCACGGCGGCGAGCCAGGCCTTCCGGGTCATGTCACACCTCGCATGCCTTGTCGTTGACCTCGAACGCGGCGGGCGCGCCGCTCGCCGCACCGGTCGCCTGGAACCCGACGGTGACGGAGGCGCCGGGCGCGAGGGAGGCGTTCCAGTCCAGGCTCTTGGCGGTGACGGCGGCGCCGCTCTGCGACCAGGTCGCGCTCCACCCCTGGGTGACCTTCTGGTCGCCGGGGAACGCGAACTCCAGCGTCCAGCCGTTCAGCGCCGAGGACCCGCCGTTGGTGATCGTGACCTGCGCCGTGAAGCCGCCCGACCAGCTGTTCTGCACCGTGTAGGCGACCTTGCAGGACGTCCCCGGCGTGCCCGGGTCCCCGGGGTCGCCGCTCGGGTCCCCCGCGCCGAGCAGGTAGGGGTCGAGGTAGGACTGCTTGGCCGTGTTCACGGTCGTCCAGTCGTCGTTGAGGATGCCGCCGGTGTCGCCCGAGTTGGGGTTCCACGACCAGAAGGTGAAGGAGATCCCGCCGGTGCCCTTGCCGAGGTAGGCCATCAGGGTGCGCAGCCAGGTCTGGTCGCGCGGGTCCGAGAGGGTCGTCCCGAACTCGCCGAGCAGGACGGGCGCGACGTTGTTCTTGTAGAGGTAGCCCCAGTTCTTGTCCCAGATCCCGGCCAGGTTGGACGGGAAGGACGGGTCGTCGAACCACGGCTGCGGGTACACCGAGGTGGCGTAGTCGTGGGCGGAGTAGACGAGCCGGTTCGGGACGTCCAGCCGCACCGGGTACTGCGCCGCGCCCTGCAGGTTTCCGCCCCACCAGTAGTTGTCGCCGCCGTGGTCGTTGACGCCCTCGACGATGATCAGCCAGTTCGGGTTGGCCGCGAGGATCGCGTTCCCGGCCCGCTCGGCGGCGAGGCGCCAGTCCCGCGTCTGGTCGCCGCAGCCCCAGCAGGCCGGCGAGTGCGGCTCGTTGTGCAGGTCGGCGCCGATGACCGTGGTGTCGCCCGCGTAGTGCCGGGCGAGCATCGTCCAGTCGGAGATCCAGCGCGACTCGGGGTAGGCGGCGGTGTACCAGAGCGCGGACTGGCCGCCGGAGTCCGGGCGGTGGCGGTCGAGGACGACCTTCAGCCCGATCCGTCCCGCGTAGGCGATGATCTTGTCGAGGATCTGCAGCCCGTTCAGGCCCTGCAGGTCCGGGTTCTTGGCGTAGTCGATGCTGTTCGGGCTGCTGCCGGAGTCGAAGAGCTGGCTGCTGTAGGGCAGCCGCAGCGTGTTGCACTTCAGGCTCTTGATCTGGTCGAGCATGTCCTTGTAGCCGCGCGACCAGAGGCCGTGCGGGGCGTAGTTGGACGTCTCGGCGCCGAACCAGTTGATGCCCGTCATCCGCACCGGCTGCCCGTTCGCGTCGAGCAGCTGCCGGCCGCTGGTGTGCCAGTAGCCGGCGCCCGCCGCCCGGGCCGGGCGCGGCACGGCCTGGACGAGGGCCAGCGCCAGCAGCGCGGCCACGAGGATCGGGACGAGCCGGATCCGCCGGAGTCTCGCGGTCATGGTCGTTCTCATGCGGGGTCCTCGGTTCGAGCCAGTGGGAGCGCTCCCAAGGTCGCGACCGGCGACCGGCCTGTCAAGGACGCGGCCGGGCGCCCCGCGGTGACCAGGCGTCCCGCGTGAAAACCCGTGAAACGGCGGCGCGCCCCTACGAGAGCCCGAACAGCTGGGCCGGGCCGCGCCAGCAGACCGACCGCAGCCAGTCGTCGCCGAGGTCGAGCGCGGCCAGCGACTCCAGCTGGTGCGCGTACTCGTAGGGGATGTTCGGGAAGTCGGTGCCGAGCAGGACGCGCCCCTCCAGGCCGAGGTCGCGCAGCCGGGGCAGCAGGGCGTCCGGGAACGGCGCCAGCGCGGCGAAGCGGGTGAAGATCATCGTCGTGTCGAGGTGGACGCGCTCGTAGGCGTCGGCGAGGGCGAAGAAGCCGTCGAACTCCGGCGCGCCCAGGTGGGCGACGATCGCGGTCAGGCCCGGGTGGCGGGCGAGGACCTCGCCGAACGGCCCGGGACCGGTGTAGCCGTTGGCGACCGGCCCGGAGCCGGCGTGCACGAGGGCGGGCACCCCGGCGTCCGCGAGCATCCCCCACACCGCGTCCAGCTCCTTGAGGCGCGGGTCGAAGCCGCCGACCTGGAGGTGGACCTTGAAGACGCGGGCGCCCGCGTCCAGCGCGCGGCGCACGTACTCCTCGACCCCGGGCTCGGGGTAGAACGTCGCGGTCTGGATGCATTCGGGAACGCGGGCGGCGAACTGGGCGGTCCACTCGTTCAGCGACTCGGCCATGCCGGGCTTGTGCGGGTAGGTGAGCGAGGTGAACGCGCGGACGCCGAGCCCGCGCAGGAAGCCCAGCCGCTCCTGCTCGGAGTCGCGGTAGCGGATGGGCCACTCGGTGCCGATCAGCGGACCGGCCTCGTCGAAGTACCCCCACACCGCGCTCATCAGGCGCGGCGGCATGAAGTGGACGTGGACGTCGATGATGCCGGGCAGCCCGAGCGAGCGCCAGAACGCGGGGACAGCTGAATCAGAACGGGGTTCGGCCACGACCCGACCCTAGCCGCCGCTCAGGTGATCTCCGCGAGCAGGGCGGGCAGCGTGGCCCTCAGTTCGCGGCGCCAGTAGGGCCAGGTGTGGGTACCACGGTAGAAGTGCGTGGACACCGGGACGCCGAGCTTCCTCAGCTTGCCCGCGAACTCCCGCGAGACGGTGTGGGCGAGGGCCTCCAGCACGTCGCGGGAGGCGGCCTCCCGGGACGCCGGGCCGTGGTCGAAGGGGCCGGGGGTACCGTCCCCGGCGCTCACGTGCACACGGACGCCCGCAAGCCGGCCCGCGAGGTCGTAGGGGTTGTGCTGCCGCCACACGACGCGCTGCGCCTCGGGGTCGCCCCACACGTCCGTCCAGTCGAGGGACGGAGCGCCGATCGCGACGCTCAGCTCGACGAGGTCGGCGACGTCGAGCCCGGACGGGTCGCGGTGCAGCGTGTGGACCGGCCCGCTGAACGACGCGGCCGCCCGGAAAAGGCCGCGGTGCCTGGCCGCATACGCCAGCGCCCCGAGCCCGCCCATCGCGTTGCCCGCGACGGCGCGCTCCGACCCGGCCCGGTATCCGCGCTCCAGGATCTGCCGGAGCTCGGCGAGATGGAAGGTCTCCCACTTCGGCACGCCGCCGCCTCCGCGGTTCCACCAGTCGGTGTAGTTGCCGCAGGGGCCGCCGTCCGGCATGACGACGATCACGTCGGCGTCCTCGGTCAGCTCCTCGATGTCGCTGTGCTCGCTCCACGCGGTGTGGCCGTCCCGGCCCGCGCCGGCTCCGTGCAGGAGCCAGAGCACCGGCCAGGTGCGGGAGGCGTCCCGTGACCAGCCCGGAGGCAGCAGGAGGCGGGCATGGGCGACGCTCTCCAGGACGGGCGAGCGGACCGCGAGGTCGAGGACGCGGCGGCGCGGGCGGCGCTCGCCGACCACGGCCGCGCCGTCGTCGGCGGGGGCGCCGGCCGGGGCCGTGCCGCCCGCCGCGATCGACGCGGTCAGCCCGGCGACCGCCGCGATGAGACCCGCACCCGCCAAGCCGCGCATCCACATGTCCACGCCCCGGTCTTCCAGAACTCGCCTTCTGTAAAGGTTCCCTCTGACGGGAATGTTTCAACGCTGTGTAATCGGTTTATAAAATGTCGGGCCGGGAGTTCCGGTCCACGTTCCTTGTAAGGTGACGCGGACGAAGGGGGCGACCGGCGGAGATGCGGAGCGTCCAGATGCGGAGCAAGGCGGAGCTGCAGGCGGCGATCGCGGACGGCGGACGCGCGGTGCTTGTGATCAACTCCCGCTCCCGGCGGGGCCGGCGGCTCTACGGCACGGCCCGCCGCCTGCTGCGCGAGGCGGGGCTGGAGTTCCCGCACGTGTTCCCGGTGACCGACCCCGCCCGGCTGCGGGAGCTGTTCGCCGACGTCCTCGCCCTGGAGCCCGACCTCGTGGTCGTCGGCGGCGGGGACGGCACGGTCGCCGAGGCGGTCGGGCACCTGGCGCACCGCGACATCGCGCTCGGCGTGCTGCCGCTCGGCACCACCAACAACTTCGCCCGCAGCCTGGAGCTGCCGCTCGACCTGCCGGGCGCGGTCGCGACCCTCGCCCTCGGCCGCCCGGACGCCGGCAAGGTCGCCGACGTCGACGTCGGCTGGTTCGAGTCGACGGGCGACCCGCAGGGCGAGGGGCCGGGCGCCGACCGCGAGCACATCTTCGCCAACATGGTGAGCCTCGGCCTGTCGGTCGAGGTCGCCGAGCACGTCCCGCACACGCTCAAGCGCTTCATCGGGCGCCCGGCGTACGCGCTGACGGCGGCGCGGCTGCTGCCCCGGCACGAGGCGTTCACCGCCCGCATCACGATCGACGGCGAGACGCACGAGGTCGCGACGCACCAGCTCAACATCGCCAACGGCGCGCACCACAGCGGGCAGCGGATCGCCCGCGACGCCAGCCCGGACGACCGGCTCCTCGCCGTCTACCGGCTCGGCGACGAGCGGCGGCTGCGGCTGGCGTCGGCCACGGCCCGGCACGTCCTCACCGGCCCGTGGCGGTCGCTCGAGGACGACGCCTTCCTCACCACGGCGCACGTCGAGGTCGAGACCGACCCGCCGATGCAGGTGGACGTGGACGGCGAGGTCCGCGGCCGCACCCCGGTGTCGATCAAGCTGCGCGGCAACGCCCTGCGGGTGATCGTCCCGCAGTCGTTCGTCGACACCTGACCGGCCGGGAGACCCGCGCGGCCGGCCGCTACCGCGCCGTCGCCCCGGGCACCTCGTCGGGCCGGCCCGGTTCGCGCTCGTCGGCCATGACGTAGGCGCCCGCCTCCAGGCGTTCGATCAGGCCGAGCGTCCAGGCCGTGGCGGAGTCGGCGGAGTGGACCCACCAGCCGAGCAGCTCGCGCAGGTGGTCGGAGGGGTTCAGCTCGTCCAGGTGCGGGGCGACGGAGGCGCGCCAGCCGGCCAGGCCGTCGAGGCGCTCGCGCAGCAGGGCCAGCGCCTCGGCGCGCGGCAGCTCGGTGAGGAACCCGAGGCCCGCGGTGAGCATCTCCGGGTGCCGGACGTCGACCGCGGCGAGGGCGCAGCGCAGCAGCCGGTGGAACTCCGCCCGGCCGGCCTCGGTGATCTCGTAGTCGGTGTGCGGCGGCCCGGCCTCGCTCTCCTCCACCTCGTGGGCGTGCAGCAGGCCCTCCTTGGCCAGCTGCCTGAGCGCGTGGTAGATCGAGCCCGGGTTGACGTGGGCCCACTCGTCCGAACCCCAGGAGAGCAGCTCGCGGCGGACCTCGTAGCCGTGCGCCCGCCCGAACCGCCGCACCCCGCCGAGCACCAGCAGCCGCGTCGTCGACATCCTCTCCCCCTGATCGCAAACCTGTTCAGGGTAGAGGGTCCCGCGCGCGCCGCGCGCGCGGGTCACCGCTTCAGGGCGTCGAGATCCTCGGGGGCGAGCGCCAGGTCCGCGGCGGCGACGTTCTCCTCCAGGTGGGCCGGGGAGCCGGTGCCGGGGATCGCGAGCATCACGGGCGAGAGCGCGAGCAGGCCCGCGAGGAGCACCTGCGGGACGGTGGCGCCGTGCCGGGCGGCGACCGCGTTCACGCGCGCGTCGTCCGGGATGCCGAACCCGCCGAGCGGGAAGTAGGGCGCGTAGGCGATCCGGTCGCGCTCGCAGGCGGCCAGCATCTCGGTGTCCTGCGGGAGCGTCACGTCGAACCGGTTCTGGACGGCCGCGACGGGCGCGATCCGCCGCGCCTCCTCCAGCTGGGCGGGGGTCACGTGGCTGAGCCCGAGGTGCCGGATCAGGCCCTCCTCGCGGAGCCCGGCCAGGACGGCGAAGCGCTCCCCGACCGGCTCGTCAGACGGGGCCTCCAGGCCGCCGGGCCGCAGGTAGACGAGGTCGAGCCGGTCGAGCCCGAGCTCGGTGAGGTTGCGCTCCACCTCGGCGCGCAGCCCGGACGCCGGGACCTGCCCGGTCGGCATCGGGTCGCCCGGCCCCCGGTACGGTCCCACCTTCGTGGCGATGACCAGGCCGGGCGGGTAGGGGGCGAGCGCGGCGCGGATCATCTCGTTGGCCGCCAGGCCGTCCTGGTGGTAGTAGAACGCGGCCGTGTCGATGTGGTCCACGCCCAGCTCGACGGCCCGCTGGAGGATCTTGATCCCGGTGTCCCGGTCGTTCGGCGGCCCGCCGAGGGTGCTCACGGGCAGCCGCATCGCGCCGAAGCCCATCCGGGAGATCCGCAGGTCGCCGCCGAGATCGAAGTGTCGTGTCATGCGGTCCACTGTGCTGCGCCCGCCCGCCCGGGGCGAACGGCTGGCAGCTTGCTGCCACGGCGGCGCGGGGCGGGCCGCGTGGCAGACTGGATCCGTGAGCGTCGACCTTGACCGGAACGTCGTGCTGCGCGGCGACGCGGAGCTGGTCGAGCGCGCCGGACCGCTGTTCCTCGCGTGCGAGGAGTTCGCCTGCGCGGCGACCGACCAGAACACGTGGGCGCTGCCCGGCCTGCGGGAGCGGATCGTCGCCGAGCGGCGCCGGATCCGGCCCGCGCCCGCCGTCCGCAAGCTGTACACCCCGGCGGCCCTCGCCGACGAGGAGTCCGAGCGGCGGCTCCTGGAGGTCGCCGCCGCGGGGGTCCTCGTGCGGATCTGCCCGACGCCGCTCCCGCACGAGACGATCATCGTGGACCGCAGGGTCGCCATCCTCGCCGGACCGCCCGAGGGCGGCGTCCGCGAGTACACCGTCGTCCGGTCACCGGGCGTGGTGAAGGGCGTCGTCTCGCTGTACCAGGCGACCTGGGAGACGTCGGCGGAGCTGGCCGACCACCGGCGCGGCCGGCCGCCCGCGCTGGGCGAGGAGAGCCTGCGCATCCTGCGGCTGCTCGCCGGCGGGCTGAAGGACGAGGCGGCGGCGCGGCGGCTCGGCATGTCGCTGCGCACCTACCGGCGCCGCGTCGCGGAGATCCTCGTCCTCCTGGACGCCGACTCCCGCTTCCAGGCGGGCCTGCGCGCCCACGAGTTCGGACTCATGCGGCGGTCAGGTCGGGGGCGTGGGGGCACTCCCCACAATGACTCGCCTGAGGCTCTCGGTCAGGGCGTCAGCCGCCGACGAGCGGGACGAGCCTGATGAAGACCAGGTCGGGGTCGCCGGTGAGGTCGATCTCCTCGTCGAGGTCCTCGACCTGCCGGTCGCCGGCGAGCACGAAGAAGCCGTTGCCGAGGAAGGCCCGCTCGGCGATGTCGGCCTGCCGCTCCCAGTCGAGGCGGCGGGGCTCGCGGAGCCGGTAGCCGTTCAGCTCCGCCTCGGCGCCGTCCGGGCGGACCAGGCCGTTGAACCGGTCGGACGGGCGGGCGTTGTGCCGGGCGACCTCCTCGCGGACCCGGAGCCTGATCAGCTCCCGTACGGTCATCCGGTCGGGCAGCCCGGCCACCTGGAACCCGGCGACGGGCGCGCCCGCCGCCGTCTCGTCGCGGAAGGTCACGGCGGGCATCAGGCACCTCTCTTGATCTGCGCCAGGATGGACTCGTCCTCGATCGCGCCGTCGGCGGCGAGGAGGAACGCCTTGCTGAGGATGAGGGAGAGCCGCTCGTCCTCGAACGGGAGGAAGACCTTGGCGCCGGTCCTGCGGCGCTCGGGGACGATGCAGAGGTACGTGTCGTCCGGTTCCATCGCGATGTTGGCCGAGCCGAGGTGGATCCTGTAGGTGCGCAGGTCGCCGCGGACGATTAGGTGGCGGCCGTCGATCGTGCAGCGGTCGGCGATCTTCGTGCGCGGCAGGACGCGCTCCAGGGCGTCCCTGCGGGTCCGGGTCGACTCGGCCAGGTCGGCGTGCCACTCGCGCACCCAGTACTCGTGCGCCTCGCCGTCCTCCCACATGGGGTCGGCGGCGATGGAGGTGACGCCGACGAACAGGTCCACGTCCCGCATCGCCTCGCTGAACACCGGCGGGGGGACGTCGGCGAGCGCCGCCTCCCGCCAGCCGCCGCCGTCGGCGCGGCGGTCGAACATGACGCGGTTCGTGCCGGCGATCTCGTGCTCGCCCTGCCAGTCGGCCAGGACGTGGGAGAACCTGACCCGCCACTCCCCCGCCGCGAGCGTCCGGGCCGCCTCGTCGGAGCCTCCGCCGTCCCAGGGGCCGAGCAGCGCGCTCGTCCAGCCGCGGGCCCGGAAGAGCGCGAACATCCGCCGGTAGTGGACGAGGTGGGCGGCGAACCGGTTGGAGTAGGTGACAGTGTCCTTTTCTGCCGGGGTGAGCAGGTAGATCTCGCGGAACGCCTGCTTGAACGGCTGCCGGATCCGCCGGTCGACGAGCAGGTCGCGCCATGCGCGCACCTCGTCCGGCCGCGACCTGATCGGGTGCCACAGCCGGACGGGCGCGTCGTCGGCGGCGCCGGGCAGTTCACCCGTCTCGGGAAGGACGGTGCGCCGGTCGCCGGGGGCGACCTCGATCTCCCAGAGGAGCGCGCGCACCGTGGGCCCGGCGATCGGATGGAGCAGGAGCGTGTCGCGCCACTGGCCGAACGGATGGACGGCGTCGACGGTGAACCCGGCCTCCAGCGCCCGCGCGAGCGTGACGAGCTGGGCGTTGACGCGCGCGACGAGGTCGCGGAGCTCCTTGAGCTCGTCCTTGTGGTCGCGGCGGGCGGCGGCGGGGACGCCTTTCAGGGCCTTGCCGTCCTTCTCGAAGGAGAGCTCGGCCTTGCCGGCGACGGTGACGACGGCGGTGTGGCCGCCGAGCTCCCGGCGCAGGACGCCGCCGGGCCCGAACCCGTGGTCGGGGAGGCGCAGCGCGACCTCGGTCCGCTCGGCGAGCGCGGCCTCGACCTTCTTGAGCATCTTGTCGAGCTGCTTGGGCACCCCCGCGTGCCGGACGTTCCGGCGGACGTTCCGGACGGCGGTGACCAGCTCGGGCGTCGGGAACTCCTGCGCGGCCCGGACGATCTCGTAGAGCAGCGCCTGCGACGGCAGCGTCTTCGCCTGCGTCGGCGCCACGGAGACGTCGGGCAGGAGGCGGTCGAACAGGGCGGGCAGCCACGGCTCGTCGCGCAGCAGCGCGATGCGCGCGGCGAGCCCGACGGCGGCGACCTCGTCCCCGGTGAACGCGCTGTCAGCGCGGAACGGGATCTCCCCTTCCTGGACGGCGCGGGCGCGGGCGGCGGCGGCCTCCAGGGCCCGGCGGGCGAACTCGGCGCAGGCGGGGACGGCGGCGACCCGCTCCCACACCTCCGGCGGGACAGGCGGAGCGTTGAACGACCGGTTCTCGGCCACCTGGGCCAGCAGGACCCGTTCCACCGGGGCGAGGCGCAGGACGGCGTCCAGTTCATCGTGCACGATCGGCCCTTTCCAGACCTGGTGGAGGCGCCCGGCGACCGCGCGCAGGACGTCGTCGCCCGCGAGGCCGCCGATCGCGAGCAGCGCGAAGGGCTGGTCGAGGCGCTTGCGGCTCAGGAGGTACTCGACCAGCGTCCGGGCCGGGCCCGAGACGTCGGGCCAGGGCCCCGTGCACCGGACCAGCGCGCCCGCACCGAGCTGGATGTCGGCCCACTTGCGCTGGGCCAGCCCGCCGACGAGCGCCTGGAACATCCGCTCGCACGCCTCCGGCGTGTAGCGCGGCTGCCGGCTCTTGGCCTCGTCCTCGATCCTGAGCCGGACGGACATCGACACGAACGGAGCCTCACGGCCCACCGCGTAGGCGGCGGGCACGAGGGCGCCGAGGTCCTGGTCGGACAGGACCGACAGGTCGGGATACCAGGTGCGGAACTCCTCGTCCTCCGGCGCCGGGTCGGTCATGGCGCGCAGCAGCCGCGCGGGCAGGTCCATCAGGCGCCCCTCTTGATCTGCCGGAGGACGGACTCGTCGGTGATCCGGTGGTCGGCGGCGAGCAGGAACGCGGTGCCGAGGATGCGCGTGAGCCGCTCGTCCTCGACCGGCAGGAACAGGCCCTTCTGCCGGGCCCGGCGGGCCGGCTCGACCAGCAGCCGGTCGTTGCCCGGCTCCATCAGCACGCCGCCGGAGCCGAGGTGGACGCGGTAGGTGCGCAGCCCGCCGCGGACCACGAGGAACCGCCCGTCCACCGAGCAGCGGTCGGCGATCTTCGTGCCGGGCAGGACGCGGCGCAGCACGTCCCCGCGGATCTCGGCGCTCGCGGACGGCTCACCGAACGGGTCCTCGTCCGCGGCCGGGGCGGCCCGCAGGAACAGGTCGGCCTCCCGCATGCCCTCGCTGAACACCAGCGGCGGGACCTCCCGCGGCGGCACGTCCCGCCAGCGGCCGGCGATCCGCCGCTCGAACGCCACCCGCGCCGGGCCTCCCCCGCGGCCGACCCGCCACGCGCCCCCGGCGAGGACGCGCCGCAGCCGCGCGTCGAGGCGGCCGCGGCGCAGGTCGGCCCCGGCGCCGGACGGGCCGGGGCGGTAGGTCTCGCGGAACGCCTGCCGGAACGACTGCGTCATCCGGTTGCCGGTGACGAAGGCCCGCCAGGCCCGGACGGCGCCCGGGAACGCCCGCGCCGGATGCCACAGCCGCACCCGCGCGCCGCGCGGCGGGACGGGCAGGGCGCGGCCGTCCACGGTGACCAGCACGTCCTCGCCCGGGGTGGCGGCGTGCCAGTGCCCGTCCGGCGTCTCGAACTCCCAGACCAGGCCGGACGCGACCGCGCCGGTGACCGGATGGTCGCGGTAGTGCCGGCACCACTGGCCGTACGGCCAGGTCCGCTCCAGCGCCATCAGCGCCTCGACCCGCGCCCGCTCGGCGGCCAGCGTCTCCCGGACCTGCTTCGCCAATGCCTTCGTCTCCTTGACCTGGGCGGCGAACGGCACCCTGAGCGCGCCCGGGACGGTCGGCAGCGGGCGGCCGTCCGCGCCGATGAAGGTGAGCCGCACGGTCAGCGGGTCGGTGATGGCGAGGACCGCCTGGTAGCCGCCGATGTCGCGGGCGAGCGAGCCGTCCCTGCCGAGGCCGTGCGCGGGCACGGCGGGCTCGTCGGGGCCGGACGGGCGGTCCAGGAGGGCGAGCGCGGCCGGCGGCGCGTGAAGGTCGTCGGACATGAGGTGATCTTTCCAGATGGAAGCTCCGGTTCCGGGGCGTTTCAGGTGATCACACCCCCGATCTGGCGGCGGATCGAGGCGTCGGTGATCTTGTGGTCGGCGGCCAGCAGGAACGCCTTGCTGAGGATGAGCGAGAGCCGCTCGTCCTCGAACGGCAGGTACAGCGTGCCGGGCGGCCGGCGGCCCTGGACGATGCAGAGGTAGGCGCCGTCCGGTTCCATCAGCACGTTGGCGGACCCGAGATGGATCCGGTAGGTGCGCAGCTCGCCGCGCACCACCAGGTGGCGGCCGTCGAGGGCGCAGCGGCCGGCGATCCGCGTGCGCGGCAGGATGCGCTCCAGCGCGGCGCGGCGGACCTCGGCGCTCGCGGTCAGCGCGCCGAAGGCCGCCGCGCGCCGGTAGGCGGCGTGGCGGTCCTCGCCGCGGTCGGCCCAGTCCGGGTCGGCGGCGATGGAGGTGACGCCGACGAACAGGTCCACGTCCCGCATCGCCTCGCTGAACACCGGCGGCGGGACGTCGGCGAGCGGCGCCTCCCGCCAGCGCCTGCCGTGCCTGCGCTCGAAGCGGACCTGGTCGGTCGCGGCGTGCTCGACCGTCCAGTCGCCGCCGTCGTCGACCGGCTCGTGGTAGAAGCACGCCCGCCATTCGCCGCCGCCGAACTCGCCGCGCGCTTCGCCGTTGTAGCCGCCGTCGTGCGGGCCGAGGAAATTGGCCTGCCAGCCCCTTTCCTTGAACAGGGCGTACAGCCGCCGGTAGTGGACGATGTGCGCCGCGTACCGGTTGGAGTAGGTCGCGGTCTCCTCTTCCGCGGGGGTGAGGAGGTAGATCTCGCGGAACGCCTGCTTGAACGGCTGCCGGATCTCCTCCTCGACGACGCGCTCCCGCCAGGCCCGCACCTCGGCCACGGCCGCCCGGATGGGATGCCAGAGCCGCACCTGCGCGGCACCGCCGCCGGTGGCGCCGGAACCGACCGGCAGGGACGCGCGCCAGACGCCGTCCTCGCCCTGGAACTCCCAGATGAGGCCGCGGACGACGGCGCCGGTGATCGGGTGGTCGCGGTAGTGCTCGCACCATTCGGCGTAGGGCCAGACGCGGTCCTCGGACATGAGGCCCTCGACGCGCGCCCGCTCGCTCGACAGCGTCGCCCGCACCTCCTTGGCGAGTGACTTGAGCCGCCTCAGCTCCTCGGGGAAGCCGTCCTTGACCGCGGCCGGGGCCGTCCGGGAGGCGAGGCCGTCCGCGCCTGTGAAGGTCATCCGGACAGTGGCCGCGCCTTCGACCGCGACCCGCGCCCGGTGGCCGCCGAGCGTCCGCTCCACCGCACCGTCCGGGCCCAGACCGTGAGCGGGGACGGTGCGCTCGACGAGCTGCGCCCGCGTGATGCCCTGCCGCTCGGCCGCCGCCTGGAGCGCCGTGTCGAGCTGCTTGCGCAGCGCGCGGTCCCTGATCGGCGCGCGGAGCCGCCACAGCGCCTCCAGCGCGCGCGGATCGTCGATCGCGCCCAGCGCGTTGATCGCGGCGCCCGCGACCTTGAGGTCCCTGACGACGTCGCCGGACACGCTCGCGCGCAGGGCGAGCGAGCGCAGGCGGGGCACGGCCTCCGCGCCGCCGGTGAGGGCCCCCGCCCAGACGATTCCGCGCGCGACGTCCCCATGGTGCGGTTCGACCAGGTGGTGGTACCTGCAGGACCGGTCGAGGCCAGGGGCGTCATCGTGGGGGCAGTACGGCTCGTCCTCGGCGAGGGCGCGGAGGCACTCGGCGACGTCCTCGCGCGCGGCCGCCTCGTCGATGAGGGCGACGCACGCGCGGTGCCACTTCAGCGTGGGGCGCGGCGCCGAAAGGCTCGCCAGGTGCCGGACGAACCGGGTCAGCTCGGCCGACGGCGCCGCCCGCGCACGCTCCCGGAGCGGGGCGGCCCACGTGCCGTGGACGGGGAGCGCCCCTTCGGGCAGGTACGCCTCGTCCACGATCGCCAGCAGCGCCTGGAGGCGGCGGTCGACCCGCTGCCGGTACCCGATCGGGACGTCGGCCCGCGCGAAGCGGCCCTCGACCCGCTTCAGCAGCGGCGCCAGCCCCCGCAGAGCCCCGGCGTCGAGGCGCTCGGCGGCGGGGAGGACTTCTTGGAGGAGCAGGGCGAACCGGTAGCCGTCCTCCCCGGACTCGCAGGCGCGCGCCAGCAGCGCCTGGACCGTTTCGAGGCCGTCGCGCGTGCGCGCTTCCGTGGCGGGGGTGGCGTCGGGCATGCCGGGATGCTGGCAGATCCGACCGACAAAACGCGCCGCGGCGACACCTGTTCAGTGACTTCGTGGTCACCTACGCTCGGGGGGTACCGAGACAGAATGAGGTTCGGGGCGGCCATGGCGCACAGCGTTGTGATCATCGGGAGCGGGTTCGGCGGGATCGGGATGGCGATCCGGCTGCGGCAGGCCGGCGTCCACGACGTGGTGGTCCTGGAGAAGGCCGGCGACCTCGGCGGGACCTGGCGCGACAACACCTACCCGGGCGCGGCCTGCGACGTCCCCTCCCACCTGTACTCCTTCTCGTTCGAGCGCAAGACGGACTGGTCGCGCCGATTCCCTCCGCAGGCGGAGATCCTGGAGTACCTGCGGCACTGCGCCCGCGAGTACGGCGTGCTGGAGAAGATCCGGTTCGGCGCCGAGGTGACCGAGGCGCGCTTCGACGAGGACGCGGCGCTCTGGCGGATCTCCACGACGACCGGTGACCTGGAGGCGCGGGTCCTGGTCTCGGCGTGCGGGCAGCTCAACCGGCCCGAGCTGCCGCCGATCGAGGGGCGCGAGTCGTTCGCCGGCCCGTCCTTCCACTCCTCCCGCTGGGACCACGGCACCGACCTGCGGGGCAAACGCGTGGCGGTGGTCGGGACCGGGGCGAGCGCGATCCAGATCGTCCCGGAGGTCGCCGCGCAGGCGGCGGAGCTGCTGCTGTTCCAGCGGTCCGCGCCGTACGTGATCGACAAGCCCGACCGGCCGTACCGGGCCTGGGAGCGCGCCGCGCTGCGGGCCGTGCCGGGGCTGTACTCGCTGAGCCGCGCCAGGATCTACTCGCTGTTCGAGGCCCGCGCGCTCGGCTTCATCCGGTACCCGCGGCTGATGGGGGTCATGGAGCGCGGCTTCCGCCGGTTCCTGGCCGAGCAGGTCGCCGACCCCGCGCTGCGCGCCGAACTCGTCCCCGGCTACCGCATGGGTTGCAAGCGGATCCTGCTGTCCGGCGACTACTATCCGGCGCTGACCAGGCCGAACGTCCATCTGATCACCGACCCGATCGAGCGCGTCACCCCGGCGGGGATCCGGGCGGCGGGCCGCGCGCACGAGGTGGACGTCATCGTGTACGCGACCGGGTTCCGCTCCACCGAGTTCCTGTCCCCCATGAAGATCGTCGGACGGGACGGCCGGGAGCTGAACGAGGCGTGGCGGGACGGCGCGCAGGCGCACCTCGGCATCACGGTCAGCGGGTTCCCGAACCTGTTCCTGCTGTACGGCCCCTACACCAACCTCGGGCACAACTCGATCATCTACATGCTGGAGTCGCAGTTCCGGTACGTCCTCGGCTGCGTGGAGGCGCTGCGCGGCGCGGGCCTCGACTGGATCGACGTGCGGCCGGACGTGCAGGACGCCTTCACCCGGGACATGCAGGAGCGGATGCGCTCGACCGTGTGGCAGGCGGGCTGCCAGAGCTGGTACATGACGGCCGGCGGCAAGATCGTCAACAACTGGCCGGGCTACACCTTCGCCTACCGCCGCGCGACCCGCCGCCCCGACCCGCGGCACTTCCGCGCGCGCCGCGCTACCGCCCGGTAGCCGACGCGGCCTAGGCTCGGTGCCATGCCGACCGCCTTCATCACCGGCGCGACCGCGGGGATCGGTGCCGCCTTCGCCCGCCGCCTCGCCTCCGACGGGTTCGACCTGGTCCTGCTGGCCCGCGACGCCGAGCGGCTGGAGCGGACCGCCGCCGACCTCCGCGCCACCTACGCCGTGCGCGCCGAGACACTGCCCGCCGACCTGTCCACCGAGGAGGGGCTCGCCGCGGCGGAGGAGCGCGTCCGCAAGGACGTCGACCTGCTGGTCAACAACGCCGGGTTCGGCAACAAGGGCGTGTTCCTGGACGTGCCGGTGTCGGACGAGCTGACCATGCTCCGCGTGCACTGCGAGGCCGTCCTGCGGCTCACGCACGCCGTCCTCCCCGGCATGCTGGAGCGCGGCCGGGGCGGCGTCGTCAACGTCTCGTCGGTCGCGGCGTTCGCGACGCGCGGCACGTACGGGGCCTCCAAGGCCTGGGTCGTGAACTTCAGCCAGGGCGTCGCCGCCGACATCCGGAACCGGTCGCGGGGCAAGGTCCGGGTGATGGCGCTCTGCCCCGGATACGTGCACACCGAGTTCCACGACCGCGCCCAGATGGACATGTCAGGCGTGCCGGAGTTCCTGTGGCTGGACAAGGACGACGTCGTCGCCACCGCCCTGCGCGACCTGCGCCGCGGCGTCCAGGTCAGCGTCCCGGGGGCGCAGTACAAGGCCGTCGTCGGCGCCACGCGGCTGCTGCCGCGCGGGCTCATCGCCCGCCTGTCGTCCACCACCGGCCGTAAATACGATTGATCATTTAGTCAAGGGTCACGGCCTTGTCACGGGCGGTGCGACAAGGCAAGGTGGCAGGGAAGTCGATTCGATGGCGCGCCGGACGACTCTTCCCGCCCCCGTCCGCCGAAGGGTCTTTCCCGATGGGTCACGACCTGGGCCACGCCGCCCTCGCCCTGCTCGCCACCACCGTCTACTACATCGCCTTCCTCGTCTTCCGCGTCTCCGCGCGCCGGATGGAGCCGCTGCGCGGCAGCCGCCCCTTCCGGGTCGCCCGGCTCATGCTGACCGACCCCGTCTGGCTCGGCGGCGGCCTGCTGCTGTTCCTCGGCCTCGGCTACGAGGTCGTCGCCTTCTCCGCGATACCGCTCGCCGTCGCACAGCCCGTCTTCGCCATCGGGCTGGTGTTCCTCGTCGCCTTCGCGGTGGGGGTCCTCGGTGAGCGGCTGAGCCTGCGCGAATGGGCGAGCGTCGCGCTGTTCGTCCTCGCCACGGGGCTGATCGGGCTCTCGGCCACGGCCGAGGGCGAGCCGCACGCGGACGCCACCCTCATCGGGACGCTGACCCGCCCGTGGCCGATGCTCGCCGTGTGCGCCCCGGCGGTCGTCGTCGCGGCCCTGGTGTGGCTGGTCGGCGACCGCCGCACGGGCGGGCGGCACGCCCGCAAGCTCGCCGGGGTCGCCTACGGGATCGGCGCCGGGGCCTGCGCCGGGCTGGCCGAGGCCGGCATCCGCGGCATCTCGATCCGCTACGAGGACACCGGCAGCGTGCGGGCCGTGCTGGAGTCCCCCTACCCGTACCTGACGCTCGGCCTCGCCGCGATCGCGCTCGGCCAGTTGCAGGTCGCGCTGCAGCGCTGCCGGGTCGCGATCGTCGCGGTCGTGCTGACCGTCATCGGCCGGACGTACCTGGTCGTCAGCAGCACCGTCCTGTTCGGCGAGCAGTGGCCGCGCGACACCGGGCCGTTCGCGCTGCGTGCGGGCGGCTTCGCGCTGGCGCTGGCCGCGCTGGCGCTGTTCCCCCGGTACGAGGACCCGGTCGCGCCGGTCCGCGCGGCCGCCGGGAAGGGCGTGCGCGCGACCCCCTGATCGCTTACAGTGCCGGGATGGCGCTGCTCTCCCGCCGGCTGCTCGGCACCGCACTGCTCGGAGCCTCCCTGGGGCTCGCGCCGCTCGCCGCGCCGCCCGCGAACGCCGTGCTGGGCGGCGCCCCGGTGCCCGCGGCGCGGTACCCGTGGCTGGCCGCGGTCGGGTCGCCGATCTTCTTCGTCCGGGCGTCCGGGCAGTTCTGCGGCGGCGTGCTGACCGCGCCCGACCGGCTCCTCACCGCGGGCCACTGCGTGTCGATGTTCCGCTCGGTGCCCGGCGTCCTGACGGTCACCTTCGGCCGCGACGACCTGACGAACCGGGGCGGGGAGACGGTCACGGTCAAGTCGGTGCGCGTGCACCCGAAGTACCGCGAGACCTCCTTCAAGGGCGAGACCGTCAGCCACCACGACCTCGCCGTCCTGACGCTCGCCCGCCGCGTGAACCGCCCGTCCGCACCCCTCGGCGCGCCCGGCGACGCCCGCACCGGCGAGATCGCCGGGTGGGGCTTCACCTCCGAAAGCGACCTGTTCAACACCCGCCTCCGGGCGGCCCGCGTGCCGCTCCCCGGCGATGCGGCGTGCCGGCGCGCGTACGGCGACTCCTTCGACCCGTCCGACATGCTGTGCGCCGGATCGGCCAAGGCCGACTCCTGCCAGTTCGACAGCGGCGGCCCACTGATCGCGGGTGGGCGCGTCGCCGCGCTCGTCTCCTGGGGCTACGGCTGCGGCAAGCCCGGCTACCCCGGCGTCTACGCCGAACTGGCCTCCATGCCCTGACCCGGCACCCCCGCCGGACGCCGGAACCGGCCGCGGAACGTTCCTACCCGCGCGGACGGATAAACTCGCCCGCGTGTCCGAGCCGAAGTTCGAAGTCCAGATGCTGCACGACCGGGTCATGATCAAGACCGAGAAGGACAGCGGTGAGCGCCGCAGCACCGGCGGCATCGTCATCCCCGCGACGGTCGAGCAGCAGAACCGGCTCGTCTGGGGAGAGGTCTGCGGCGTCGGCCACCACGTCCGGATCGTCAAACCGGGCGACCGCGTGCTCTACCACCCCGGCGACCAGTACGAGGTCGAGATCCAGGGCGAGAACTACCTGGTCATGCGCGAACGCGACCTCCACGCCATCGCCAGCGAACGCCCCGAACACGGCACAGGGTTGTATCTCTAGCCCTTCTCTCCTCCATCTGCCCGGCAGCCACCGGCGCGGACCGGCCCGGCGCGTCCCGGGCGGCGGGTCAGTGCGCGGCCTCGAACTTCTGGATCACGTCGGCCGGGATGCGGCCGCGGTCGTTGACCGGGATGCCCGCCGACCGCGCCCACCGGCGGATCTCGGCGCTGCGCTCGCGGCTGCCCGCCGTGCGCGCGGCGGGCCGGCCCACCGCGCGGCGCGCCTTGCGGGCGTGCTCCCGGTAAGGCTCGATGACCTTGCGCAGTTTGGCGGCGTTCTTCTTGTTCAGGTCGATCTCATAGGCCTTACCGTCGAGCGCGAACGAGACGGTTTCCACGGCCTCCCCACCGCTGATGTCGTCGACCAGGTGAACCTTGACCTGCTGCGCCATGAATTGCCTTCCCCTTCGGTCAGTGACGAATGACGGTCCTGTCTTCCATACTAGGCCGCCGGGGAACAGACCAGGTCATCGGCGCTGCGCCGGGCATGGCCGCGGCCGTGCGAGGCACCGCCCCATGTCCCGGTATAAAGGCAGCGGACCGGCACACGCGCGACGCCTCTGCAATTCGAACCCTGCCTTGGGGATCTTATTGCAATTCTGTGTCCATTGCAGCGCTCTCCTCCTTCGGGCCTTGGCGGCCCTGCTGCGCCTATTGCAGTGCTCTCCTCCTTCGGGCCTGGCGGCCCTCCATCGTCGGGCACTGCGGGCGATCGCTGGCATCGCTCCGGCTCGCCTTGCGGCTCACTGCGCGATCAGATTCTTGCTTCGCTCGAATCTGCCTTCGGACGCGATCGCGGACCCCGGGTCGGTGCGTGGTGCTGTGGTGGCTTCGGTCTTCGGTTCTCAAGGGGTGGTGGGGAAATTGCCGCGGAAGACGTTGTGGGGGTCGTGGTGGGTCTTGATGCCGCGCAGGCGGGTCAGGGTCTGCGGGGTGAACGCGTTCGCGGCGGTCTCCTCGGGGTTGAGGAAGGTGAAGGGCTTGCGGCCGCTGACGGGCAGCAGGCCGGCCAGCGCGGCCTGCTTCGCGGCGACGGCCTCGGCGGTCGCCGGGTCGGACGGGATGCCGAACATGTAGAGCGCGTAGGGCTCGGTGAGCGGTCCGTGGGGGCTGTCGGACGGCTGGGCGAACGCGCCCTCCAGGTGCCGGATCTGCACGCTCAGCAGGGGGGCGATGGGGTCGGCCAGCAGCGCCTTGACCGCGCCGTCGTCCAGGGCGGTGAGCAGTTCGGCGCGCGAGCGGCCCGCGCCGGGGTCGGTGGGCTCGGCCGTGATGGCGCCCAGTTCGGAGACCGGCATCACCGCCCTGCCGTCGGACAGGGGGCGGGGCAGCCCGTCCAGGGGCCGCAGCAGGTCGCGCGCCTCGTCCGCCGGGCCGAGGTAGGTGGCGTCCACGGCGACCATGGGGGCGGCGCCGGGGAAGTGCAGCAGGTCCAGCCATGCGGTCAGCTCGTCCGGGGCGGCGGAGGTGATCTGGCGGTAGGCGTCCATCACCTCGGGCGCGTGCTCGGCCGGCCACAGCACCCGGCCGCCGTACAGGTGCGGCGCGGGATGCAGCGCCAGTTCCAGGGACGTCACCACCGCGACGTCGCCGCCGCCTCCTCGCAGCGCCCAGAACAGGTCCGGGTCGGTGTCCGCGGTGACGCGCCGGCGGCGGCCGTCCGCGTCGACGATCTCCAAGGCGGTGACGGAGTCGGCGACCCAGCCGTGGGCGCGGCCGAACCAGCTCAGCCCGCCGCCGAGGGCCACCCCGGCGACGCTGACCACGGGAGAGCTTCCGGGCAGGCCGGTCAGGCCGTGCGGCGCGACCGCCGCCTGGAGCCGTCCCGAGGCGACGCCCGCGCCGACGCGGGCGCGGCGGGCGGCGGGGTCGATCTCCAGGCCGTCCAGCCGCCGGGTGCGCAGCAGGATCGCGCCCTCGGTGCGGCCCGTGGCGCCGTGCCCGTTCGGCTGGGTCGCGATGCCCAGCCCGGCCGTGCGGGCGTGCCGGACGAGCGCGGCGACGTCATCGGCGTCGGCGGCCTCGACCACGGCCGCGACCGGCTGCTCCACGGCCAGGTTCCAGGGACGGCGCGCGGCGTCGAACCCCGGGTCGCCGGGCAGCAGGACCCCGCCGCGGACGGCGGATCGCAGAGCGTTCATCATTTTCCTCCGTAGTGCCAGCTCAGGTGAGTGGAGAACGAGCTCCGCAATAGAACCTAGGAGGAAAGAAGACCGGCGATAGAGTGCAATCCCATGGCGGAAAACTGGGTCAATCTGGCGGAACGGATCGGAGCGGACCTCCATCTGGAGCTGCCGGGCGGCGGCGGGCGCCGGGCCGCGCTGACCCGGGCGCTGCGCGCGGCGGTCCGCTCCGGGCGGCTGGCCCCCGGCACCCGGCTGCCGCCCTACCGTTCGCTGGCCGCCGACCTCGGCCTGGCCCGCAACACCGTCGCCGACGCCTACGCCGAACTCGTCGCCGAAGGCTGGCTGACCGCCCGCCAGGGCTCCGGGACGCGCGTGGCGCTCGGCGCGCAGCCGGCCCCGGCGCGCCAGGCGGCGCGCTCCGCCGGCGGCCGTTCGCCCGGACCGGCGCACGACCTCCGGCAGGGGCAGCCGGACGCCTCGTCCTTCCCGCGCGCCGCCTGGCTGGCATCGGCCCGCCGGGCGGTGACGGCCGCGCCGAACGAGGCCTTCGGCCCCGGGGACCCGCGCGGGCGCCCCGAACTGCGCCGCGCGCTCGCCGAGTACCTGGCCCGCACGCGCGGCGTCCGGACCGACGCCGACCGCATCGTGGTCTGCTCCGGCTTCGCACACGCCCTGCGCCTGCTGTTCGGCGGCGGCCCGCTGACCGGCCCCCTGGCGGTCGAGGGGTACGGCCTGCCCTTCCACCGGGGGCTGCTGGAGCAGGCCGGCGTGCGGACCCGTCCCCTGGCCGTGGACGGCGACGGCGCCCGCGTCGACGAACTCTCGAAGGCGGACCGCGCCGTGCTGCTGACCCCCGCGCACCAGTTCCCCACCGGCGGTCCGCTGCATTCGCGCAGGCGCACGGCGGTGGTGGAGTGGGCCGCCGCATCGGACGGGCTCATCCTCGAAGACGACTACGACGGCGAGTTCCGCTACGACCGCCAGCCGGTGGGCGCGGTGCAGGGCCTGGCCCCCGACCGCGTCCTCTACATCGGGTCCGCCAGCAAGAGCCTGTCCCCCGCCGTCCGGCTCGGCTGGATGGTGCTGCCCGACCACCTGGTGGACGGCGCGCTCAAGGCCAAGGGCGAGCGCGAGGCGTGGGCGGGCGTGCTCGACCAGCTGGCCCTCGCCGACTTCCTCGACTCCGGCTCCTACGACCGCCACGTCCGCCGCATGCGCCAGCGCTACCGCGCCCGCCGCGACCGCTTCGTCACGGCTCTGGCCGAGCAGGCCCCCCACGTCCACGTGACGGGGATCGCGGCCGGCCTGCACGCCGTCCTGCGCCTGCCGCCCGGCACCGAGACCGCGGCCCTGGAGGCCGCGACCCGGGCGGGAGTGGCCGTCGACGGCCTGTCGATGTTCCGCCACCCCGCCGCCCGCCTCCCGCCCGAGGACGGCCTGGTGGTCGGCTACGCGACACCGCCCGACCACGCCTTCGAGAACGCGCTGCAAGCCCTCGTACGCGTCCTCGCGCGCCCCGAGCTCAGCCGCCGAACAGGGGCAGGGTCGCCCTGACCGTCTCCACCACGCCGTAGATCAGCGGGATGCCGACGACGGCCCAGGAGACGACGAGACGCGGCACGGCCGTGTCAGTGGCCGTGTCGGTGGCCGTGTCGGTGGCCGTTTCGGGGGCCGTTTCGGGGGCCGTTTCGGGGTTCTCCTCCGGCGCGGGGCCCGGCGTTGACGCCATGGTCCTTCTCCTTCGGTGTCAGGGGTTCAGGTGGCCGGGCTGGGGTCGGAGACGCGGGCCTCGGCTTCCGCCGCGTGGTGCCGATCCGCCACCGGGCGGATCAGCAGGTTCGCGGCGAAGCCGATCGCGAGGACCCCGACCATGGTGAACAGGGCGGGCCGGTAGTCGGCGGCCACGAGCGCGCCCGGCTCGCCGCGCGCGTCCAGGAACCGGTTCACGATCAGCGGCCCGGCGATGCCCGCCGCCGACCAGGCGGTCAGCAGCCGGCCGTGGATCGCGCCGACCTGGTAGGTGCCGAACAGGTCCCGCAGGTAGGCCGGGACGGTCGCGAACCCGCCGCCGTAGAAGGAGATGATCAGCGCGGCGAGGGCGACGAAGAACGCGGTCGAGGCGTCCCCGAAGAGGGCCAGCAGGACGTAGGCGGCCATGCCGACGCCGAGGTAGCCCACATAGGTGCGCTTGCGGCCGAGGTAGTCCGAGGTCGAGGACCAGACGAACCGCCCGGCCATGTTGAACATCGACAGCAGCCCCACGAACCCGGCGGCCTCGGTCGCCGACACCGAGGTCGAGCCGCCGGAGCGGAAGAAGTCGCCGATCATCGGACCGGCCTGCTCCAGGATCCCGATGCCGGCGGTGACGTTGCAGAACAGGACCGTCCAGAGCAGCCAGAACTGCGGCGTCCTGATCGCGGACGCCGCCGAGACGCCGCGCGGGGCGACCGGCGCCCTGGCGGGCTCCGCCGCGGGCGCGAATCCGGCCGGGCTCCATCCCGGCGGCGGGACCCGCACGGTGAACACGCCGAGCATCATCACCAGGAAGTACGCGACGCCCAGCGTGACGAACAGCAGCGCGACGGCGCCGCCGGACGCGGGGTCGCCGCCCGGGTCGTACAGCGCCAGCAGCCGGCGCGACAGCGGCGAGGCGACCAGCGCGCCGCCGCCGAAGCCCATGATGGCCATGCCCGTCGCGAGGCCCGGCCGGTCGGGGAACCATCTGATCAGGGTCGACACCGGCGAGATGTAGCCGATGCCGAGCCCGATGCCGCCGATGAAGCCGTAGCCGAGGTAGACCAGCCAGAGCTGGCCGAGGGCGATGCCGAGCGCCCCGACCAGGAAGCCCGACGCCCAGAAGCACGCGGCGGTGAACATCGCCCGGCGCGGCCCGACGCGGTCCACCCACGTGCCCATGACCGCCGCGGACGCGCCGAGCATCACGATCGCGATGGAGAACACGACGCCGACCGCGGTGAGGCTGGTGTCGAAGTGCTTGACCAGCGCGGTCTTGTAGACACTGGTGGCGTAGGCCTGACCGATGCAGAGGTGCACGGCGAGCGCGGCGGGTGGGATGAGCCAGCGGTTGCAACCCGGTTTCGCGACGGTGTGCCGCAGGTCGAGGAAGGAGAGCGCCACGGCGGGCCTCCGGTTCGGGAGCGGATCCGGACAGGTGGTGCACCCCCGACACCGACGACCATAAACACAAACGTGCTACATGAAAACCCCTCCCCGCCACCCATCTGTCGACCGTGCCCCTTGTGGAATCATGAACTCATGTCCGAGCCGGTCAGCGCGCGTCCCCGCGGTCCAGGGCGTCCGGGTTACGACCAGGCGACCGTGTTGCGGCGGGCCATCGAGCTCTTCAACCGGAAGGGCTACGAGGGGACCAGCATGGGCGACCTCGCCGAGGAGCTCGGGGTCGGCAAGTCGGCGATCTACCACCACGTGCCGGGCAAGACGCATCTGCTCGCGCTGGCCCTCGACGAGGCCCTCGACGAGCTGACCGCGGTGATCCGCGCGGCGCAGGACGAGTCGGGCGGCACCGCCTACGAGCGGCTGCGCCGGGTCGTCCGGCAGAGCGTGGAGGTGCTGGTCGCCCACCAGCCGGCAGTGACGCTGCTGCTGCGCGTGCGCGGCAACAGCGAGGTCGAGCTCGCGGCGCTCCAGCGCCGCCGCTGGATCGACGCCCGGCTGGCGGAGCTCGTGCGCGCGGCGGCCGCCGAGGGGGCGCTGCGCGGCGACGTGCCGCCCGAGCTGGTGAGCAGGCTCCTGTTCGGCATGGTCAACTCGCTCGTCGAGTGGTACCGCCCCGGGGGCGAGGTGAGCGCGTCCGCCCTGTCGGACGCCATCACCACGATCGCGTTCGACGGGCTGGCCGCGCCGCCGTCCTGAGCCGGCCCGCTCAGGCGTCGAAGTCGACGGTGACGGCGGCGCTGACCGGGTGCGACTGGCAGGTGAGCACGAACCCCGCCTCGACCTCCTCGGGTTCCAGGGCGTAGTTGCGGACCATGTCGACCTCGCCCTCGGTGACCTTGGCGCGGCAGGTGCCGCAGACGCCGCCCTTGCAGGCGAAGGGCAGGTCGGCGCGGGTCGCCTGGGCGGCGTCCAGGATGCGCTCGTCGCGCGGCATCGGGGCGGTGCTCGACCGGCCGTCCAGCACGACGGTCACCTTGCTGGTCTCCCCGGTGACGACCGGGCCCTCGCGCCGCACCTCGGGGGGCGGCTCGTCGACGTAGAACAGCTCGACGTGCACCTTCTCGCGCGGGACGCCGAGCTCGGACAGGACGTCGCGGGCGCCGGTGACCATCGGCAGCGGGCCGCACAGCCACACGTGGTCGACGTCGTCGACCGGCGTGACGGAGGTGAGCAGGCGGCGCAGGCGGTCGGCGTCGAGCCGGCCGGAGAACAGGTCCACCTCGCGGGGCTCGCGGCTCAGCACGTGCACGAGCTGGAACCGGGGGCCGTAGCGGTTCTTGAGGTCGCCGAGCTCCTCGGCGAACATGACCGTCCCGCTCGTGCGGTTGCCGTACAGCAGCCGCACGTGGGAGTCGGGGTGGGTGAGCACGGTGGCCGCGATGGAGATCATCGGGGTGATGCCGGAGCCCGCCGCGATCAGCAGGTGCCGGCCGGGCTCGGAGGGGTCGGCCCGCAGGCTGCCGGACGGGACCTGGACCTCGATCTCGGTGCCGGGGCGGACCTCCCGCACGAGCCAGGAGGAGAACATGCCGTCGGGGATCTCCCGGACGCCGATCCGCGGCCGGGCGCCCGCCGGCGCGCAGATCGAGTACGACCGGCGGTGCTCCCGGCCGTCGACCGTCCGGCGCAGCGTGAGGCTCTGGCCGGCCGCGAACGCGTAGTCGCCGGCGAGTTCGGGCGGGACGTCGAACGTCACCGCCGCCGAGTCGTCGGTCAGCCGGTCGACCGCGGCGACCTTGAGTGGGTGGAACGTCGCAGCCGCCACCGCTAGATCTCCTTCACGTGCTCGAACGGCTCAAGGCAGGCGGTGCACCGGTACAGCGCCTTGCAGGAGGTGGAGCCGAACTCCGAGGTCAGCTCCACGGAGTCCGATCCGCAGCGTGGGCAGCGCAGCCTGCGGCGGGTCGGCGCGAGGGTCAGCGCGACGGGCCCGGAGCGCTCCGGGGCCGGGCCGGGCGGCGAGATCCCGGCGGCGGCGAGGGCCGCGCGGCCCCGCTCGCTGATCCAGTCGCTGGACCACGCGGGGGTCAGCTCGATCTCGACCCGCACGTCGGCGTATCCGGCGTCGGTGAGCCGGTGGACCAGGTCGTCGCGCATCGTGGCGAGCGCGGGGCACCCCGAGTACGTCGGGGTGATCGCCACGGTGACCGCGGAGCCGTGCTCCTCGACGCGGCGCAGCACGCCGAGGTCCTCCAGGGTCAGCATCGGCATCTCCGGGTCCCGGACGGACGCGGCGACGGCGTGGGCGGTGCCGGGCACGGCGCTCACCACCGCCCCAGCGGGTGCGCGCGGGCGACGACCTGCATCTCGGCCAGCATCCGGCTCAGCGCCTCGGTGTGGACGCCGTCGCGTCCGGCGCGGCCGCCGAGCATCCCGGTCTGCGGCACCTCCGGCCGCTCGACCCCGCTCGCGGCGAAGACGTGCCCGAGTACGGCGTCGGCGTCGTCCGCGGTGGCGGCCGGGTCCACGGCCACGCCCGCCTCGGCGAGCGCGCGCTCGACCGGGTGGGTGCGGAACAGCTCGTCGTGGTGGCGCCACACGTCGTCGAGCCCGGCGAGGACGCGGCGGCGCGACTCCTCGGTGCCCTGCGCCAGGGTGAGGAACCACCGGCCCGCGAAGTCGCGGTGGTAGGCCAGCTCCTTGACGCCCTTGGCCGCGACCGCGGCGAGGACGGCGTCGCGGCTGCCGGTGAGCCGCTCGAACAGCGCCAGCCGGGCGGTCGCGAACACCAGGACGCGGGCCATGGTGTGCCCGAAGTCGCCGTTCGGCAGCTCGGCGAGGCGCACGTTGCGGAAGGCGTCCGCGTCCCGGAAGAACGCCAGCGCGTCCTCGGCCGGGACCGGCGAGCCCTCCGGCAGCGCCGGGACGACCGACGGGTCGGCGGTGGCCGCGCGGGCGAGCAGCAGCCGCGCCTGGCCGAGCAGGTCCAGCGCGATGTTGGCGAGGGCGATGTCCTCTTCGAGGTCCGGCGCGTTGCTGCACCACTCGGAGAGCCGGTGCGACAGGACGAGGGCGTCGTCGGCGAGCATCAGGCAGTACGTCGCGAGCGCGTGCGGGTCGACGCCGTCCGGGACGGTCGTGTCGACGCCGGCCAGCGGGTCCTCGAAGTCGGTCCCGAACGCCCACTGGGAGCTGTCGCCGTCCAGAAGCCCGTCGTACACGGAGCCGTGCTGAGAGGCGTGCTGATTCTCCATGGCGGCCTTCACATGTGGGGGACGTTCTCGGGGATCTCGTAGAACGTCGGATGCCGGTACACCTTGTCGCCGCTGGGGGCGAACAGCGGGTCCTTCTCGTCCGGGCTGGACGCGGTGATGGCGTCCGACCGCACCACCCAGATGCTCACGCCCTCGTTGCGGCGCGTGTACACGTCGCGCGCGTGCCGGACGGCCATCTCGTCGTCGGGGGCGTGCAGCGACCCGACGTGCACGTGGTTGAGGCCGCGCTTGCCGCGCACGAACACCTCGTAGAGCGGCCACTCGCTCATGCCTCGGCTCCTTCCTCGCGCCCTGCGTCCGCACTGCTCCGGGCTTCCTGACCGCGGGCCGCCTGCTTGCGCGCGAAGGCGGTCGCCGCCTCGCGGACCCACGCGCCCTCCTCGTGGGCGCGGCGGCGGTGCGCCAGCCGCTGGGCGTTGCAGGGGCCCTCGCCCTTGATGACGGCCGAGAGCTCCGACCAGTCGGGCTCGCCGAAGTCGTGGGCCTGGCGCTCCTCGTTCCACCGCAGGTCGGGGTCCGGGAGCGTGACGCCGAGGGCCTCGGCCTGCGGGACGGTCATGTCGACGAAACGCTGGCGCAGCTCGTCGTTGCTGTTGCGCTTGATGCCCCACGCCATGGACCGCTCGGAGTTCGGCGAGTTCGCGTCCGGCGGCCCGAACATCATCAGCGACGGCCACCAGAACCGGTTCACCGACTCCTGGACCATCCGGCGCTGCTCGTCGGTGCCGCGCATCATCGTCATCAGCAGCTCGTAGCCCTGCCGCTGGTGGAACGACTCCTCCTTGCAGATGCGGATCATCGCCCGGCCGTAGGGGCCGTAGGAGGTGCGGCACAGCGGGACCTGGTTGCAGATCGCCGCGCCGTCCACCAGCCATCCGATGGTGCCGACGTCGGCGTAGGAGAGCGTGGGGTAGTTGAAGATCGAGGAGTACTTCTGCCGGCCGGTGAGCAGCATCTCGGTCAGCTCGGCACGGGAGACGCCGAGGGTCTCGCAGGCCGAGTAGAGGTAGAGGCCGTGGCCGGCCTCGTCCTGGACCTTGGCCAGCAGGATCGACTTGCGGCGCAGCGAGGGGGCCCGGGTGATCCAGTTGCCCTCCGGCTGCATCCCGATGATCTCCGAGTGCGCGTGCTGGGCGATCTGCCGGACCAGCGTCCTGCGATAGGCGTCGGGCATCCAGTCGCGCGGCTCGATCCGGTCGTTGCGCGCGATCGTCGCCTCGAACTGCTCGGCGGGCGCCGGCTGCGGCGCGGCCTGCGGCGTCGTCGTCATGGGCTCCTCCCGCTGGGGACCCGGCTGAACTCGGCCTATTTACTGACCGAGCGGTCTGTATTCAGCGTGACACAGGCCGCGCGAGGGTGCAAGAAGGGCGGCACGCCCGGCCCGCGGGACGGCCGGGACCTCAGTCGTCCCAGCTCTCCCACTGCGCTCCCCGGCCCCGCGCCTCGTCGAAGACCAGCCAGGTGCGCGTGGCCCGGACACCGGGGATGTCCTGGATGCGTTCCAGCACCACGTGCCTGAGCGCCTCGTTGTCCGGGGCCCTGACCAGGGCCAGGACGTCGTAGTCGCCGCCGACCATCGCGAAGTGCTCGACGTAGGGGGTGTCCTGGAGCCGGGCCGAGACCGAGCGCCAGGAGTTCTGCTCGATGGTGACCGAGACGTACGCGCTGGTGCCGAGGCCGGCCTTGTGCGGGGCGAGCTCCGCGGTGAAGCCGGTGATCACGCCCTCGTCCGTCAGGCGGGTCAGCCGCGCGTAGGCGTTGGCGCGCGAGACGTGCACGCGCTCGGCCAGCGCCCGCACGGAGATCCGGCCGTCGCGCAGCAGCTCGGCGATGATCGCGCGGTCCACGGCGTCCAGCCGCGCGGCAGAACGTCCGGGCCGGATGCCCTCAGCCCCCGCCTCCGATGACAATTGGTGCCCCCATAGCCGCTGAACAAGCCATTTGTCGCCCATTGTGCCTGATGTCTTGAGCAGATCGTCGTCCGAGCGGACGATCGAACCGACAACCGTCCACAGGAAGGGAGCGGCGCCATGTCCGTGCGGACACCTCACCAGGAGGCCGAGGGCCTCCTCCCCTCCCCCGTCCCGGTGCGCTTCGTCGCCGAGGACGGCACGGACGCCGGAGCGCCCGCCGGGTACAAGGCGCCGGAGGACGGTGCGCTGGTCGAGGCCTACCGCCGGATGGTGCTGGGCCGCCGCTTCGACCGGCAGGCCACCGCGCTGACCAAGCAGGGCCGGCTGGCCGTCTACCCGTCCAGCCGCGGTCAGGAGGCCTGCCAGGTCGCCGGGGTGCTCGCGCTGCGCGAGGACGACTGGCTGTTCCCGACGTACCGCGACTCGGTGGCGCTGGTCGCCCGCGGCATGGACCCCGTCGAGGTCCTCACGCTGCTGCGCGGCGGCTGGCACTGCGGCTACGACCCCGTGGCCACGCGCGTCGCGCCCCAGTGCACGCCGCTGGCCACCCAGACGATCCACGCCGTGGGCATGGCCGACGCCATGCGCCGCAAGGGCGAGGACGGCGTGGTGATGGCTTTCGTCGGCGACGGCGGGACCAGCGAGGGCGACTTCCACGAGGCGCTCAACTACGCCGGGGTCCTGCGCGCGCCCGTGGTGTTCTTCGTCCAGAACAACAAGTACGCGATCTCGGTGCCGCTGGCCAAGCAGACCGCCGCGCCCGCGCTGGCCTACAAGGGCGTCGGGTACGGCATCCGGTCCGAGCAGGTGGACGGCAACGACCTGGTCGCGGTGCTGTCGGTCCTGACGGCCGCCGTCGAGCACGCCCGCTCCGGCAGCGGGCCGTTCCTGGTCGAGGCGCACACCTACCGCATGGACTCCCACACCAACGCCGACGACGCCTCCCGGTACCGCGAGGACGAGGAGGTCGCGCGCTGGGAGGCCGCCGACCCCCTCACCCGGCTGGAGACGCACCTGCGCGGGCGCGGCCTGCTCTCCGCGGAGGACGTCGCCGCGGCGAACGAGGCCGCCGAGGAGTACGCCGCGCGGCTGCGCAACCGGATGGCCGCCGACCCGGAGGCCGACCCGTTCGAGCTGTTCGACCACGTCTTCGCCGAACCCACGCCGCAGCTGCGCGAGCAGCGCGCCCTGCTGGCGTCCGAGATGATGCCCGGAGAGGACTGACATGCCCGCGATGACGATGGCGCAGGCGCTGAACACCGCGCTGCGGGACGCGCTCACCGAGGACGAGCGGGTCCTGGTCTTCGGCGAGGACGTGGGCCCGCTCGGCGGGGTCTTCCGCATCACCGACGGGCTGACCCGCGACTTCGGCGAGGACCGCTGCTTCGACACCCCGCTGGCCGAGTCGGGGATCGTCGGCCTGGCCGTGGGCATGGCGATGGGCGGCTTCCGGCCCGTGGTGGAGATGCAGTTCGACGCCTTCGCCTACCCGGCCTTCGAGCAGATCGCCTCGCACGTGGCCAAGTTCCGCAACCGCACCCGCGGCCGCCTGTCGCTGCCGATGGTGATCCGCATCCCCTACGCGGGGGGCATCGGCGGCGTCGAGCACCACTGCGACTCCAGCGAGGCCTACTACGCCCACACGCCGGGCCTGAAGGTCGTCACGCCGGCCACCGCCGACGACGCGTACTGGCTGCTGCGCGACGCCATCGCCGACCCGGACCCGGTCATCTTCATGGAGCCGAAGCGGCTGTACTGGGCCAAGGGCGAGACCGACCGCGAGAACCGCCGCGCCCCCGGGTTCGGGCGCGCCGAGGTGCGCCGCGAGGGGCGGGACGCGACGCTGGTCGCCTACGGGCCGAGCGTCCCGGTAGCGCTGGAGGCCGCCGAGGCCGCCGCGCGCGAGGGCCGCGACCTCGAGGTCGTGGACCTGCGCACCATCGTCCCGTTCGACGACGGGACCGTCGCCGCCTCGGTGCGCAAGACGGGCCGCTGCGTGGTCGTCCAGGAGGCCCAGGGCTTCGCGGGCGTGGGCGCGGAGATCGCGGCCCGCGTCCAGGAGCGCTGCTTCCACTCGCTGGCCGCGCCGGTACTGCGCGTCTCCGGCTTCGACATCCCCTACCCGCCGCCGAAGCTGGAGCACTCGCACCTCCCGGACGCCGACCGCGTCCTCGACACCGTCGACCGGCTCCAGTTCGACGACACGCCCGACCTCCTGCACCTGGACAGGGAGGCCTCGTGACCGCCGCGACCCGGCAGGTGTTCCGGCTGCCCGACCTCGGCGAGGGCCTGACCGAGGCCGAGATCATCGAATGGAAGGTCGCCGCGGGCGACACCGTCGAGGTCGACCAGGTCGTGGTGGAGGTCGAGACCGCCAAGGCCGCGGTGGAGGTGCCCGTCCCCTTCGCGGGGACCGTCCTGAAGCTGCACGCGGAGGCGGGCGCGATCCTCGCGGTCGGCGAACCGCTCATCGAGGTCGGCCCGGCCGGCACGGGGTCCGACGCGGCGCCCGTCGCGGCGGTGCGCGCCGCCCCGGACCTCCACCCCGACGCGGCCCGGTACCGCGAGGAGGAGCAGGCCGGCTCCGGCAACGTCCTGATCGGCTACGGCACCGGGCACGGGCCCGGCCGGCGCGGACGCCGCCGCGCGGGCGGACCGAAGGCCCCGGCGGCGGCTCCCGCACCCGTGGCCCCGGCACCGCCTCCCCGCCCGGCGGAGGCCCCCCGCGTGATCTCCCCGCTCGTCCGCAGGATGGCGCGCGAGCACGGGCTCGACCTCGCCGACATCCCGGCCACCGGGCCCCAGGGCGTGATCCTGCGCCGCGACGTCGAGCAGGCCGTCGCCGCTGCCGCCGGGACGCCGGCGCCCGCCGAGGCGCCGGCGCCGGCCGCCCGTCCCATGCCCGAGCGCATCCCCCTGCGCGGGCTCCGCCGCGCCGTGGCCGACAAGCTCACCCGCAGCCGCAGCGAGATCCCGGACGCGACGACCTGGGTGGACGCCGACGCCACCGCCCTGGTCGAGGCCAAGGACGCGCTGCGGCGGACCCGCCCGGACGCCGGCATCGGGCTGCTGGCCATCCTGGCCCGCATCTGCCTGGCGGGCCTGGCGGAGTTCCCCGAGCTGAACTCCTCGGTCGACGCCGACCGGCAGGAGATCGTCCGGTACGGGCACGTCAACCTCGGCTTCGCCGCGCAGACCGACCGCGGCCTCGTCGTGCCGGTCGTGCGGGACGCGCACCTGATGACGACCGCGCAGCTCGCCGCGGAGCTGGCCCGGCTCACCGGCCTCGCGCGCTCGGGCGGGCTGCCGCCCGAGGCGCTGACCGGCGGCACGTTCACCCTCAACAACTACGGCGTCTTCGGCGTCGACGGCTCCACCCCGATCATCAACCACCCGGAGGCGGCGCTGCTCGGCGTCGGCCGGATCATCGACCGCCCCTGGGTGGTCGGCGGCGCGGTCGTGCCCCGCAAGATCACCCAGCTCTCGCTGACGTTCGACCACCGGGTCTGCGACGGCGGCGCGGCGGGCGGGTTCCTGCGGTTCGTGGCCGACTGCGTGGAGAACCCCGCGGTCCTGCTCACGAACCTGTGACGGCGGGCCCGTGCCTGCGGGCGGTCAGAGGCCCCGGACGGCGGCGACGGTGAACGGGATCTCCGGGGTGCCGTCGCCGAGCGGGCCGCCCTTGTCGAACTGCGAGCGGACGACGTAGAGCGTCCCGTCGCGGCGGACGAGCGTCGTCGGGAGCTGGAGGGACGGGTCCGCCAGCGTGCGCTCGAGGCGCGCCCTCGTTCCGTCCCGCGCGACGCGCCAGCGGGTGAGGACGTTGTCGACGTTGTTGGCCGTCCATAGGCGCCCGTGCTGGAGTTCGAGGCCGTCGGCGTTGTGCATGTCGCCGCCGCTCAGCGCGACCTTGCGGACGGCGCCGGTCGCCGGGTCCAGCCGGTAGAGGTCGCCGCCGAGCATGTCGTCGGTCAGCAGGAACCGGCCCGCGGGGTCGGCGACGATCCCGTTCAGCGTGAAGTCGGTCGGCTTGTGCGGCTCCAGGACACCGCTCAGGTCGAAGGCCGGCGCGAGCGTGCCGGTCCCTCCCCTGGCGGCGTCCAGGTCGTGCGGCGTGACCCGGTAGACGACGGCACGGGTGCTGTCGGTCAGGTAGACGGCGCCGTCGGGGGCGACGGCGAGGTCGTTGACGAACCGGGCGCCGTCGCCGGGAACGACGAACCGCGCCAGCAGGGCGCGGCTCCGTGCGTCGTAGACCGCGACGCCGGACGTGGAGTCGATGACCCACAGCCGTCCCGCGAAGTCGACCTTCAACCCGTTCGCGGTGTGGCGGCCGTCCGCCCCCGCGGGCAGGAACACCTCCGCCGTCCGGTGCCCCGGACGCATCCGGTAGACGGTGCCGTCGGCGAAGGACCCGGCGTACATCGCGCCGCCGCGCGGGTCGGCGGCGATGCCCTCGGGGTACACGCGGTCGCCCGGCAGGACGTAGGCGGTGGAGATCCGCGCGGCGGCCGTCCGCGCGGCGGCGGCGCCGGCGGGCGGGGCGGCGGCGACGGACGCGGGCAGGACCGCGAGGGCGAGCGCCGCGGCCGCGGCCGCGGTGGTGCGCTGGATGCGCGACATGATTCTCCGTTCGAGTTAGTTCGTTAGTACGCGTACATACGATAGTTAGAACCCTAATACTCGTCAACGGTCTTCTGCCGGAAGGCTCGATACCATGCGGGATTGACTTCCTCCCCCGCCTACAGGCGGGGGATTCCAGCGGTCACCCGCTGGGGTTTCTGCTTCATCGCCGACTGCCCGCCCGGAGTACTCCGTTGAGGTCTTACACCGGCTCCACAGACAGACGCCGTCAGCCCGACGGCCAGAATGTTCTTAGCGGCGTTGACGTCCCGGTCATGGGTCGTCCCGCAGTCGCACGTCCACTCGCGGACGTTCAGCGGCATCTCGTCGGCCAGGGCGCCGCAGACCGAGCACAGCTTGGACGAGGGGAACCAGCGGTCGATCGCGATCACTTCGCGGCCGTACCACTGGGCCTTGTACTCCAGCATGCTCCGGAACTCCGACCAGGCCGCATCGCTGATGGCGCGGGCCAGGCTGCCGTTCTTCACCATGTTCCGAACTGCGAGGTCCTCGATCACGATCGTTTGGTTTTCACGAACGAGTCGAGTGGTGAGCTTGTGCAGGTGATCGCGCCTGCGGTCGGCGATGCGGGCGTGGACCTTGGCGACCTTCCGGCGCGCCTTGGCCCGGTTCGCTCCGTCGCCCTCGGCTTTGCGGGCGAGCTGCCGTTGCGCCTTGGCGAGGCGGGCGCGGTCGCGCCGCTCGTGGCGGGAGTTGGAGATCTTCTCCCCGGTCGAGAGGGTCAGCAGGTGGTCGAGCCCGACGTCTACGCCGACGACGGTATCTGCGGCGGGGAGCGGCTGGACGGACGGGTCTTCGCACAGCAGGGACACGAACCAGCGTCCAGCCGCGTCCTGCGACACCGTCACCGTGGACGGCGACGCACCCTCAGGGAGCGGCCGGGACCACACGATGTCCAGCGGTTCCGGCATCTTGGCCAGGGTCAGCTCGCCGTCACGGAACCGGAACGCGCTGGTGGTGTACTCGGCGGACCTGCGCGACCTCTTCCGCGACTTGAAGCGCGGGTACTTCGCGCGCTTGCCGAAGAAATTCGCGAACGCCGTCTGGAGGTGCCGCAGGGCCTGCTGGAGCGGGACGCAGGACACCTCGTTGAGGTACGCGAGCTCCTCGGTCTTCTTCCAGGCCGTCAGCATCGCCGACGTCTGGTTGTAGTTCACCCGCTCCTGCCGCGCCCACGCCTCCGTACGTGCCGCCAGGGCCAGGTTGTAGACCTTCCGCACGCATCCGAACGTGCGGGACAGCTCTGCCGCCTGCGCATCGGTCGGATAGAAGCGGTATTTGAACGCCCGCTTCACGGGGGTGGCCCTCACGGCTCACATGTTCCCTCAGTTCGTGGCGGAGCGCAGGTAGTTGCAGGCGGACGCCGGTCCACCCTGGCGGCGAACCGGCTTTCCCTCCAGGAGCTTCGTTTCCTCCCCGCCCTATCGGACGGGGTATCCACGAAGGAGACCCGATGACCTCGTTGCCCGTCCCGGAGCGGCTCGGCTCCCACCTCAAGCGCGCGGAGCAGGCGCTCAACGGCGCCAAGCAGGCGGCGATCAAGCCGAGCGGGCTCACGGTCCCCCAGTACGCGGCCCTGCTCCACCTCGCCGACAACCCGGGCATGTCGGCCGCCGCGCTGGCCAGGGCGTGCGCGGTCACCCCGCCGACGATGAACACCGTCCTGAAGAACCTCCAGGAGCGCGGGCTGATCGAGCGCACCCCGCACGAGTGGCACCGCAACATCCTGGAGACGCGGCTCACCGCCGAGGGCGCGGCCGTCCTGGAGAGGGCCGACGTCCGCGCGGTCAGGGTCGAGCGGGGGCTCGCCGCCGAGTTCACCGAGGCCGAGCGGGAGACGCTGATCGAACTCCTCGGCCGGTGCGTCGGCTTCCTGGAAGCCGCCCGGTCCACCCCCGGCGGCTGAGACACTCGCTACGGAACGGGACGAATGCCACCAGCACCGGAGGAGCCATGGGCGACGGGGTCGAGCACGACAGGTCGGGGCAGCTCAAGCAGATCGAGAGCGGGCTGCTGCCCGGCGAGCAGATCATCGCCGTCTACGACGCCGTCGGTACGGGCACCGGGTTCATCGGGCTCACCGACCGCCGGGTGATCGTCCAGGACCGCAGCTTCGCCGGCAAGAAGTACGCGATCACCAGCGTCCCCTACTCCAGGATCACCTCGGTGAGCGTGGTCAGCAACAAGTCGTGGGCCGGGTCCTACTTCTCCACCGGCTCGATCGCGATCAACGTCGGCACCCACACCTACGAGGTCGAGTTCCGCGGCGCCGACAAGAGCCACCACGTGCACAACGTGATCCTGCAGTACATCTCCGGCTGACCGGCGCCGCCCGCCGGTGACCGCGTCGAACGGCCACCGCGTCAGACGACGACCGCGGCGGTGGAGCCGGCGCGGTCCTTGGTGACGCGGAGCTGGGCGGGGATGCGGGCGCGCAGCTCGGCGACGTGGCTGACGATGCCGACCGCGCGGCCGCCGTCGCGCAGGCCGTCGAGGACGTCCATGACCTCGTCGAGGGTCTCCTCGTCGAGCGTGCCGAACCCCTCGTCGACGAACAGGGTGCCGATCTCGGTGCCGCCCGCCTCGGCGGTGACGACGTCGGCGAGCCCGAGCGCCAGCGCCAGCGAGCTGATGAACGACTCGCCGCCCGACAGGGTCGCCGGGTCGCGCTCCAGGCCCGTCCAGGAGTCGGCGACGCGCAGGCCGAGGCCCCCGGCGCCCTTGGAGCGGTCGCCCGCCGCCTTGTCGGTGGTGTGGACGAGGGCGTAGCGGCCCCCGGACATGCGGTGCAGCCGCTCGTTCGCGGCGGCGACGACCTGTTCGAGGCGGGCGGCCAGCACGTACGCCGACAGCGACATGGCGTGCCGGTTCGCCGCGTGCTTGCCCGAGGCGAGGCCCGCGAGCCGCTCGGCGACCTCGTGGCGCGCGGCGGCGGGGCGCCACTCGCCGACGGCGGCGGCGAGCTCCATGCGCAGCTCCGCGAGGCGCTCGCAGCGGTGCCGCGCGCGGTCGGCCGCGTTCGCGGCCCCGGTGTGCGCCGCGTCGGCCGCGGCGACCGCCGCCTGCAGGGCGGACAGGTCGGGGGCGGGCGCGGCGGCGGCCGCGACCAGTTCCGGGTCGGCGAGCAGGGCTCGGACCTCGGCCTCCTCGTCGTCGAGCTTGCGGACCCGGTCGCGCAGGACGCCCTGGTCCTCGTCGGAGAGCGCGGCTTCGAGGACCTCCTCCGGCGTGCGGAACCCCTGCTCCGCGGCCTCCTGCCCCGCCTTCGCGCGGGCGGCGGCCAGCTCCTCGTCGGCGCGCCCGTAGGCGCGGACCGCCTCGACCGCCGCGGCGAGCGCGTCGGCCTCCTCGCCGAGCCTGGCGATGCGGGCCTCCAGTGTCGGGTCGCCGCCGCGCGCCTCGTCCAGCTCGGCGGCGAGCCGGGCCTGCTCGGCGGCCAGCTCCCGGTCGTGGGTGCGGTTCTCGGTGAGGGCCCGGCCGGTCTCCTCCTGCGCGGTGCGGACCCGGTCGAGCTCCTGCTCGTGCCGGTGCAGCTCCGCCTCCAGGCGTTCGGCCTCGGCCGCGCGGGCCTCCGCCGCCGCCAGCGCCGCCTGCGCCTCGGCCAGCTCGGCGGCGAGGGCGTCCGCGTCCGCCTCGCCGGCGATCTCCAGCAGCTTGTCGCGCTCGGTGCGCAGCTCCCCGACCGCGGTCGCGGCCTGCTCCCGGACGTCCTGGGCGCCGTCGGCCTCGGCCTGCGCCTCCTCCACCTGCTCCTCGGTCGGGATGATCGCGAGCGAGGTGACGGGGGCCGGATGCTCGGTGGAGCCGCAGACCCGGCAGGGCTCGCCGTCCACCAGCTCCTCGGCGAGGACGGCGGCCATGCCGTCCAGCCGCGCCTGGCGGAGGTCGAGGACGCGCTGGCGGGCGTCCTGGGCGGCGTCGACCGCCGTCCGGTACCCGGCCTCCGCCTCGGCGAGCCGGTGCTCCACCTGGTCGCGGCGCTGCGCCGCGTCGAGGCGGCGCCCGGCGTCCTGGACGGCGGCCGCGGCGCCGGAGCGCCCGGCGGCGGCGAGCCGGGCCTCGTCCAGCTCGGCGCGGCGCCCCTCCACGAGCGCGGGCAGTTCGGCGAGGGCGGCGCGGATCCGCGCGTCCTCCGGCTCCAGCCGCCGCAGCTCCCCGGCCAGCGCCTCGCGGTCGCGGCCGATCTGGCGGAGGCGGGCGGCGGCGGCCCGGCGGCCCTCCAGCGCGGCGACCTCGTCGCGGCGCTGGCGCTCGGCCTTGGCGAGGACGTCCTGCGGCGCCTTCGGCGGCAGCAGCGCCGCGACCCGGGAGCGGGTCTCCTCGGCCCAGCGCCGGGCGCGGGCCGCCTCCCCGTGCCGGGCCTGGACGTCCCTGACCAGCGGGACGACCCGGTCGGCGCGGGCGGCGGCGTCGAGCCGCGAGGCGAGCCGCGACTTCTCCTCCGCGCGCTGGGCCAGCGCGTCGCGCCTGGCGAGCGCGTCGGCGTGGCGGCGCCGCCGGTCGGCGAGCGCCCTCGCCTCCTCCAGCTCCTCGCGCGCCGCCTGCGCGGCGGCGGCGACGCCCGCGCGCAGCTCCTCCACGACCGCGCGGACGTCCTCCTGGCCGCCCGCCAGCTCGGCGGCCCACGCGGGCAGCGCCTCCACCTCGGCGAACGGCTCGACCACGGGCTCCCCGCGGCGCGGCGCCGGGACGGCCGGGCGGGGCCCGCGCGGCGACGCGGCGCCGGTCGTCTCGCAGATCCGGTCGGCGATCGAGACGGCGCGCGCCCCGAGCTCGGCGGCCTCCCGGCCGGTCGCGGCGCGCCGGTCGGCGAGCCACTTCTCGACCTGGGCGAACACCTCGGCGGCGAACAGCCGCTCCAGCACCTTGCGGCGCTCCTCGGCGCCGGCGCGCAGGAACCCGGCGAACTCCCCCTGCGGCAGCATCGCCACCTGGCAGAACTGGACCGCGGTCATCCCGAGCATCCGCGACACGAGGTCGCCCGCCTCATCGAGGCGGGTGGTGAGCCCGACCCACGCGCCGTGCTCGAACTCCTCGAGAACGACCTTGGCGTGCTCGGTCGTCGTCCCGGACCCGCGCAGCTTGGGGCGCTCCCAGGCGGGCGAGCGCGTGATGCGCATGCGGCGGCCCCGGATGGTCGTCTCCAGCACCACGCGCGGCCCCGCGCCGGGCGGCGCGTGGTCGCTGCGCAGCCCCTTCACCGCGTTGCGGACGCCGGGCACCTGGCCGTAGAGCGCGAAGCAGACCGCGTCGAGGATGCTCGTCTTGCCCGCGCCCGTCCGGCCCTGGATGAGGAACAGCCCGGCGTCGGACAGCGCGTCGAAGTCGATGAGCTCCGTCCCCGAGAACGGCCCGAACGCCGCGATCTCCAGCCGGTGCAGCCTCACGCCATGGCCTCCTTCCGGCGGCACGCCTCGAAGGCCTCGTGCAGGAGCGCGCGCTCGGCGTCGGTGGCGGGCCCGTCGGTGACCTCGGCGACGAAGTCGCCCGCGACGTCGAGGGCGGAGCGCTCGCGGACGCGGCCCGACCACGTGCGGGCGCCGTCCGCGCCGCCGCCCTCGGGCTCGAAGCCGAGGACGAGCGTGTGCGGGAACCGGCGGCGCAGCCGCTCCATCGCGGCGGACGGGCGGCGCTCGTCGGTCAGCGTGACCTGGAGCCAGCGGTCTTCGATTTCGTCGTAGGACGGGTCGGTGAGCAGGTCGTCGAGGCGGCCCCGGACCCGGGCGAGGCGCCGGGGGACGGGCGCCTCCACGAACTCCGCGGCCACGCCGTCCGCGCGCAGGTCGACCAGCCAGGAGCCCTTGACGTGCTTCTCCTCCGAGAACGAGTACGCCAGCGGGGAGCCCGAGTAGCGGACGCGGTCGGTGATGCTCCAGCGGCCGTGCAGGTGGCCGAGCGCCGCGTAGTCGACGCCGTCGAACACCGACGCCGACACCTGCGAGGACCCGCCGACCGAGATGTCGCGCTCGCTCTCGCTGGACTCGCCGCCGGTGACGAACGCGTGCGCCAGCACGACCGAGAGCTCGTCGCGGCGCGCGGCGTCGGCGCGGACGCGGCGCATCGCCTCGGTGAGCGCGGCGGCGTGGCTGCGCTCGTCCAGCTCCCACGGGTGGCGGACGAGCTCGGGCTCCAGGTAGGGGATGCCGTAGATCGCGGCGTCGCCCACGACGACGGGCTCCCCCACGGTCGCGAAGTCGGTGCGGACGTGCACGCCCGCGGCGTCCATCAGCCCCGACCCGAAGCCGAGGCGGCGCGCGGAGTCGTGGTTGCCCGCGATGACGACGACCCTGGTGCGGTCGGCGAGCCGCTTCAGGGCCTCGTCGCACAGCCGGACGGCGTCGACGGCGGGCAGGGCCCGGTCGTAGACGTCCCCGGAGACCAGCACGCACTCGACCCGCTCCGCCTCGGCGGTCTCGACCAGGTGGTCGACGAACGCCGCCTGTGCGGCCAGCAGGTCCTCGCGGTGGAACGATCTGCCGAGATGCCAGTCGGAGGTGTGCAGGATTCGCATGTCGCAGCAACCATAGGCACCCCCTCCGACACATCCGGCGCAGAAACGCCGAGTCGCCTCAAACGATCTCCGCGGGCGGCGGCGTCCGCGGGCGCGGCGCTCCCGTAGGGTGGCGGCGTGAGCGAGCGCCCCTACGTGCTGCTGAGCTGCGCGATGTCCGCCGACGGCTACATCGACGACGCGACTCCGGAGCGGCTGCGGCTGTCCAGCACGGCCGACTGGGACCGGGTCGACGCGGTGCGCGCCGGCTGCGACGCGATCCTCGTCGGCGCGGGGACCGTCCGGGCCGACGACCCGAGGCTGCTCGTGCGCTCCGCGGCGCGGCGGGAGCAGCGCGTCGCGCGCGGGCTCCCGGCCGACCTCACCAAGGTGACGCTGACCTGGAGCGGCGACCTCGACCCGGGCGCGAAGTTCTTCACCACGGGCGAGTCCCCGAAGCTCGTGTACGCCCCGACCGGCACCGCGCCGGAACTCGCGGCCCGGCTGGACGGCCTCGCCGATGTCGTGGACGCCGGCGACCCGCCCGCGCTCAGCGCGGTGCTCGCCGACCTCGCGTCCCGGGGCGTCCGGCGGCTGATGGTCGAGGGCGGCGGGGGGATCCACACGCTGTTCCTCACCGCCGACGCGGTGGACGAGATCCAGCTCGTCGTGGCGCCGTTCTTCATCGGTGACCCGTCCGCGCCGCGCTTCGTCCGGTCCGGGGTGTTCCCGCAGTCGCCGGCCCGCCCGATGCGGCTCGCGGAGGCCACCCGCATCGGCGACCTCGCCCTGCTGCGCTACCTGATCGGAGGCGCGCGTGGATGACCTCGGCTGGCTGGCGCTGGCCTGCGACCTCGCGGCGCTGTGCCCGCCTTCGCGCACCGCGTTCTCGGTGGGCGCGGTCATCGTCGGCACGGACGGGCGGGAGATCGCGCGCGGCTTCTCCCGCGAGGACGACCCGCACGACCACGCCGAGGAGGCCGCCCTCCGAAGGACGGCCGGCGACCTCGCCGGCGCGACCGTCTACAGCTCCCTCGAACCGTGCGGGCACCGCGCGTCGCGCCCCCGCACGTGCGCGGAGCTGATCGTCGCCTCGGGCGCCCGGCGCGTCGTGTTCGCCTGGCGCGAGCCGGCCCTGTTCGCCGCGGGCACGGGCGCGGAGATCCTGGAGGCCGCGGGCGTCGAGGCGGTCGAGCTGCCCGCGCTCGCCGAGCGCGCCCGCCGCCCGAACGCCCACCTGCTCTAGGACGGGTCGGGGTCGGCGTGCGGGACCCCCTTGAGCTCGTGGAAGCCGGGCACCCCGGCGACGAGGAGCGTCCCGTCCCAGAGCCGCCCGGCCTCCTCGCCGCGCGGGACCCGCGACAGGACCGGCCCGAAGAACGCGACCTCGCCGACCGCGACGACGGGCGTGCCGACGTGCGGGCCGACCCTCGCGGCCTCCAGCAGCCACCGGGACGTGATCCAGGTGTACGGGCAGGCGGGGTCGGACCAGACGTCCGCGATCTCGGCCATGGGCCCGTTCTATCAAATGAGACTCCAGTCTCATTTCCTCTTGCCAACGCCCGGGGACGTCATGCGATGCTGTGGCCAAGCAAGCATTCGGTTACCCGCGTCGGCCCTTCGGGCAGGGGAGGCACAGCAGCATGCGCGAGCACGATCGGCTGTTCATCGGAGGCGAGTGGGCCGCACCGGCCGGCACCGGCGTGATCGACGTCGTGTCCCCGCACACCGAGGAGGTCATCGGGCGGGTGCCCGAGGGCACCGAGGCCGACATCGACGCGGCCGTCGCGGCGGCGCGGCGCGCCTTCGACGAGGGCCCCTGGCCGCGGATGACCCCCGCCGAGCGCGCCGAGATCGTCGGCCGGCTCTCCGCGATCTACGCCGAGCGCCAGCAGGAGATGGCCGACCTCGTGACCGCCGAGATGGGCTCGCCCATCATGTTCTCGGTGTTCGGGCAGGCCGCCATCCCGCAGATGGTGCTCCAGTACTACGTCGACCTCGCCGCCACCTACACCTGGGAGGAGGAGCGGCAGGGCATGCTGGGCCCGGTCACGGTCACCCAGGAGCCGGTCGGCGTCGTCGCGGCGATCGTCCCGTGGAACGTCCCGCAGTTCACGCTGATGCTCAAGCTCGCGCCCGCGCTCATCGCCGGCTGCACCGTCGTGGCCAAGCCCTCCCCCGAGACCCCCCTCGACACCTACCTGCTCGCCGAGTGGATCCGCGAGGCGGGCATCCCCGAGGGCGTCGTCAACTTCGTCCCCGCCGGACGCGAGGTCGGCGCCTACCTCGTCGCGCACCCCGACGTCGACAAGGTGTCCTTCACCGGCTCCACCGCCGCCGGACGCAAGATCGGCGCGGTCTGCGGCGAGCAGCTCAAGCGGGTCACCCTCGAACTCGGCGGCAAGTCCGCCGCGATCATCCTGGACGACGCCGACCTCGCCGCCACCGTCGAGGGCTTCAAGCTCGCCTCGCTGATGAACAACGGCGAGGCGTGCGCGGCGCAGACCCGCATCCTCGCCTCCCGCCGCCGCTACGACGAGGTCGCCGACGCGCTCGCGACCATGGTGAGCGGCCTCAACGTGGGCGACCCCGCCGACTACGGCTGCGAGATCGGCCCGCTGGTCGCCAAGCGGCAGCAGGAGCGCGTGGAGAACTACATCCGGATCGGCCAGGACGAGGGCGCCAAGATCATCACCGGCGGCCTGAACCGCCCGCACGACCGCGGCTGGTACGTCGCGCCCACGGTCTTCGGCGACGTCGGCAACGACATGCGCATCGCCCGCGAGGAGATCTTCGGCCCGGTCCTCGTCCTCATCCCCTACGAGGACGAGGCCGACGCCATCAAGATCGCCAACGACAGCGACTACGGCCTCGGCGGCTCGGTATGGACCTCCGACGTCGACCACGGCGTGGAGGTCGCCCGCCGCATCCGCACCGGGAGCTGCGGCGTCAACATGTACACCCTCGACCCGAACACCCCGTTCGGCGGCTACAAGAACAGCGGCCTCGGCCGCGAACTCGGCCCCGAGGGCCTGCACGCGTACCTGGAGCACAAGTCCATCCCCCACCCGGCCCCCGCCGGCTGACCTCCGCGGTTCCCGCGCGTCCACCGGGCGCGCGGGAACGCCCGCAGGCCGGGGCGCGACCGCGCCGATTCCACCTTGGCGGCGCGGTGGCCGTACCGTAGTGCGCCGTGTCCCCTGCCTCCGACAACACGGCCGCCAGCCTCGACGACGTCCTGGTCGGCGAGGCCGTGCTGGGCGTCTACCGCCAGATGTTCGCGGCGCTGGCCCGCGACAGCGGCGCCGTCGTCGACGACCCGGAGCTCGTGGACGTCGCCGAGACGCTGCTCGCGGCGTTCGCCGACGCGGGCGAGGACGGGCTGAGCCGCGAGCAGATGCGGTACGTGTGCCGCCGCTACCCGGCCGAGGTCTTCGAGAACCGGCTGCGGGTGCTGAAGGGGCTCGGCGCCGTCCGCGAGGTGTTCCCCAAGCCGAACCAGCTGCGCTACAGGGCCTCGTTCACGAGCGTCGTCGGGCTGATGTTCGTCCGGCGGATGATGCTGGACGGCGGCCAGAGCGAGATGCACCGGCTCCTCGCGCTGGAGCAGCTCAACGTGGCCGACCCGCGCATGACGCCCGAGCAGGCCCGCGACGGCGCGGACGGCCTCGCCCGCGCGTTCCGGCTGTGGAGCGTCGAGCTGGTCACCCTCACCAACGGCACCATCGAGGAGCTACGGGAGCAGGCGCCGAAGCTCTGGGGCACCGAGGAGATCCTGCTGCGCGCCGAGCGGCTGCACGGCGCGATCCTGCGCCGCTGGCCGCAGCTCGACCGCACCTGCACCGACCTGCGCGCCGCCATCTACGCCTACGGCGACGCCTCCCGCCGCGCCGCCGCCCGGCTGTCGGACTCGGCGGGCACGACCCGCAACCTCACCCTCCTGCCGCCCGAGACGTGGCGCACCTTCACCCGCACCGCGTCCCGCGAGGACCTCGCCGCCGTCCTGGACGGGTTCGTGTTCGACGCGCCCGCGCCGTGGCACGAGCCGTCCGCCGTGGTGACGGCCGTGGAGGACGGCCCGCGCGCCACGCCCCCGCGTCCCGCGCCGCCCCGCCCGTCGGTCCCGGACACGGGCCTGTCGGGCGACACCGGCTCGGACACTGCCGCGACGGAGAGGCTCCGCGGCCTGGCCGAGCAGATCCTCCGCGGCCACGACGCGATCGCGGTCGAGGACGTCCTCGCCCACGACTGGGCCACGGCCCGCCGCATGCTCGCGGACCTGTCGTCCATCCACCTGCACCCCGAACTGCCCTACCGCCTCGTCTGGTCCGACGGCCTGGCGGTGCGTCCCGAGGGCTCCCCGACGTGGGTGTCCCCGGGCCGGTTCGAAAGGACGGACCGGTGACCGTCGACCCGCATGTCCTGGCCCGCGCACGCGCCCGCGTGCTGGGCGGGCCGTCCGTCCCGGTGTCCGAGCCGGTGCCGCCGGGGACGGCCGCGGCGGCGGACGGCGACCGCGTCTGGCTCCTGCCCGAGTGGCCGGACGGCGCGACGCCCGCGCTGCTGGAGGAGTACGACACCGCCCCCATGCCGCTGGACCGCGCCGGCCAGGCCCGCCGCGTCCTCGCCGCGGCCCTGCGCTGCTGCTGGACGCGCCTGGACGACGCCCCCTGGCCGGGCTCGCCGTCCACGGTCGCGGACGTCCTGGAGGTGTACGCGGGCATGACGCGCGGTGACACCGACCTGGCCCGCCGCTGGGCGACCGGCGAGCTCCGCCGCCTGTCCGACACCGGCTGGCTGCTGCTGGACGAGTCCTCCGGCACCGTCCGCCCCGGTCCGCGGGTCGCGCTCTGGCCGGAAGGCTCCCTGGGGTCGCTGCGCGACCTCCTGCGCCGCCTCCCCGAACCCGGCACCGGGGAGGACGCGGGTGAGTGACATGTTCGAACCGGTGCTGCGGCCCTACGACGAGCGGCGCCGGGCGGAGCTCGTGGCGGCCTACATGGCGGTCGAGCACGCCGCCGAGCCGGTCTCGGAGGTGCGCTTCGCCGCGCTGCGGGAGCCGGCGCTGCGCAGGACGGTGGAGCAGATGCTCGCGCTCGGCGGGCGGACCCTCATCCGGTCGGAGCAGACGCGCTGGATCTCCGGCTACCGCGACGACGTCGCCGCGGAGCTGGCCGCCGACCCCGAGTGCGTCCCGCCGGTGCGGGAGCGGGCCGTCCTGACCCTGGTGCTGATCCACTCGGTGGCGATCCCGAGGGCGGCGGGGCTGCTGGAGGACGACTCGTGGCTGTCGCCCCACCCGACGCCGCTGGACGAGCTGCGCCGCCGCACGCAGCTGCCGGTCGGGGAGCTGGAGTCGGCGCTGCGGCGGCTGCGGCTGGCCGGGCTGGTGTCGCAGGTGAAGGCGGGGGCGGACGACGCGGGAGGGTTCGTGCCGGGGCCGCAGTTCCACCGGCTGACCGGCGCCGCGCGAAGGCGTCTGCAGGAGGAGCTGATCCTGGCCGCCGGGCCGGACTCGCCGCTCGCGGCGGCGATCCGGGCGCGGCGCAGGGGGCGGGAACGCGAGCAGGGGGAGCACACATGACGGCGGTCCTCGAACCGATGGTGACCGCGCGCGACGCCGAGAACGTCGTCGGCGACCGGACCCTCGTGGCCGTGCAGGCGGTGAACATCTCGCGGCTGTCGACGCATCCGGTGCCGACCGTCCCGGGGACGCTCATCGTGGTGGCCGGGCAGGGGCCGAAGGACTCCAACGGCGCGGGCAAGTCCTCGTTCATCGCGGCCATCACCGCGCTGCTTGGGGACGAGCAGTGGCGGTTCGCGTCGGGCGCGCGTGCGGTCGCGGAACTGCTGTTCAACGCGGAACTGGCCGCGCAGGGCGACAGCCAGTGGGCCAGCGCCGACCACGGGTACATCGTCGGGGTCTTCGACCACGCCGAGCCCCCGGAGGACGGCGGGGCCGCGGCGGAGGACGGGACCTCGGAGGACGGGACCGCGGCGGAGCACGGCGAGACCGCCGTGACCGTGTGGCTGCGGGTGAACGTCGACGCGCCGCACCTGGAGATCCGGTGGCGGCAGGGCGTCTACCTGGCGTCGGCCCCGTCCGAGGCCGACCGGGTGTCGCTGGCCGACCGGCTGTGGGCGAGCCTGCCGCGCAGCGCCGGGCGCCGCGACCTCGTCGCGAAGGACCTGTCCCGCGTCCTGTACGGGGGGCAGGTCCGGTGCGTGTCGTTCCTGTCGACGTCGGTGCGGTCCAAGGTCGCGACGAACCTGCTGTCGCAGCCGCTGAACGAGATCAGCCCGGAGCGCATCTTCAGCGCGATCGCGGCGCTGACCGGGCTGGACCGGGAGCTGGAGGCCGAGCGCAAGTCCCGCGCGGAGGAGCACCGCGAGCGCGCCAAGGCCGCGGAGGCGGCCGAGCGGCTCACCGAGTGGGAGCGGGAGGCGGCGAGCCTGCTGAAGACGTTCGACCGCCGCGACCGGGCCCGCGACGAGGTGGCCGCGGCCGTGCGGCACTGGCGGACGCGGCAGGCCCGGCTGCTGGCGGACGCCGCCGAGGCCGACGCCGCGCACGCCGCCGACCAGGAGCGGCTGCACCGGGAGGGCGAGGAGCTCGCCGCCGCGGCGAAGGCCGCCGAGAAGGAGATCGAGCAGCTCACCGGCGGCGCCCTGGAGGCGCGGCTCCAGGAGGCGGGCGCGGCGCTCGCCGAGCTGAAGGGCCAGGCCGACAAGCTCGGCGCCGACAAGGCCGTCGCCCGCAACCGCCTGGACGAGCTGCGCCGGCGCGTGTCCGCGCTGGAGGAGCGCCGCCGCGAGGCCGACGGGCGCGACCGCGACACCGCGCGGGCCGAGCTGGCGGAGGCCGAGGCCCGCCGGGACGAGGCCCAGCAGGAGTACGGGATGGCCAAGGGCGCCGTCGCGCGCGCGGAGCGGTCCCTGGCCGAGGCGGAGGCGGGCGAGGGCAGCGCGCCCGCGCAGATCCGCGCGCTGTCCGCCGCGGGCATCGCGGCGGTGGGCCTGCTGGACGCCGTGGAGCTGGCCGAGGACGTCCGGGAGCGCTGGGAGGCGGCCCTCTGGCCGTACCGGGAGGCCGTCGTCGTCGGGGCGGACGACCTGGACGCCGCGGTCGCCGCCCTGGAGGGCATGCCCGGCTCCATGATCGTGCCCGCGGACGGCGCCGGGCCGCTCCCGGAGGGCGTGGCCTGCGAACCCGCGCCGGCCGCCTTCTTCGCCGCCCTCGAAGGGGGCGGCACGGGGGCCGTGGTCGTCGGCGGCTTCAAGGAGCCCGTCACTGGGCGCGTGGCCCGCGTCCAGGCGGCCAGGACGGCGGTGGAGTCCGCCAAGGAGGCGCTGGAGAGCGCGCGGCAGGCCACGGCCGACGCCGCCGCCGACGTGGCGCTGGCCGGGCGGCGGCTCGCGGGCGCGCGGGCGGCGGCCGAGCTGGAGGAGGTCCGCGCGGCGATGGCGGGGCTGCGCGAGGGCCTGGAGGAGCTGGGCGGCAGCGAGTCACGGCTCGGCCCGCGCCTCGGGGCGGCGGAGCAGGCGCTGCGGCGGCTGCAGGCGAAGGCCGACACGCGCGCGCTGGAGGTCGACCGGCTGCGCGGCCGCAAGGAGGGCCACGAGCGCGAGCGCGACAAGGTCCGCCGCGCCGCGTCCGAGCTGGCCGACAGGCGCGCCGCGCTCGGCCTGGACGACCTGGAGAAGGCGTGGGGCGGCTCCCGCGAGGGCGCCGCCGAGTGGCTGTCCGGCCTGGACGAGGACGAGGCCACCTGGACGCCCGCCGAGTGGTGGCACACCGCCGAGAAGCACCTGTCGGAGGCGCTGCGGCGGGTCTTCCCTGACGGCCCGTCCGACGAGGACATGCCCGAGGAGATGCGGTTCCTGCTGCGCGAGCGCGCCGAGGGCGAGGGCCGCCGCACCGACCGCGAGCAGGCCACGTTCCCGCGCCTGGTCAAGGCGATGGAGAGCTACCTGCGCCAGCAGGAGGACTACGAGAAGCACCAGCGGCGGCAGATCGAGGTGCAGCTGTCGGCGCGCCGCGCCGACCTGGACAAGGCGCAGAAGGGCGCGACGGAGGCGGCCGGCGCGGCCGAGGCGCACCGCACGGCGCTGACGGCCGCGATCCGCGCGCGCCTGCAGCGGGTGTCGGAGGAGTTCGAGAAGCTGGACGTGGCGTACGGGGGGTACGGCGCGACGCTGGAGTTCCCCACGCCGGAGCAGCCGGGCGACCCCGAGCAGGAGTGGCGCTGGCGCGTCACGCCGAAATGGCGCCGCTCGGACGGGCAGCGGTACGTCCCCTACAACCGCCGCGCCAACACCGCGCTCATGGACGAGAAGGCCGTCAAGCTGGTGTGCGCGGCGGCGCTCGCCAGCTCCGGCGGCGGCCGGCTGTGCCTCGTGCTGGACGAGCTCGGCCGCAACCTCGGCAAGGAGCACCGCAAGGAGGCCGTGGCGCTCTTCCGCAAGATCGGCGAGACGCACGGCATCACCGTCATCGGCGCCCTGCAGGACGACATGGAGCCCTACGCGATCGACGCCTGCGGCCAGTACGTGAAGCTGCGCCGCTCGTCCGACACGATGCCCTACAACGAGCCCCCGGTCGTCGTCGGCTACGACGAGCACGAGGCCCGCGTCCGCAAGCTCGCCGACCACATCACCGCCGCCCGCCCCGACCCGGCTCCCACCGCGCCCGAGCCCCGGCGGTCCCCCGAGCCGTGAGGAGCGGCCCGGGGGGTGCCGTCAGTCGTCGGTGAGGCCCAGGCTTTCGGCCTCCTTCGTCACCTGGGCGGCGGCGGCGGACGAGCCCGCCGCGTCGAGCTCGTGGGCGAGTTCCTCCAGTTCGCTGCCGCCCGCCATGAGGGCGGTCAGCTCCTCGCGGGTGATCTCCTCCTTGGTGTGGTAGCCGATGCTGCGCCCCCGGTTGAGGATCAGGAAGCGGTCGCCGACCGGGTAGGCGTGGTGCGGGTTGTGGGTGATGAAGACGACCGCGAGGCCCCGCTCCCGCGCCTGGACGATGTAGCGCAGCACCACCCCCGCCTGCTTGACGCCGAGCGCGGCGGTGGGCTCGTCCAGGACGAGGGCCTTCGCGCCGAAGTGGACGGCGCGGGCGATGGCCACGCACTGCCGCTCGCCGCCCGACAGGGTCCCGATGGGCTGGTCGACGTCGCGCAGGTCGATGCCCATCGCGGCCATCTCGCGGTGGGTGGTCTCGCGCATGGACCCGACGTCCAGGCGGCCGAAGCGCCCGCGCAGCTCCGAACCGAGGAAGAAGTTGCGCCAGACCGGCATGAGCGGCACGACCGCGAGGTCCTGGTAGACGGTCGCGATGCCGCGGTCGAGCGCGTCGCGGGGCGACCCGAAGGCCACCTTCTCGCCCCGCACCTCGTAGGTTCCGCTGTCGTGGCGGTGCAGCCCGGCGACGACCTTGATGAGCGAGGACTTGCCGGCCCCGTTGTCGCCGAGGACGCAGGTGACCTCGCCGGCGGACGCCTCCAGGTCGACGTCGCGCAGCGCGATGACGTTGCCGTAGTTCTTGCCGACGCCGGTCAGCCTGATGAGCGGCGCCTCCTTCGCCTCCGTCATGCCGACCGCTCCACTCTGCGCCGCACGACCAGGTTGACCACGGTGGCGACCAGCAGCATCGCGCCGAGGAAGAACCGGAACCAGTCGGGGTTCCACTCGGCGTACACGATGCCCTTGTTCGTCATGCCGAAGATGAACGCGCCGATCGCCGCGCCGATCGCCGAGCCGTAGCCGCCGGTGAGCAGGCACCCGCCGATGACCGCGCAGATGATGTAGAGGAACTCGTTGCCGATCCCCTCCCCCGACTGGACGGTCGCGAACGCGAACACCAGGTGCATCCCGGAGAACCACGCGCAGAACGCGACGCCCATGAACAGGCCGATCTTCACGCGGTCGACGGGCACGCCCACCGCGCGGGCGCTGGCGGACGCCCCGCCCACCGCGAAGATCCAGTTCCCGAGGCGGGTGCGCAGCAGGAGCCAGGTGGCGATCGCCGTGAACAGCAGCCACCAGAACACCGTGATCTTGACGTTGACGCCGAGCACGTCGACGTCGGAGGCGAAGACCGCGCGGGCGGAGGAGAAGCCGTCCATGTCGCGGACGGAGTCGCTCGCGACGTTGCCGGTGAGCGCCTTCGTCACGCCGAGGTTCAGGCCCGCGAGCATGAAGAAGGTGGCGAGCGTGATGATGAAGCTCGGCAGCCGCGTCCGGACGTACAGGACGCCGTTCACCATGCCGAGCGCCAGCGTCAGCACCAGCGAGAGCACCACGCCCGCCCACACGTTCAGCGTGAACTGGTAGGCGGTCAGCGCGGCGATCAGCGCCGAGGAGGTCACCATCACCCCGGCCGACAGGTCGAACTCGCCGCCGATCATCAGCAGCGACACCCCGACCGCCATGATCCCGAAGGTGGAGGCCGCGTAGAGCACGGTGGAGAACGACCCGGCGCGCAGGAACGCGTCGGCGACGACCGAGAAGAACACGAACAGCGCCAGGGCGCCGAGCAGCGCGCCGAGCTCCGGGCGGCCCAGCAGCCGCCGCAGCGGCGACCGCCGGGCCAGGCGCTCGTCGGGGCGGGCCACCGGCGGCTCGGCCACCGTCTGGGTCACCGCGTCCCCCGGTTCGCGAACGCCTCGAGCTGCCCGGCGTTCTGCTTGGTGACGATCGCGGGCCCGGTCAGCACGGGGCGCCCGCCGCCGAGCACGTTGCCGTTGTTCTTCAGCAGCCACAGCTCGTCGACGGCCTCGTAGCCCTGCAGGTAGGGCTGCTGGTCGACGGCGAACTCGATCGCCCCGGAGTTGATCGAGGCGATGAGGTCCTTGTTCAGGTCGAACGTGCCGACCTTGGCCTTGCCGCCGGTCTCCTTCACCGCGTCGACGGCGGTCGCGGCGAACGGCGCGCCGAGCGTGAGGATGCCGTCGATGCTCTTGTCGGCCTGGAGCTTGGCCGTGATGGACGACTTCACCTCCGGCATGTTGGTGCCCTGGACGAACAGGTTCTGCAGGTCGCCGCCGAACGTCTTCTTGGCTCCGGCGCAGCGGTCCTCCAGGCCGACGTTGCCCTGCTCGTGGACGACGCACAGCGCCTTCTTGGCGCCGATCTTCGCCAGTTCCGTGCCCGCCGCCTCACCGGCGATCGACTCGTCCTGCCCGAAGTGCGCGACCGCGCCGAGCTTCGCCGACTCCTCGGCGCCGGAGTTGATCGACACGACCGGGACCTTCGCGGCCGCGGCGCGGGCCAGCACGTCCTTCAGCGCGTCCGGCTTGGCGAGGGTGACGATGATGCCGTCGACCTTCTTGTCGAGCGCGGCCTGGACGAGCTGGGCCTGCTTGCCGCCGTCCGGGTCGGCCGAGTACAGGAACTCGACGTTGTCCTTGGCGGCGGCGGCCTTCGCGCCCTTCTGGACGATGTCCCAGAAGGTGTCGCCCGCGCCGGAGTGCGTGACCATCGCGATCTTCAGCCGGGGGCCGGCGCCCTCCGGCGTCTCCTCGGACTTCTTGCCGCCCGAGCTGCTGCAGGCGCTCAGCGCCAGCAGCCCCGCGGCGGCCAGCACAGCGAGACCCCTGGACTTCCCGCGCGCGAAAACGCCTCTCATCGGCTGCTCTCCGTTTCTCCCCGAATGGTCGGTCTGAGGAGTTGATCACAGATGATGGCGGCGCGCGCGCCTATCCCGCTCATATCGGGCGCGAGCCTCCCGGGCGGAGTCCAGCGCCGACACCTCTGCGACCGGGACGTCCCACCATGCCGCACTGTCGGGGGTGCCTGCCAAGGGGTTCGTCTCAATGTGGATAACGGTGGTCCGGGGGGACTTGCGCGCCTGGTGGAGCGCGTCGCGCAGGTCGCCGGGGGTGGACGCGCGGATGACGTCGGCGCCGAGGCTGGCGGCGTTGGCGGCGAGGTCGACGGGGATGGGGTCGCCGTCCAGGCCGGTGGGGGTGCGCAGGCGGTG